>NZ_FQVW01000023.1 GCF_900129485.1 Ornithinibacillus halophilus
ATCGACTCCGATACAAAGGAAGGCCGACTAAAACCGGACTTTGCGTCCAACGTCGGCATACCCCTATGAAGGGGCATGTTTCCTTTATCTCCTACAGGGTATGTTCAATTAAGTTCGCCACTTTGCGTGGCAACATTGAACCACCTGGCATGACCAGGCGCAGTCCGTACGTCGCAAAGCGGTCGCTCTGCGCTTTTCTTACTATAATAGAATCTATAGGGTTGTGCAATACTTGATTATGCAAAAGTATTCTCTTAGCCTTTACAAATATTGACGAAATGCCTAAAATCACGTAAGCTTAAGCTTGATAAGATAATTTATGGAGGAAATTCAAAATATATGATAACTGTTTCTAACGTTAGTTTACGATATGGTGATAAAAAATTATTTGAAGATGTAAATATTAAGTTTACATCTGGAAATTGCTACGGTGTTATTGGAGCAAATGGGGCTGGAAAATCGACATTTTTAAAGATCCTTTCTGGTGACATTGAACCACAATCAGGACATGTATCGATGTCTCCTGGTGAGCGTCTAGCTGTACTAAAACAGGACCATTTTGCATATGAGGAACATGGTGTTCTTGATACTGTATTAATGGGACACGAACGTCTTTATGAAGTAAAACAAGAAAAAGATGCTATTTACATGAAAGCTGAGTTTACTGAAGAAGATGGAATGCGCGCTGCTGAATTAGAAGGTGAATTTGCTGAAATGAATGGTTGGGAAGCTGAATCAGATGCAGCAGTCCTTCTAAAAGGTCTTGGTATCGATGAATCGATGCATATGATGAAAATGGCTGATATCCCAGCTGATCAAAAAGTGAAAGTATTACTAGCTCAAAGTTTATTTGGTAATCCAGACATTTTATTACTGGATGAGCCGACAAACGGATTAGATATTCAAGCGATTCAATGGTTAGAGGATTTTTTAATTAACTTCGAGAATACCGTCATCGTTGTTTCCCATGACCGTCACTTTTTAAATAAGGTATGCACCCATATTGCAGATGTTGACTATGGGAAAATTGAAGTGTACATCGGTAACTACGATTTCTGGTATGAATCAAGCCAATTAGCAACTAAAATGGCTCAAGAAGCAAACAAGAAAAAAGAAGAGAAAATCCAGGAACTTCAAGCTTTTATTGCACGATTTAGCGCAAATGCATCAAAGTCCAAACAAGCAACATCACGTAAAAAATTATTAGAGAACATTACATTAGATGATATTAAACCATCTTCTCGTAAGTACCCTTATATTGCATTTACACCAGAACGTGAAATTGGAAATGATTTACTTCGTGTAGAAGGATTAACAAAAACAATTGGGGACAAAAAGGTTCTTGATAATGTTAGTTTTACGATGAACAAAGATGATAAAATTGCTTTAGTAGGTAGTGATGACATTGCTAAAACAACGTTATTTAAAATCTTAATGGGAGAAATGGAACCTGATGCAGGTTCTTACAAATGGGGTGTAACTACCTCTCAATCATATTTCCCTAAAGACAATAGTAAATTCTTTGAGAATAATGATTTACCATTAGTTGATTGGTTACGTCAATACTCACCTGAAGATGAAACGGAAACATTTTTACGTGGATTCCTTGGTAGAATGTTATTCTCTGGTGAAGAGGCACTTAAAAAAGCAAGTGTTTTATCTGGTGGAGAAAAAGTTCGTTGCATGTTATCTAAGATGATGTTGAGTAATGCCAACGTTCTTTTATTAGATGAACCAACGAACCACTTAGACCTTGAATCGATTACAGCATTAAACAATGGGTTAATTAAATTTAAAGGCTCCATTCTATTTACTTCTCACGACCACCAATTCGTGCAAAGTATTGCGAATCGCCTAATTGAAATTACACCAAACGGAATAATCGATAAAGAAATGAGCTACGATGAATATGTAGCAGATAAGAAGTTACAGAAACAAATTAAAGAAATGTATGCTAGTTAAGAAAAAGCTGTCCTATATAGGGCAGCTTTTTTGTTATCATTATAATAAAGATCTCAAAAAGCGCCCTTACAAAAAGAGCGCTTCTCAAATCTTTATTTAACTTTTTCTGCGATTTTCTCTAACATTTCCTTTGTCATTGCATCAATATCATAATCTGCTTTGAATCCCCACTCTTTTGTTGCAGCTGAGGAGTCAATACTGTTTGGCCAGCTATCTGCTATCTTTTGCCTTACTGGGTCAACCTCATAAGAGATTGAAAACTCTGGAATATGTTTCTGAATTGCTTTTGCAAAATCCTCTGGAGCCGCAGAGATTGCTGAAATATTAAAAGCATTTCGGTGTTCTAATTTATCAGCATCTGCCTCCATTAATTGAACAATGGCATTTAACGCATCCGGCATATACATCATATCCATGTAAGTGCCTTCTCCAATATAAGAAGTATACGATTTATTCTTAATCGCTTCATAATAAATCTCAACAGCATAATCCGTTGTACCACCACCTGGAGGAGCAACATATGAAATGAGACCAGGATAACGAACACCTCTAGTATCTACCCCATAACGATGATAGTAATAATCACATAACAATTCACCGGATACTTTGTTCACGCCATACATCGTAGTTGGGCGTTGTAACGTATCTTGTGGCGTATTATCTTTTGGAGTGGATGGACCAAACGCACCTATTGAACTTGGAGTGAAAAATTGTAAATCAAGCTCTCGCGCTACTTCTAACGCATTAACAAGACCACCCATATTAATATCCCATGCTACTTTTGGCATTTTTTCTGCTGTTGCTGATAACAAGGCAGCTAAATGCATTACCGTATCGACGTTATACTCCTTTGCAACATCAAACATACGCTGTGGATCTGTTACATCTAATTTCTCAAAAGGTCCCTGCTCTTTTACACCGGGAAGTTCTTTAATATCGGTAGCTATTACATTGGACGAACCATAAATATCTCTAAGTTTTGTAACAAGCTCTGATCCAATCTGACCAAGTGCTCCGGTTACTAAGATTCTTTTCATGCTTTTACCTCACTAACAATAAAATTAAATCAAGTTCATTTCTTTTCCGACTTTTTCATAGATCGCAATTGCTTGATCAAGCATTTCCTTTGTATGTGCTGCTGTTGGCATATTACGTACTCTTCCTGTCCCACGCGGTACAGTAGGGAAGACAATTGACTTAGCATAAACTCCTTCTTCATAAAGTCGTTTACTAAATTCCTGTGCATCCTTTTCATCACCAATAATACATGGAGTAATAGGTGTTTCACTATCTCCAATATTGAATCCTAGACCCTTCAATCCCTCTTTTAAGTAATTACCATTTTCCCAAAGTTTATCGTGTAGTTCTGTGCTTTCCATTAGAATTTCAACGGCTTTTTTACTTGCAGCAGCATCAGCAGGGCTTACTGCAGTAGAGAATAGAAATGGTCTAGAGCGTACTTTCAACCAATCGATTAGATTTGCTTTACCAGCTACATATCCACCGATAACTCCAATTGCTTTTGATAATGTCCCCATTTGAAAATCCACTTTGTCTTGTAAGCCGAAATGTTTAACCGTTCCTGCACCTTTACCTAGAACACCTGAACCATGAGCATCGTCTACATAAGTAATTAGGTCAAATTCCTCTGCTATCTCAACAATACCTGGTAAATTTGCAACATCACCGTCCATAGAGAAAACTCCATCGGTAATTACCATGATTTTATTATATTGACCAGATTCTACTGCCTCTTTAGCTTTCTTACGTAAATCCACCATGTCAGAGTGGTTAAAACGGATTATTTTTGCCTTCGATAAACGGCATCCATCAATAATCGATGCATGGTTCAACTCATCAGATAAGATTGCATCATTTTTATCCATAACTGCTGAAATAGCCGCCATGTTACAGTTAAATCCAGATTGATATGAGATAACAGCTTCTGTCCCTTTGAACTCTGCTAACTTTTTCTCTAGCTCTATATGTAAATCCAATGTACCATTTATAGTTCTAACAGCACCTGCCCCAACACCATGGGAATCAACTGCATTTTTTGCAACCTGCTTTAATCTGTCATCTGTCGCAAGGCCTAAGTAGTTATTAGAAGAAAGGTTAATTAATTCTTTCCCATCAACCTTAATAGTTGGTCCATTTGCACCTTGAACAGGATCGATTTCATTATATAACCCTTTACCCTTAAGCTCAGCTATGTTCTCATCTAAAAATGTATTCAAAATTTTACTAGTCATCTTAATACCTCCTATTTTATGTAAGCGCTTAACATACTTATCACCACTCAAAACGTGGAAGCTTCCTCTTTAATCTGAAACCATTTTACCATAATTGTATCGAAATGTTTACTAGAAACAAATTGTATGGAGACTTACTGCTATAGTAATGATATTATAATAAAAATCTTACATAGACTAATGCCTTATTACAAGTAAAAATTTCCTTATTATTTATGTCAAAATATGTAGATTTTAATCTATAAATTTATTATACTTTTACATAGTGACAAACTTAGAAGGAGGCAGCTATGGTACGTAAAATTTTATTGACGCTATTTATTATGTTAATTATCGGTATTAGTGTTGTAGGGTTCACTCAAACGGATACAACTGATGAGATTATTAATGAGGAAGACACTACTAATGAAATCAAACTATAACAAAAGGAAGCATCATTTTATAGAATGCTTCCCATACATAATCATCTATTCTTCAATTATAGTAACTTCAACCTCACGAACACCCCACTGAAACGCTTCTTTTTTTGTTGGCACATGAATATCAATTCGTTTACCTTTAATGGCACTTCCAATATCAGCTGCAATGGCATAACCGTATCCTTCAACATGAACTTTTGTTCCTAAAGGAATGACAGTTGGATCAATAGCTATAACTTTTGCATTAGGATTTGTATTTAAGTCGACTCCAGTATACGTAATTCCTGAGCACCCATCACATTTAGCTGTATATGCAGTAGCTTTTACCATTATTTTTTCATTACTTTTTTTTACATCTTGCTCCGATTTATTTATAGTTTTTGTTGACTTCACTTCTGTTTTAGGAGCGTCTAATGTTTTTATCTCTAAATTCTTCTTTTTACTGTTTAGAAGTTTCAACTTTTGGCCTTCTTCCAGTAATTCTGCTTTTAGGTTATTCCATTTTTTAATATCTTTTTCAGACACGTCATGTTTTTCGCCAATTTCTTGTAAGGTCTCACCTTTTTGAACTAAATAAGTTTTATAGATTGATAGTTTTTGTTTCTCTATATGATCACCTGTGACTATAACACGTTCAGTATTGCTTGTTAACTTGTCAGCCGAAATGGGTATTCCAAATGAACTTACGATAATTATTATTGTAATTAGTGTTGCTAATAGTTTTTTCATCATGTTTTCCTCCTTGAAATGCGCAACATTGACTAGTCTATCACACTAAAAGCCTTATTTCCTTTACAAGACTTTTAAAAGACTATTACAAGGATTGCCCAAAAGGAGAGAAAATATTACAAGTTTAATAGAATTTAATATACGGAAAGATTACTCGACTCAATAACCCAAAAAAGAAGAAGCCTCATAGAGGACTTCTTCTTTTAATAACTATTAATTATTCAGCAACTACTGGCTCTTCTTCAGTTACAGCAAGTTGATATAGGTAAGTATCAGATCCAGCTGACATATCGTAGTTAACAACACGTTTGTTAACAGGAATTACTAGAGCACGATATAGAGTAGGGAATACTGGAATTTCTTCAGCCATAAGTTCTTGCCACTCACTGTATACAGATTGACGATATTCAACATCGAATGCTTCTTCAGATAATCCTTCTGCTAATAAGCGATCATTTTCTTCGCTAGCATAACGAGGGAAGTTGAACATTGCGTTACGTCCGTATAATCCAGATGGATCAACGTCAGAACCTACGCCCCAAGCACCTTGGTAAATGTCAATTTCAGGATCATCTTCACCTTTTTGACCAACGCGATCATAGAAACTGTTGAATTCTAATAGACGTCCATCAATTAGTTCTACTTTTAGACCAACATCAGCCCAACGTTGGATGTAGTATTGTGCTAATGGTTCAGCAGTGTCTCCACCAGACATAGAAGCAAAGTTAATTACTAACGGTTCACCATCTTTGTCCTCACGGATACCATCACCATCAACATCTTCATATCCAGCTTCATCTAAAATACGGTTAGCTTCGTCTGGATCATATGTTGGTGTTTCAATTGAATCATCATGATATGCAGGGTGAGATGGAACAATTAGAGTTGTTGCATTCCAACGTAAACCATTATAGAAACGGTCACCTACTGCATTATTATCTACAGCGTACCACATTGCACGACGTAAGTTAACGTCAGCCATTTTCTTGTCTGGGTCTGGAGCTACTTCACCAGCTTCATGGTCCCAAGTACCAAGTTTAAACCCAATATAAGTGTAAGCTAGGTCAATATCACCTAAGAAGTTAACGTTAGACATTTCATAGTTATCTAAGAATTGGTCAGTTGGGAATCCGTCAACCATGTCAACTCCACCAGTTTCCAATTCATTAACTACAGTTTCTGGAGCAATTACACGTAATGTAACTTCTGCAAGACCAGGTGTACCTCTCCAGTAGTCATCATTACGTACATATGTTACAGACTCACCAGGAGTGATTGTATCTACTTCGTATGGTCCAAAACCAATTGGATTTTTACGTACTGCATCAGATTCTTCCATTTCTGCTACTTCCATATCTCCAAAGATATGCTTAGCTAAAGCATATGGCCAGATTCCACCAGTTAATAGTGCAGGTGTAGAATCTTTATAAGTAATTTTTAATTGTTTCTCGTTTAATACTTCAATACCTGAAATAGAATCAGCTTCACCATTGTGGTATTCTTCAATACCTTCAATGTTTGTCATAGAACCACTGTAACGTACACCAGGGTACTCAGGATGTGCAATTACTTCGTGAGCAAATGCCCAGTCTTCTGCTGTTACAGGCTCACCATCATGCCAATTAACATTGTCACGGATAGTGAAAGTAAAGATTCTTCCATCTTCTACTTCAAATGTAGCAGCACCATCTTGTGTATACGTATAGTTTGCATCCATACCTAGTAGTGCTTCATCAAACCAACCGATAACTTCAGCATCAGGAGCACCTGAATAGAAGTTCCAGTTTAATGTACCTTCAAACACTGTGTCAGATACTAAACCATAAGTTAAAGTACCATCTTCAAGTCCTTCACCTGAAGGAGCAGCTGTTTGGAAGTCTTCGATACTGAATACTCCCTCTTCATCTGGTTGAGGACTAGCAAATGCATCCCCTTCATCTCCTTCGTCGTTACCTTCAGAGTTGCCTTCATCATTGTTGCCCTCGTCATTGTTTTCGTTATTTTCAGTGGAATTATTATCGTCTCCACCATTTGATGCATTACCATCATTGTCGTCTCCACCACATGCAGCTAACACAAGTAAGAATACAAGCATTAGAGCAAGTAGCCATTTCGAAAAGCCTTTCTTTCTCATAATTGAATACCCTCCCTTTTATTTTAACCATTTAGGTTTTTTGTCGATTGATTAGATCAAATCGACATTTATACACAACATCAAAAGTTGATGTAGGTAACAATAATCACCACTACCTAGTTATTAAAGCCTCACCCCCTTAAAGTGTTAGTACGATAGATTACTAACCTCTTCTTTGTCTAGCATCAGTTGCCCGTTTCAGTGCTTGCCCTACATTGTTAACAGCTAACATTAGTAGTAGGATAAGGACTGACGCTGGAACCCAAATCCACCATCTATACTCCAATGTTTGTGGATTTCTAGCATAACTTAGCAATGTTCCGAGACTTGGTGTACTTTCTGGAAAACCAAACCCTAAGAATGAAAGTCCTGATTCAAGACCAATATTAGCTGCTAATCCTAATGTCATGGTTACAATAACTAGGGAACTAATATTTGGTAATACTTGTGTAAACATAATTTTTAAATTTGACGATCCTAATGTTTTGGATGCCTGCACATAATCCAGTTCTTTTTCCTGTAAAACCTTCGACCTAATAAGCCGGGCTATTCCCATCCACAAAAAGGCCGTCATTATAAGTGAGAAAGTCATAATGCTATATTCAGGTACGATAGCTACAAATACGATAATAATCATCATAAATGGTAGTACTAGGAAGAAATCAAGAATACGCATTAGAATGTTATCGATATGACCACCATAGTACCCAGAAACTAATCCGAATACGATTCCGATTATCCCACTCATTAAGGTAACTAAAAATCCAATAGAAAGTGAGTTTCTAGTACCTATAATTAATTGCCCGAATACATCACGTCCACCGTAATCTGTACCTAACCAAAAGTCTTCAGAAGGTGGCTTATGGATTTCAAATAAATCAACCCTTACAATTTCTTCTTGATCTAAGAATATTGCAACGCCATACACAAAGACTGAAATCAAGATTAGAAATATCAAGGAAAATAAAGCTAATTTATCTCTGACTAGTTCACGCCATATAATATTAACGCCTGAAGGACTTTTCTGCGCTTTAAGCTGTTCGTTACTAACTTTTGCTGTTGATGTTGCCAATTCTCTCACCTCACAATCTATTTAATTCGAATTCTAGGATCTACTAGACTTAAGATAATATCTGATAACAATGCACCAACGATTGCTGCGATCCCAAATAATAAGGTGACAGCTGTTACAACACTGAAATCACGGAGTAAAATGGATTCTAAAAATAATTGACCCATTCCTGGATATCCAAAAATATTCTCAATAAAAATGGACCCTCCAATTAATGAAGTTATCTCAAATCCAAAGAAAGCTGCAATCGGTAATAGTGAGTTTCTTAGAATATGACGGTTGTATACTCGTGATTCGGGAGCACCCTTTGCTCTCGCTGTTAAAATAAAATCTTTTTGTTTCGTATCGACAATATCATTTCTTAAATATTGAACGGTATTAACTGTAGCAATTAACGCCATCGATAAGGATGGAAGTATTAAGTGATTAATTTTACTTAGTACATATTCGAATGTTCCTGGCTCCAATCCTGGGGTGACACTACCACTAGTTGGGAACCAACCTACCATAAATCCAAATACCCATAACATTACTAATGCGAAAATGAATAATGGTGTCGCAAAGCCAATGTATGTATAAGTTGTAATAGTCTGGTCAAGTAATGAATCATTATAGCGACCACTTAAAATACCTAAAGGAATTGCAAGAAGATATGTAAAAATTAAAGTTGCCAGCGACAGCCAAAACGAGTTAACAACTCGCTGTCCAATAAGTTCCGTAACATCCATTTTGAATCGGAAAGACTTACCAAGGTCCCCTTGCATTAATCCTCCAACCCAATCAGCATATTGCTTATGCCATGGATCATAAAACCCGTGCATATGCCTAAGTTCTTCAATTCTCTCTGGGTCAATGTTTGGATCGATCAATCCAGATAACGCATCACCTGGCATCATTTTAGCTAATACAAAGATGATAATACTTAATAAAATTATTTGAGGTATCATTATTAATAATCTTCGTACGGTAAATTTCCACATACAATCAACCTTTCTCCGGTAAAGCCACACGGTGTGTTTCTGTTACTGGCTGTAACTGATAAGCTAAACCTTCCTCATCAAAGTAATCATTGAAGGATTGTTCATATTCTGTTTTAACCTCTTGACGGAATTGTCGTTGTGCTTCGCGATTTTTAGGGTCGATATCAGGAATTGCTGCTACCAGTCTCTTCGTATAAATATGTTGAGGGTTTGTGAAAATTTCTTCTGTACTCCCCTCTTCTACATAGCGACCTCTATACATAATTCCGATGTTGTCACACATGTGTTTGATAACACCTAAGTCATGACCTATAAAAAGATAGGTTAAATCCAATTCTTCTTGAATATCTTGCATAAAGTTCAGCACTTGCGCCTGTACGGAAACATCTAGTGCCGATACAGGTTCATCAGCAATAATAAGCTTTGGTTTTAAGGCAACCGCTCTAGCAATACCTATACGCTGGCGCTGTCCACCAGAGAATTCATGTGGGTATTTCAAAATACTTTCTGGACTTAGGCCAACTAATTCCATTAATTCCTGCACTCTAATTCTTTCTTCCTTCTTTGTGAGGTTTTCGTAGTTTCTTAAAGGTTCCGAAACTATGTCCAACACTCTCTTTTTCGGATTTAATGAAGAATATGGATCCTGAAATATCATCTGTACATCTTTTCGGACATCTGACTTATTCTTTAAATTTGTAATATCTTGACCATCAAAGGTGACGGTCCCAGCAGTTGCTTTCTCTAATCCAATGATTGCCCTGCCAGTAGTTGTTTTTCCTGAGCCTGATTCACCAACAAGTCCGTATGTTTTCCCTTTTTCTAGAGAAAGAGAAACACCATCTACAGCCCTCACATGATCAATCGTCCTGCCGAATATTCCACCCTTAATAGGGAAATGTACTTTTAAATCTTCAACTTCTAGAAACGCCATGCTGTTCTTCCTCCTCACTGCTCTCACCAGGGAATTCGAAGTGTTTGTAACAGGTACAACGTACAAAGTGCCCTGGTGCTACTTCATGTAATGATGGATGCTCTTCATGAACCGATTCGTCAATCCATGGTATTCTAGGTGCAAAACGGCATCCTTCACGTGGAAGATTTTGTAGAGATGGTACGATTCCTTGAATCACATGTAATTTTGATTTTGCTTCCGCTTTATTAGGTACTGAATCAAATAATGAACGAGTATATGGATGTAATGGTTCATTAAATAATGTATGAACATCCGCAACCTCTACAATTTGACCTGCATACATAACAGCAACTCGATCTGCCATTTCAGCAACAACACCTAAATCATGCGTGATTAAGATAATTCCTGCATCCATATCTTCTTTTAATTCATTTATCAAGTCTAATATCTGTGATTGAATGGTTACATCAAGAGCTGTAGTTGGTTCATCCGCAATTAATAATTCAGGATCATTTGCAATAGCGATTGCAATAACAACCCTTTGTCTCATCCCACCTGATAATTCATGTGGAAATTGTTCATAAACATGCTCCGGTCGAGGTATACCAACTTTATTTAATAATTCAATTACTCTTTCTTTACGCTGCGTTTTAGAAAGTTCACTGTTATGCAACAGTAATGCCTCTCCAATTTGGTCTCCAATTATCAT
Source organism: Ornithinibacillus halophilus (assembly GCF_900129485.1). Lineage (GTDB taxonomy): Bacteria > Bacillota > Bacilli > Bacillales > Amphibacillaceae > Ornithinibacillus > Ornithinibacillus halophilus. The sequence goes on from NZ_FQVW01000023.1 coordinate 11,174, forward strand.
TAAAGGATTTAAAGCCGTTAACGGGTCTTGGAAAATCATTCCCATGTCTTTTCCACGCAACTTATTTAACTTATTTGGTGGTAGATTAGCAATATCTTGATCCTTAAAATAGATATTCCCTTCAATTTTTGCGCGATTATGAAGCCCCATAACTGAAAATGCAAGTGCACTTTTGCCACAACCTGATTCTCCTACAATAGCAAGCACTTCATTTTTATTTACTGTAAGATGCACATTATCAACAGCTGCGTAGTAATCATCCTTAATTCGAAAAGACGTTTTTAGATCTTTTATCTCGAGTAATTTATCAGACAATTGTGCTCCTCCTAACTACCTATGTATTATGCGAACAATAAAGTTGAGAAATTAAAACAATAGAAAAAGCAGATTTCTCATGATGTACCAATCTTTTATGTTATACTGCCCATCTCATCATTATTAGTTTTAATTTTTAAATAATTTAGGTTATGTATTATTACCTACATTATAAATATTAAGATAATTCTCTATAAAAATCAATGTAGAATTTTGTCTACATGAGTAACTCGTAATGAATTTGTAATATAGGTTTGATTTTTTAAAGTATATATTATTTTTATAATTTAGACAAGTGGTTTTTGGGATTTTTATATAAATTTTTTTAAAATTTGCAGTTTATGTAATAATACAATAGGTATTTCGAATGTATAAAATTATTACTTTCTATACATATTAGGACAAGTTTTTTGCAATTTAACGACAATAATATTAATAACAGTGCAAGGCATGCTCCCCACAAATTGTTCCAAATCATATGAACTCAAGATGAGGGGACCTTAGTCCGTGATGAGGATTGACTTTAGATCTCAGAAAGGCTGGAAGCGACTATACTTTCATTAGAGTTATATATAGCTATATATTTTCTATGCAACAAAAAAAGATTGCCGAGTAACTCGACAATCTTTCTTCTATTAGTAATTATTCAGCAACAATTGGCTCCTCTTCTGTTACACCAAGTTCATGTAAATATACACCAGTTCCATCACCAATTGCAAAGTTAACAACACGTTTGTTAACTGGTACTAATACAGAACGGTAAACAGTTGGGAATACAGGTACTTCTTCTACCATTAATTCTTGGAATTCATTGTAAACTTGTTGACGATATTCAAGATCGAATGCTTCGTCAGAAACACCTTTCTCCAATAGTTCTAATTGTTCTTCACTAGTCCAACGAGTATAGTTAGAAACTGCATTACCCCATAGTCCACGAGGGTCAACGTCAATACCTACACCCCAAGCACCTTGGTAGATGTCAATATCAGGGTCATCAGCTTCAACACGATCGTAGAAAGTATTGAATTCCATTAGACGACCATCAGTTAGTTCTACTTTAAGACCTACATTTTCCCAAGCTTGCATATAGTATTGTGCAATTGGTTCTGCAGTGTCTCCACCTGACATAGATGCAAAGTTAATAACTAACTCTTCACCATCTGGATCTTCACGCATACCATCGCCATCAACATCAACGTATCCAGCTTCGTCTAGTAATGCTTTTGCTTTTTCAACATCATAAGTACGACCAGGGTTTGTTTCATCATGGAACTCTGGATGTGACGGTGGAATTAATGTTGTTGCATTCCAACGTAAACCATGATAGAACTTCTGTCCTAATGTATCGTTATCAACTGCATGCCACATAGCTTGACGTAATTTCTTGTTAGCCATTTTAGCATTTGGATCAGGTACTACTTCACCATTTTCTGCATCCCATTTACCTAGTTTGAAACCAATGTAAGTGAATGCACGGTCAACATTACCTAAGAATTCAACATTTGATAAATCAGCATTATCAGGATATTGATCCGTTGGGAATGAACTTACTGAGTCCACGCCACCAGTTTCTAATTCGTTTACTACAGTAGTTGAGCTAATTACACGAACAGTTACTTCGTCTAAGTTAGGCTCTCCACGCCAGTAATCATCATTTTTAACATATGTTACAGACTCACCAGGTACGATTTCATCTACTTTAAATGGACCGAAACCAATTGGGTTTTTACGCACTTCATCAGATGATGACATTTCAGCTACTGGGATATCTTCAAAGATATGTTTAGCTAATGGATATGTCCAGATACTACCTGTCACAAGTGATGGAGTAACATTTTTATAAGTAATTTTTAATGTTTTTTCATTTACAACTTCGATACCTTCGATTGAATCAGCTTCACCATTGTGGTATTCTTCCATACCAACAATGTTAGTGAAGTCAGAACCATAACGGATACCGTCATAATCCGGATGACCAATTACTTCATGAGCAAACGCCCAGTCTTCAGCAGTAACAGGTTCACCATCATGCCAGTTTACATTATCACGAATTGTGAAAGTGAATGTGTTGCCATCTTGTTCATAAGTTGCAGCACCATCGTTAGTGTAAACATAACTATCATTCCAAGTTAGTAATGCTTCATCAAACCAAGAAATAATCTCTGCATCTGGATTTCCAGAGTAGAAGTTCCAGTTTAAAGTACCTTCAAATGCAGTATCAGATACTAAACCGTAAGTGAAAGATCCACCTTCAATAGGCTCCCCTTCATTTGATACATATTGACTGAAGTCATCAATAGAATAAAGACCATCTTCATCTTCATCATTTGATTCTTCAGTGTCGTTATTGCCACTGTTATTGTTTGAATCATTCGAACTGCTTGAGTTCTCATCATCACCGCCACCACACGCAGCAAGCGCTAGTAACAGTACAAGCATGAATGCTAAAAGTAGTTTATTTAAACTAGACTTTTTCATACTTGATCAACCTCCCTTTTTTATGTTTGTTGGTAAGCATAAATGCTGAACCGATTAATTAATACCCAACATCTAGGATGCAAGTATTCACAGACCACTAATTAGTGTAATTGTTCTGACAATTTACTGTTAATCAGCTTGTCTATGTAAGTTATTATACTATTATTTAAATATTATGCAATAGATTTTTTAAAAAATTTTATTATTTTGTACGATTTTTTTTATTACCAATACATTATTGGTTTCAAAACATTGATATATTAATGTTTTTGACTATTATCAACTTTAAATTTTTCATAATCTGCCAGAGAGTTACGCATATATTTTTTAATAAATCAGATATATCTTTTATCATTATTTTTTGAATATTTCGTGTCGCTAAGTAAAAATTTTTCCATCCTATAATACGTGTCTGTTCATATAATTCATGTCGCTAATACAAATAAAAACATCTGGGATTTGAGCCCAGATGTTTTTATTGAATAAATTATTCAGCTGTCATTGGTTCTTCTTGTGTTACACCAAGTTCGTGAAGATAGATTCCTGTTCCATCTCCAATTGCAAAATTAACAACGCGGTTATTTACCGGTACTAGCACAGCACGATAAACAGTTGGGAAGACAGGAACTTCTTCTACCATTAGTTCTTGCCATTGGTTATAAATGTCTTGGCGATACTCAAGATTAAACGCTTCATCAGATACCCCTTTTGCTAACAGGCTATCATTCTCTTCACTTGTCCAACGAGTGTAGTTTGATACTGATTCCCCACCCCAGAGACTACGTGGGTCTACGTCAATACCTACACCCCAAGCACCTTGATATACATCAATACCGGGATCATCATTTTCAACACGATCATAGAATGTGTTGAATTCCATCAAGCGACCATCTGTTAATTGCACATTAAGGCCAACTTGTTCCCAAGATTGTATATAATACTGCGCAATCGGCTCTGCAGTATCTCCACCAGACATGGATGCAAAGTTAATCACTAACTCATTACCGTCTGGATCTTCACGCATTCCATCATCATTTACATCAACATATCCTGCTTCATCAAGAAGTTGTTTTGCTTTCTCTTGGTCAAATGAACGACCAGGATTTGTTTCATCATGATATTCAGGGTGTGAAGGTGGAATTAATGTTGTTGCATTCCAACGTAACCCATGATAGAACTTCTGTCCTAAAGTATCGTTATCAACGGCATGCCACATCGCTTGACGAAGTTTTTTGTCAGCCATTTTCGCATTTGGATCAGGCACTACTCTTCCTTCTTCTGCATCCCATTTACCTAATTTAAATCCGATGTATGTGAATGCACGATCTGTGTCGCCTAAAAATTCAACATTACTCATATCTGCATTATCTGGATATTGATCAGTAGGGAAACTACTTACTGTATCAACACCACCTGATTCTAATTCATTCACAACAGTTGTTGAACTAATAACTTTTACAGTCACTTTATCTAAGTTAGGCTCTCCACGCCAGTAGTCCTCATTTTTCGTAAATGTAACAGACTCACCTGGAACGATTTCTTCTACTATATATGGTCCAAAACCAATAGGGTTTTTACGCACAGCATCAGATGATGACATTTCAGCTACCGGAATATCTTCAAAGATGTGTTTTGCTAATGGATACGTCCATATGCTTCCTGTTAGTAATGATGGAGTTACTTCTTTATAAGTGATTTTTAATGTTTTTTCATCGACAATTTCAATACCTTCAATTGTATCTGCTTCACCGGCATGATACTCTTCCATTCCAACAATATTTGTAAAGTCAGAACCATAACGAATACCATCGTATTCCGGATGTCCAATAACTTCGTGAGCAAAAGCAAAATCTTCTGCAGTTACTGGCTCACCATCATGCCAATTTACATTGTCACGAATAGTAAAAGTTACTGTGTTCCCCTCTAACTCATAAGTTGCCGCTCCGTCATTTGTATAAACGTAGCTTTCATCCCATGTTAGTAAAGGCTCATCAAACCACTGAATAATCTCTGCATCTGGTGCTCCAGAATAGAAATTCCAATTTAGTGTCCCTTCAAAAGCTGTATCTGATACAAGACCATATGTAAATGACCCTCCATCGATTGGTTCACCTTCATTGGTTTTCACATTAGTGAAATCTTCAATTGAATACAATTCGCCCTCTTCAGAGCCTTTGTTACTTGATGAATCAGAATTGTTGTTTCCTTCGTCATCACCACCGCCACAAGCTGCAAGAGCAAGTAACAATACCAGCATGAATGCTAAAGTAAGTTTATGAAAACTAAACTTTTTCATACTATAAAAACCTCCCATGTTGTAATTTTCTAGTTGTGCAATACGGGTTCGTAAAACAAACTAAATTTATACTCAACACCTTTATGGTGTTAGTATCAGAAAAAAACCAAAAAGTATTCCCCAAAGGCTTAACTCCTTCAGGGAATACATATTTTTTACAATAGCGCTTTTATCTTTACTTATTAACCTCTTCTTTGTCTTGCATCTGTTGCACGTTTTAATGCTTCACCAACGTTACGGATAGCTAACATTAATAGAAGGATTAATACGGATGCAGGAACCCAAATCCACCATCTAAATTCAAGAGTTTGTGGATTACGAGCATATCCTAACAAAGTACCTAAACTTGGCGTACTCTCAGGGAAACCAAATCCTAAGAAAGAAAGACCTGATTCTAACCCAATATTAGCAGCTAAGTTTAAAGTCATCGTTACGATAATTAACGAGCTCAAATTAGGTAGTACTTGCGTAAACATTATTTTAAAATTAGATGAACCTAATGTTTTAGATGCTTGTACATAATCGAGTTCTTTCTCCTGCAATGCTTTTGACCTTATCAGCCGGGCTATCCCCATCCAGAGGAACGCCGTCATAATGAGTGAGAAAGTTAACACACTATATTTAGGTACGATAGCAACGAACACAATTACGATCATCATGAATGGTAATACTAGGAAGAAATCTAAAATACGCATTAAAATATTATCCACGTGACCACCATAGTAACCAGCCACTAATCCAAATACTATACCAATTATTCCAGTCATTAACGTAACAAGAACACCAATTGTTAGTGAGTTACGCGTACCGATGATAAGTTGCCCAAAAATATCACGTCCACCATAGTCTGTACCTAACCAGAATTCTTCAGATGGTGGTTGGTGAATGGAAAATAAATCAACCGTAACAATTTCGTCTTGATCTAAAAATATTGCTGTTCCATAAACAAATACTGATATTAAAACTAAGAAGATTAACGAACCAAAGGCTAGTTTATCTTTTACAAGCTCTCGCCATATAATGCTAATACCTGAAGGACTTTTTTGTGCCTTTAAGGCTTTTTCATCAACAACACCTTTATTTGTTTCCATTATTTTCACCTCACTGTTTGCCTAAGATTATTTAATACGAATACGAGGGTCTACTAAACTTAGAATAATATCTGATAGTAAAGCCCCTACGATGGATGCGATACCGAAAAGTAAAGTTACAGCTGTAACTACAGTGTAGTCACGCATAGTGATTGACTCTAGGAACAACTGGCCCATCCCAGGATAACCAAAAATATTCTCAATAAAGATGGTACCCCCAATTAGACTTGTAATTTCGAATCCAAAGAAAGCGGCAATCGGTAATAGTGAGTTTCTTAAAATATGACGATTATAAACTCGTGATTCAGAAGCCCCTTTAGCTCTTGCTGTTAAGATAAAATCTCGCTGTTTTGTATCGATAATTTCATTACGCAAATATTGAACGGTACTAACCGTAGTTATTAATGCCATTGATAAAGCAGGTAAAATTAGATGGTTCACTTTACTTACAAAGTACTCGAATGTCCCTGCCTCAAGACCAGGAGTAACACTACCACTAGTTGGGAACCAGCCTAACATAAAGCCAAACACCCATAACATAACAAGACCAAAAATAAATAATGGTGTTGCAAACCCAATGTAGGTATAACCTGTGATTGTTTGGTCTAATAATGTGTCATTATAACGTCCACTAATAATACCAAGTGGTATAGCTATAAGGTATGTGAAAAGCAGTGTTGCAAGGGATAACCAGAATGAGTTAACAATACGTTGACCTATAAGTTCAGTTACATCCATTTTAAAACGGAAGGATTGTCCTAAATCACCTTGCATTAGGCCGCCTACCCAATCAGCATATTGTACATACCACGGGTCGTTCCAGCCATGTTTTTCACGAAGTTCTTCTAATCTTTCTGGGTCTACATTTGGATCAATCATCCCTGAAAGTGCATCCCCAGGCATCATTTGTGCCAAAACAAATATAACGATACTCAGAGCAATAATCTGAGGAATCATGATTAATAATCTACGTACTGTAAATTTCCACATCTGTTCATCAACCTTTCTCAGGTAAAGCCACTAGATGAGTATCTGAAATTGGTTTCAAATCGTAGGCTAAACCCTCTTCATCAAAGTAATCATTAAAGGATTGCTCGTATTCCGTTTGTACCTCTTTACGGAAAGCACGTTGTTCTGCACGTTTATTCGGATCAATATCTGGTATTGCTGCTACAAGACGTTTCGTATAAATATGTTGTGGATTTGTAAAGATATCATTTACTGTTCCTTCCTCAACATAACGTCCTCTATACATAATTCCGATATGATCACACATGTGTTTGATTACTCCTAAGTCATGTCCAATAAACAAGTATGTGAGATCTAATTCTTTTTGAATGTCTTGCATGAAGTTAAGAACTTGTGCTTGTACAGATACATCCAATGCAGAAACCGGCTCATCGGCCACAATTAATTTCGGTTTTAACGCAACTGCACGAGCAATACCAATACGTTGACGTTGTCCACCAGAGAATTCATGTGGATATTTAAGAATACTTTCTGGACTTAATCCAACAAGCTCCATTAATTCTTGAACACGTATTCTTTCTTCTTTTTTTGTCATGCTCTCAAAATTACGAATCGGTTCAGCAACGATGTCAAGAACACGCTTTTTCGGATTTAATGAAGAATAAGGATCCTGGAAAATCATTTGAATATCTTTACGTACACTTGATTTCGCACGGCGAATATTCGTAATATCTTGTCCCTCATATGTTACCGAGCCAGATGTAATATTATTTAAACCGATAATAGCTCTTCCAGTCGTCGTCTTTCCTGAACCAGACTCTCCAACTAAGCCATAGGTTTTTCCTTTTTCAAGTTCAAATGACACACCATCAACAGCTTTTATATGATCAACCGTACGACCAAATATTCCACCCTTAATTGGAAAATGAACTTTTAAGTCTTTTACCTCAAGAAATGCCATGTTGCTGTTCCTCCTCATTATCAGGGAAATCAAAATGTTTATAGCACGTACAACGAACAAAATGCCCATCATTTACTTCGTGCAATTCTGGGTGATCCTCATGCTCTGACTCTGCAACCCAAGGTATTCTAGCACTAAATCGACATCCTTCACGCGGAAGGTTTTGCAATGATGGTACAATCCCCTGAATAACGTGTAATTTATCTTGTGCCTCGTTAGAATTCGGTACAGAATTTAATAACGAACGTGTGTATGGATGTTTTGGATTAGTAAATAACGTATGCACATCAGCAATTTCTACAATTTGTCCAGCATACATTACAGCCACTCTATCAGCCATCTCTGCTACAACACCTAAATCATGCGTGATAAGAATGATTCCTGCATTCATATCTTGTTTTAAATCATTAATTAGTTCTAAGATTTGTGATTGAATCGTTACATCAAGCGCAGTAGTAGGCTCATCAGCAATGAGCAATTCAGGTTCATTCGCAATAGCCATCGCAATCATCACCCGCTGCCTCATACCACCCGATAATTCGTGTGGAAACTGACCATGAACTTGTTCCGGACGTGGTATTCCTACTTTATTAAGCAACTCAATTACTTTCTCTTTACGTTGTTCTTTTGATAGTTGCTTATTATGAAGTAATAACACTTCAGCAATTTGTTCCCCAATTTCCATCAATGGATTTAAAGAAGTTAATGGATCCTGAAAAATCATACTCATTTCTTTACCACGGATTTTATTTAAATCTGAAGGAGAGATATTTGCAATATCCTTATCCTTAAACATGATATTACCTTCTATTTTCGCACGAGTATGAAGTCCCATAACTGAAAAGGCAAGTGCACTTTTCCCACAACCTGATTCTCCAACAACCGCTAATACTTCATTTTTATTTACTGTTAAGTTTACTCCATCAACAGCTGCATAATAATCGTCTTTTATACGAAAAGATGTACGAAGGTCCTTGATTTCTAATAATTTCTCAGACATAGTTAATTCCCCCTATACTATTGCTAGATACAAACGAATGATTATCTAGGGTGTACTCATTATTATTGTTTAATCTAAATTACATTATTATTGTATAAATTATTCTGATAATTTTGCTTTATTGTATTTAATTGCGTAATTTTGATTATACTAGCTTTCGACAAAAATTGCACGATATTTTTTCAAAAATTATCAAATTTGATAGTTATTTATTTTCTAGATAAAAAAGGAAATTAATTGCCAAACTCATGATATAACTGACTTTAAGTTAATTATGAAAACGTTACACTCTATTAATATTTATTGATATCAACTAATATTAATAACTTGTTCTATTAGTCTGTTTTCTATTTTTCTAAAAATTTAGTGTCGTTTAATAACTGTTTGTTAAAAATATTTAGTTTTCTATTAAGGTGAATATGATTTATCTTTGTAATGTTATTGGAAGGAAATGGATTTTAGAGGTCGTACTGTGGTGGCAGAGGGTTAGGATTTTATCGCAAGTTAAATACTTCTCTGGTTGATATTTTTTGGATATAAAAAAGACTACCCATTAACTATAGGTAGCCTCGAAAAGTATATTTTAATTAAATAGCCCTGTAAAGAATTCCTTAATTAACTGGAAGAAGTCATTAAAGAAATTCCCAACTTTTTTCCAGAATCCTTCATCATTAATAATATCTTCAATCTTATCTTGAACTTTTGAAGCAATGTCATCTAATTGACTTTTTACCTTATCAAAGTCAATATCTAACTCACGCATTTTTTCAAACAGATCAATTAATCTTTGACGATCTTCTTCACTTAATGATATTTCCAATTCATTAAGTTTTTCCGTTATGATTTGTTCAATTTCTTCTATTGAAGCTGGGTTTTGCTCTGCAATAGACTTTTTTATCTCTGTAAGTAATTCACTTACTTTATCTTTATCTACACCTGCATCTTCTGCTAGGTCCGTTGCCACACCCAGTTCCTCGTTAGCTAATTCCATTCTAGCTTTGTCTAACTCTTCGCCTTGAACATCGTATGCTTTATAGATTCCGGTTAAAGCAGAGTGCCCGGATACCTTAACGGGAGAAACAACCTCAACTGTTGCATTTTCTACCCCAGCTGTTAGTAATGCATTGGAGTACATTTCATTAGTTACTTCTGTAATATTCTCCGGAGTTACTATATTAACAGTTAATCCCTCACCTTCTTCTTCCATCGTAATTTTCGCAGATGAAAACATACGGGCATTTGGATTCCCATTAATATAGTTTGCCAAATCTTGTCCTGTCACATTATACTCATCAACCATTTCGGGATTGGTAACGTCTAATAATTCTCTAGTTTTTTCTTTTTGTTCATCAGTTAAGTTATCACCATACACAACAATTGGTACACCTAATTTTTCATTAATACTTTCTTCAGCATGTATTGGAGTCATGATGCCAACAATAAAACCAATCATCAGAAGGGACATTACTACTGTCTTAAAAGTTCGCTTCATAATTAATAGCTCCTTTTCTTTTAAAAATTAGAATGTATAAACTTCTTCTGGGTATCTAGCTCCTTTCGCTGGCAGGTAGCGACTTCCTTCGCCTTCACATGAAAATAGACTTGCCGTTTGGTGAAAGTCAACATCAACCCCAAGCAGGCGCACTAAGCATTTCTTCTATTATTCTATGCATGTCTTGTTTTGTATAGTCATGAATGATTTCTAGTTGTTCTATTCATTATAGCGTTATCAGTATCGTTTGAAAACTTTTAACACTAGACTTAAAGAGTACAAGCTACCTATTTTAACTGGATTTATCTATGCTATTATAACTTAAGCAAAAGACTTTAAATTTCATCTGATTTTCGATATTATTTAGAGTATCGAAATAAATTTTAGAAAGAAGGGCATTTCCATCGATAGTCAAAACAACTTAAGTGTGAATCGTAATGTAGCAATTATGTGGTTCGCTAACTTCTTTATTGCAGGTAGTGTTACCATGGTGCTCCCCTTCATCTCCTTGTACATTGACTCGTTTGGAGATTTTTCCGATCGGTACGTACAAAATTGGTCAGGGTGGATCTTCGCAATTACGTTTGTTGCTGCATTCATTTTCTCACCAATTTGGGGACGTGTCGGAGATAAATTTGGTCGCAAGAAACTATTAATCTTCTTTGCTATTGGATTAGGACTCTCTGTATTTTTAATGGGATTTGCAACCAATGTATGGCAGCTGTTTCTATTGCGCTTACTAATGGGGATGTTCACTGGATTTATACCAATGTCACAAGCACTCATATCTACTCAGACTCCTCAAGAGGTTGCCGGTAAAGTATTAGGTACGCTTCAAACAGGGAGTATTACTGGTTCATTAATGGGGCCTTTAATTGGAGGAGCGCTTGCAGATGCATTTGGATATGGGAATACCTTTAAATGGGTATCCATCACTATTTTCCTTTCAGCATTGATTGTCGCATTTGGCATAAAAGAAATTCTGATTAAATTTGATGAATCTGACAAGGACCATAAAGCATACTCTAGTAAAGAAGTATTCTTACACATTGTTAGGCATCCAGTTTTATTAGTAGTAATGCTTATATCCACTCTTGTTCAAGTAGCACACTTCAGTATTCAACCAATCCTTTCATTATATGTAGAAGAAATCCACGGACCTGCAAGTATTGCGTTCTTCTCAGGAATGGCGTTCTCGGCAGCAGGACTTGGAAATTTGTTAATGACAAGGAATTGGGGGAAATTAGGGGATCGTATTGGTTATATAAAAATACTAATCATCTTATTATTTATGGCTGGTATTGTCTATTTACCTGGTGCATTCGTTACGAATATCTGGCAACTGGTTATTCTTCGTTTCCTACTTGGGGTATCTATAGGTGGAATCATTCCAGTACGAATTGCCTATATCCGCCAAGAAGCTCCATTATCTATGCAAGGAGAGGTATTGGGTTACAACACAAGCTTACGTTTTTTAGGTAATATTATTGGCCCAGCACTAGGTGGGATGATTGCTGGTTTCTACGGAATCTCAGCTGTATTCTTTGTAACTAGTGGATTATTGATATTATGTGGGTTTATCATGCTAACTGCATGGTATAAACATACCTACGCCGACAAACAATCACACTCATTATCTTCACATACAAATTAGAGTTTGAGACTGCCACATAATTTGGCAGTCTTTTTATTTACGTTGAAAATTACTATATATTTTTTAACTTTCCATTTCATATCAAACGTTGTAAACTATTTCTATTGAACTGAAAGAAGGAACACATCATGACTGAAAACAAAACTAAAAACTTAACATTATTTGCACTCACATGGCCAATCTTTATTGAAATCTTGTTGCACATGTTAATGGGAAATGCCGATACGTTAATGCTAAGTCAATACTCTGATAAAGCAGTTGCAGCTGTTGGTGTTTCAAACCAAATCCTGTCTGTTGTTATTGTTATGTTTGGATTTGTTGCCCAAGGTGCTGCCATATTAATTGCACAAAATCTAGGTGCAGAAAACAATAAAACAGCAGGAAAAATTGCTGTCATGTCGATTAGCATGAACTTATTATTTTCTCTTTTGCTAAGTCTTGGCTTACTCATATGGACCAGACAAATTTTAGGTATCATGGATTTACCTAGCGAACTTATGGGAGAAGCCTCCTCTTATATGCAAATTGTCGGAGGGCTTATCTTTGTTCAAGCACTCATTATGACTACAGGGGCTATCTTAAGAAGCTATGGGCATACAAAAGATACGATGATGGTTACGATTGGGATGAACATTTTAAATGTTATCGGTAACTACTTTGTCATCTTTGGTCCGTTTGGTTTTCCAGTATTAGGAGTAGTCGGGGTTGCATATTCAACTGCAATTAGTCGATTTATTGGATTTATCGTATTAGTTATATTGTTAGTTAAACGTAGTGATGGGCAGCTTAATTTTAAGAGCTTTTTCAGATATGAAAAACTTCATGTAAAAAGCTTATTAAAGATTGGGATCCCTTCTGCCGGGGAACAACTATCCTATAATGCCAGCCAAATGGTCATTACTTACTTTGTTGCGCAATTAGGTACCGTTGCTATTACAACAAAAGTATATACCCAAAATATTATGATGTTTATTTTTCTTTTTTCTGTCGCAATTGGTCAGGGCACCCAAATCCTGATCGGGCATATGATTGGTGCAGGGAAAATTGAAGATGCCTACCAACGCGCGATTCGTAGTTTACGGATTTCGTTGGTCATCTCTCTTGCTACAGCAAGCATCGTCTATCTCAGTGGAACATCTCTATTAGGAATATTCACTGACAACTCGACCATTATTGAACAAGGAGCCTTTTTACTGTTAATGACGGTTGCTCTAGAACCAGGTCGTGCTTTTAACTTAGTAATGATTAGTTCTTTACGGGCAGCAGGAGATGTTAAATTCCCTGTTTACATTGGTATTATCGTGATGTGGGGAGTCGGAATCACAGTTGCTTGGTTTTTTGCCATATATCTTGGTCTTGGGCTAATCGGTATTTGGATTTCCTTTATTGCTGATGAATGGATTCGAGGGACCTTAATGCTAAGGAGATGGAAGAAACGATATTGGGTGGATATGAATTTTGTTGCCAAGAAAGAAGAGGTCTAATCAATCAGAACAATTGATAAACATAGGCAGTTGTGTTAAAACTAATGACAACGGAATTCATTGAAAGAATGTGATTAGTATGGGTATTGTTGTCGTTGAAATCTGTGATGGAAATGCAATTACAACGTTAAATATAGAAGAAATATTGGAAAATGAGTTTCCAGAGGTAGCTGTGTTAACTAGTGATTGCTTATCTTTCTGTGGATTATGCAGAGTGAAGCCATATGCACTTGTTAATAATAAGCGCATTTTTGGAAAGACTCCGGAAGAATGCTTAGAAAAAATAAAGATAGCTATAAAAGAAGAACTAGCCATTTATCAATAATGGCTAGTTCTTTTCTATATTCTTTCTAATACGACAAAATTCATTTCCTGGGAAATTCATGTCGTAATTTGCATGATTATAGACTTGCTTTAAAAATTTCGATCGAATCCTGTTTCGTTAGCTTTTTAAAGTTTCCATACTCAGATCGAGCAGCCACTGTTTTTTCAGCCATTTCTTCTACTGAACTCTCATCGATATTGTAATCTTTTAGTCGAGATGGCGCTCCAATTTCTGTCCAGAATGCACGGAGATGTTCAATCCCCTCAAGTGCTGCTTCTTTATCTGATTTACCCTCTGCATTCACTCCGAAGACATTGACAGCTAATTGTTTAAATCGCCACGCATTATCATCATCCAGTACATGCTTCATCCAATTTGGGAAAATAATCGCTAATCCACCACCGTGTGGAATATCATGAACAGCTGATACAGCATGTTCCAAATTATGAGAAGCCCAATCACCATGAGCACCCATACTTAGCATATCATTTAATGCCAATGTACCACTTAACATAATTGTTTCACGGTATTCGTAATTCTCCAAGTCATTCTGTAATTTTGGTGCGGTTTCAATGACAGTTTGTAATAATGATTCACAGAATCTATCTTGAATCGGTGTATTTGTGGCTGGATGGAAATAATGTTCTAACGTATGTGACATCATGTCCACAATTCCATAAATTGTTTGATCCTTTGGTACCGAAAACGTATGTGTCGGGTCTAGAATTGAAAATTTAGGATATGTATTTGGAGAACCCCATCCGTGCTTTTCATTCGTTTCCCAGTTAGTAATTACAGACCCACGATTCATTTCTGACCCTGTTGCAGCGTGAGTTAAAATTGTGCCAAATGGCAAAGCATCACCAGGTTGTTCTTTTTTAGTTACAACATCCCACATATCCACATCTGTTAATGCACCTGAAGCGATTGCTTTCGTACAATCAATGGTACTACCACCACCAACAGCAAGGATAAATTCAATTCCTTCCCGCTTACAAATTTCTACCCCTTTTCTTACTGTAGATATTCTAGGGTTTGGTTCAACTCCTGGTAATTCAAATACTTCTGCATCAATTTCTTTTAGTTTTGCTAGGACATTTTCATAAATTCCGTTACGCTTTATGCTGCCTCCACCGTAAACGACAAGCACTTTTGTCCCATACTGTTTAACCTCATTTGGTAATACATCCAATTGACCTTTACCAAAAATTAATTTTGTTGGATTCTGATAAATAAAATTATCCATTACTACATAACACTCCTTCTTTGAATCTAGGATGACACAGTTCTCAAGCAACTAAGATATTGCTTATCCAGTGTACACAACCGCATCAATTTCTACTAAAACATCTTTCGGCAAACGACTAACTTCGATAGTTGCCCTTGCAGGGTAAGGTTGTTGTAAATACCCTCCATATATTTCATTAACCGTTGCAAAATGATCCATTGACTTTAAGTATATCGTAAATTTAACAACATTTGAAAAGTCGGAATTGGCCTCTGTTAAAATTGCTTTTATATTTTCCATTACCTGTTTCGTCTGTTGTTCAATCCCTTCGACAACTTCACCAGTTTTTGGGTTAATGCCAATTTGCCCAGAAACATAAAGAAAATCTCCTGCTTGTATGGCCTGTGAATAAGGACCAATTGCAGATGGTGCGTTACTCGTTTGAATTGCTTTTAACATGTAAACTCCTCCTAAATACACGATCATGTGTATAACTTTATTTGATAACATCTTTTTTCTGGGGATAAAGTGGATAACTTGTTGATAACTTAATTCCCTCTTACTATTCGACTTATTCCTACAAAGCTCAGGTTTAAAAAGAATTTATAACTTGATTAATCTGTACAGATTGTTACTTAGCTGTGACAAAAAGAAACAGTTGTCTACATTTTTATCCCCAACAAATAGGATTACTCACAACTAATCACACAATATTTTGTGCGAGAATGAATGTTCTCTACAAAATATCCACCTTATCCTCATTTTATCCACATCTTGTGCATAATCAAGTATTTCTCTTTGTGAATAACTCTTTTTCTCTCCATTTACCAAAGCGATAATAAAGGATTGCAAATACACTACTAATGAGAAAACTAACCCCCATACCTATTGCGATACCAGTGTCTCCAAATAAGTTTGAGAACAAGGCTGTTAATGGGAATCTTAACACCCAAAAAGAGATAATATTTAACACTAATACTTGATACATTGCTCCAGAAGCACGAACAATTCCATTGAGAATAAAATTAATGCCTAAGAATGGATAACAAAGCGCTATAATTTGGAGGTATTTTGTTCCGAATGCAACAGCTTCTTCCTCTTGAATAAATAGTCTGACCCCGTATTCTGCTAAAAAGACAACAGCTATTCCAATAATAAACATAACGGCAAAATTATAAATTACGCCATACTTGGCAATTTGTTTGACTCGAGACCAGTTCTTCACACCAATATTTTGTCCGGCCATACTATTCACTGCCGTGCCAAGAGCATGAGCTGGCAGCATTAGAATACTATCTAGTCTTTGGGCAGCACCAAAACCACCTACTACCCCTCCACCAAATGTAGTTATAACACTCATTATCGCTGCCGAACCAGCGGAAATGACAGACATTTGTAACCCAGCTGGAATACCTAAGTTCAAAATCAATACTACTTCGTTTTTAGCTGGTATTTTAGGAAACGTAAATGGTGCGAGCTTTTTATATAATACATAAATAAAACCATACAAAAATGCGCCACCTTGAGAAACAACGGTTGCCATTGCAGCACCTTCAATTCCAAGGTTAAATCCAGAAATAAATAGTGGATCTAAGACAATGTTTAATAAAACAGCCATCATCACAAAGCGAAGTGGTGTTTTACTATCACCTAACGCCCTCAGTACTGTACTAATAAAATTATAGCCAAATAAAAATAAGATTCCTAAGAAATTAATTTGTAAATAGCTTTTGGCACTTGCCATCATCTCTTCAGGTGTTCCTAATAACAGTAGTAATTGCTCTGCAAAAATAAAACCTAATGACCCTAAGAATATAGCCATACTAGCTAAAATAACTACGAAAGCATTTAAGTATCTAGTTAATCCTTCTTGATTTGCTTGCCCTTTTTGTTGCGATAAAATCGTTAGTGCAGCATTATTCAATCCAATAATAAATGACAAGACTGTAAAAATAATTGCACTTGAAATTGCAACAGAGCCTAAAGCATTTGCTCCTAATAAATTTCCGACCCATAAACTATCAGCAAATTGGTACGATGTTTGTAATAGATTCGTTAAAATGATTGGACCAGAGAAGACGATTAACTGCTTTAATATATTCCCTTGAGTAAAATCATGTTGTTTTTTCTTCATTATTTATAACAACCCTTCATGCAATTGTTCCTCTTTATTGTAGCACGCTCTACTATTTAACACTCCTAATCTAACCTCAAATATTTATTATACATAGAATATTATTAAAATATTATAAATAATTATAATAATATGATATTATAAAAACAAGCTAGTATAAAATCAAAAAGGAGATGGTCGTAAAATGATGCAAGTCCCACTAACAGTAGGGTCTATTTTAGAACATGCAGAGAAGTTTTTCCCTAAAAAGGAAGTCATTTCACAAACCCATGATAAACTTCATCGTTTAAATTATGGTGAAATTGGACAACGTACTCGTCGGTTAATGAGTGTCCTTGATGAGCTAGGTATTCAAAAAGGGGATCGAGTAGGAACGTTAGCATGGAATCATCATCGTCATTTAGAAATATACTTTGCAGCACCTGGAATGGGAGCCGTACTCCACACCATTAATATTCGCTTATCCCCAGAACATATTATTTACATTATTAATCACGCAGAAGATAAGGTGTTATTTGTTGATGAAGATATTTTACCTCTTGTTGAAGCAGTAAAGGACCACTTAACAACAGTTGAAGCGATTATCGTCATGACCGATAAAACAGAACTCCCAGGATCAAACCTTAATCCACTTTATTCCTACGAAGAATTACTTACAACTGGTGACCCAACCTATCCGTTTACAACAGAAATCGATGAAAATGAACCGGCAGGAATGTGCTATACATCAGCCACAACCGGTAAGCCTAAAGGTGTTATATATTCACATAGAGGAATTGTCCTTCATAGTTATGCTTTAGGACTAGCCGATACAGCTGCCATATCTGAGTCAGATGTGTCCATGCCAGTAGTCCCTCAATTTCATGTAAACGCATGGGGAACGCCTTTTGCATGTACTTGGTTTGGCACCACTCAAGTCATGCCTGGTCCACGCTTTACTCCTAAACGGTTAGCCGAATTTATCGATCGATTTAATGTCACCATTACTGCAGGCGTTCCGACCATTTGGCTTGGACTATTAAGGGAAATTGAACAAGGCGACTATGATATGTCTAGTCTACGTGCTGTACTTTGTGGAGGAAGTGCTGCACCACTTGGGCTTATTAAAGCATTCGAAGAAAAACATAATATTCCGTTCTATCATGCATATGGAGCGACAGAAACTACGCCATTAGTTACTCTTTCTCGTTTAAAGAGCTATCAACAAGATTTAACGAAGGAGGAGAAACTTCAAGAAAGAGCACGACAAGGTATTTTAGTACCTGGCCTTGAAATGAAAGTTGTAGGAGATAATGGTGAGGTTCAATGGAATGGAAAAGAAATGGGTGAATTACTTCTACGTGGACCATGGATTGCAAGTGAATATTATAAGGATGAAAGAACTGAACAAGCATTTGTAGATGGTTGGTTCCATACCGGAGACGTCGTTACAGTAGATGAAGAAGGAACGATACAAATTGTTGACCGTACAAAAGATTTAATTAAAAGTGGCGGAGAGTGGATTTCTTCGGTTGAACTTGAAAACGCTATCATGGCGCATGATGCTGTTTTTGAAGCCAGCGTAGTATCCATTCCTGACCCTGAATGGCAAGAAAGACCTGTTGCCTGTGTCGTTTTACATGAAGAATTCGCAGGAAAGGTATCTAAAGATGATATTCTCGATTTCTTAAAACCTCAATTTGCCAAATGGTGGCTGCCTGATGACGTATTATTTATGGAAGAAATACCGAAAACATCGGTTGGTAAATTCCTAAAACGACAATTACGTGAGAAAGTTAAAGAACATTATAGCTTACAATAGTAGGGGTTAGAATAAAGTGGGTATGGTTTCTTATAAGGAGATCATGAGATCATACCCACTGGTAATATTTTTCATTTATGTACTTGACAATATTAAGAAAATTCCATATGATAAGTTAAATCATACAATTAACTAATTTGCTAATTATGTACATTTAAAATTTACTGAAACTTCAATATATTAACGCGTTACCATACAGGAGGAGTCAAGGTGAAAATTAAAATCGCAGTTTTTGGAAGGGATGAACTACTTACACGATTTGACGACTACATACATAAACATGATGACGTTGAAGTAATTCCTTTTAATTATAAGGATGCCAAACAAGCAGTTGAACTTATTGAGAAATCTTTTATGTGTGATGTGAATTTATTCCTGGAGTCTCTTCCATACTTATATGCAAAAAATAAAATTAAAAAGAAACGGCTACCGGTTGTTCAAGTACCATTTGATGAGTACATGATTCTAACCTCTTTTTATCATGTAAAGAATACATATAATCAACAATTAAACCGATTATCTATTGATGTATTAGATAATCGTTATGTCAAAGAAGTATTAACCGACCTCGAATTACGGGATAGTGACATTTACACTTATAACTATGGTGTGGACGAGCCTGTCGATTTAGACCTCATCGTTAATTTTCATAAGAAACTCTATGAAGAAGGTAAAGTAGATTATATTCTAACTTCACTTTATGAAGTAGATATCAAGCTAAAAGCGCTGGGTATCCCTTCTTATTGTATGGTAACACCTAAGATTAATATTGATAAAGCAATCGAGAGAGCAAAATCAATTACAACATTAAATAAAAGTAAAAGTGCCCAAATCATATCAGGTTATGTTCGAATTAAAAACTGGGATTTACTTGTAAAAGAGAATGGGTTAGAAGCAACAGAGGAATTACAACAAAAATTAAACCAGATTCTTATTAAATTTGGGGAAAAAACATTTGCTTCCATATTACCAAGCAGTGACAACCAGTATGTTATCTTTGGTACTCGTGGAGTACTTGATCATATCACTAATCATTTTCGAGACTTTCCTTTATTACAAGAAATTGAAGCCGCTGTAAGTACACCAGTAGAAATTGGATTTGGACTTGGTTTGACAGCGAAGCAAGCAGAAGATCACGCTAGACTTGCAATCGAAGCATGTTCAACTACTACGAACAGTAGTTGCTATATTGTTAATGATCGCCAAGAAACAATTGGGCCTCTAGGAGTCAAGAAACATTTTGACACATCTAGACTCTACCAAGCACTGATTCATAAAGCTAGATTAAATAATGAACTGTCCTATAACTTTATTGATTTTGTGAAACTTAGAAACAATGAACCATTCTCCTCTCATGACATAGCAAATTATTATCAAGTAACGAAAAGAAGCGCAGAAAGAACAGTAAATAAGCTATTATCAGGGGAAGTCATTAAAGTAGTCGGTGAGGAAAAACCATACGTGAAAGGACGACCAAGGAAATTATTCCAAATTAATATGTAAAAAACGCACCCGAGTGCGTTTTTTTGTTTTGGATTCTGGAGAATTAAAGGAACTAGGGACCATCTCAATATTTTGATGGTTCCTCATTCCGTTATTTCACGAATAAGATCACTTTTAAGCACGCAATGTAATCGTCGTTCCTTTATTTGCCCTTTTCACCTTCTAATACCATTAGTTTCAGAGCTTTAACGGAGCGAGAATCCGTAAGACCACCAATTATAGACCATTTTTGTCAATTAACGGAAACAGAGACCACCTCACACTACTGGTGGTCTGTCATTCCGTAATTTCTACGCCACTTACATGCAGGATTTCTCTCGTACTATTGTATCACTTCACCTTTATTCATCTGGATAATACTCAACGCTTTCTCATATTCACTATCACTGACTTTCCCCTCTAATACATGAATAATATTGTTTTTTCGATTACTATTTTCAGTAAAACCTGTTGCTGCAAATCCAAAGTTTGTTGTACTTTGATTTAATGCAATAACAGGAAATACTGAGTCCAATTCCTCTTCATTTGTAATTTCATCTATTGTGACATCATGAATATGTAGCTTTCTTAAGCTAGCCTCTGCAGATAATAAGTTATCCTCTGATTGAAAGTATGCTTGAATGGATTTTGCCATTATAATCTACCTTTCCTATTTAGAACTATTTTCCATTCATAGCATTTTCCATTGCATTTAAATTATTCACAAAGACAAAAAAACGTAGTGCAACAATGTTAAAATATCAATTAACCAAAAAAAAGAAGGCAAAAATTCACCTTCTTTTACTAAATACTTAATAACTCTCGAACATCTTCCTCACTCAGACTGGAAAGCATTGTTTCTCCTGGCTGGATAACTTGGTCGATTAGTTCGCGTTTTTTCTGTTGTAGTTCAAATATTTTTTCTTCTATGGTACCTTCAGTAATCATTCTAATAACTTGAACAACATTCTTTTGACCAAAACGGTGAGCTCTACCTGTAGCCTGATCCTCCACGGCTGGATTCCACCATAAATCATAAAGGATGACCGTATCGGCACCAGTTAAGTTTAGACCAGTTCCACCTGCTTTAAGAGAAATAAGAAAAATATCTCGTTCCCCGTTATTAAAGCGATCACTCATAGTTACTCTATCCTGTGACTTCGTCTGTCCATCTAAATAAAAATAGTCAATTCCCTTATCTTCAAGCTTTTTCCTAATGATTTCATGCATGCTCGTAAACTGAGAGAAAATCAACATGCGTTTATTGTTATTTAGAGCATTTTCAATTGTTTCCATTAACTGTTCTAATTTTCCAGATTTCCCTAAATAGTTTTCCATAAATAATGATGGATGACAACAGATTTGTCTAAGCCGTGTTAAACCAGCAAGAATCTTCATCCGGTTCTGTTGAAAGCCACTTTCCTTCATGGATTGTACTGCATCTTGTTGTACTTGTCTTAAATACCCAACATAAAGTTCTTTTTGTTCATTTGTAAGTTCTGATACACTGACTGATTCAATTTTATCTGGTAATTCTTTTAGAACGTCTTGTTTTAAACGACGTAAAATAAATGGCTTTGTAATAGCAGCTATTTTCTCATTTCCTAGTTGTTTAAACGTCTTTTGATTTGGCATTAAACCAGGAAGAACTACTTGGAAAATGGCCCACAACTCTTCAATTGAATTCTCAATTGGTGTACCACTTAAAGCAAAGCGCTTACTTGCTTTTACATTACGTATCGCTTTTGATGTTTTGGTGGCATAGTTTTTAATATATTGAGCTTCATCTAAGATAAGTGTTTCAAACGACAGTTCCTTATAAAAATCAATATCTTGCCTTAACGTCGCATATGATGTAATCCAAATATCCTTCTTCTCATCTTGTTCAAATTTTTGATGGCGAATTTCTGGAGAACCGGTCATAATTTCTACACTTAACTTTGGAGAAAATTTCTCGAATTCATTTTTCCAATTATACACAACAGATGATGGCGCAACGATCAAATGTGGCTTATCACTTGGGACCGACGTAATAAAGGCAATACTTTGCAATGTCTTTCCAAGCCCCATATCATCAGCTAAAATACCACCTAGATGGTAATCACTTAATGACTTAAACCATTGATAACCCGTCATCTGGTAGTTTCTTAACGAAGCATTTAAATCTTCTGGCAGCTCATACTCTTGCTCTTCCGGTGAATGTAATCGATGAAGAAGCTTACGAAATGCCGGATCATATTGCTTTTTAGTGTCTATTAACTCATCGATTTGTGATCCACGAAATACAGGCATTTGTACACTACCGTCTTCAATATCTCCACGTTTAATATCTAGCTCATTAAAAAGTTTTTGAATGGATGTATACTCTTCTCCTTCTAGTGAGAGCATTTCTCCACCTGGAAGGCGATAATACCTTTTCTTCTCAATAACCGCATCTAAGATTTTGTGAATTTCACTATCATCCACACCATCTATATCAAAACCTATTTCCAATAAATTAGTTGAAGATTCTAACCGAACGCTAGTCGTTGGTGTTGGTTCTTGTTCAACAATGAGATTGCGAATTTCTGATGTTAAGTACAATTCAACATATTTGTCTAATATAGGCAAGACACTATATAAAAAGTCATATAGTTCTTCTTCATCTGCTTCGATATAGAGAGTTTTTCCATTGTATCGAAAGTTCGCTTGTTCAATCAGACTCATTACTTGGCGTTCTTTTTCAACATCACGAATAATCATAACATCATGATCTTCACGTCCATTAAATGGATTGATTGTATGTGACCCATAATGATATTCAAGATTACCCACAATCCAATCCGCTTGAATTTCCAAATACAACTTCGCTTTCAGTGGAACTTGAATAATTTCTGATTGTACGTTCTCAGAGACTTCTACATCCCCTACTTTTTTCAAAGAAGGCAATATCTCAGATAAAAATGTATCAGCTTGACTCTTTGCAATTGGTAGTTCATGGTCCAACGATCCAAACGCACTGACTTGTTCAATGATTGGAACTTGCTCCTTTGATGGAAAGTAGAAAGTACCTTGATAAAATAATATTTCATAGTCTTTATAATATGCACCGTAGTCCACATCTTCCATCGATAAGACCATATCACCCCTACTATTTTTCGTGATTGAAAAATGGTAGGGGAGTTTTCCTTTTTCGATTGCAACTTCTTTATAAGTCTTTTCTGCCCTCCATACCATCAAATCGCGTTGTATTAATTCGTCTAAAAGAGTTTCAGCAATTAATGGGGGAATGGTGATTGAACGTTTATCTCGGCTAGTCGTTTGTATATAATATGATTGATAATTATTATAAATCTTCTCATTACGGGAAATAGAGTACAATTTTTCAAAGATGGATAGGTCTTGTTGTAAGATATAATGTTGATCAGGAGAATAGGTAAAAGTTTTCGTAAATGGATGCTCTCTCCCAGCTAATACATCTGTTATAAAAGCAATAACATCCTTTACAACAAATCGTCTTTTTTCTCCAGCCTTTAACTCAAGAACTAGATTACTATCGTACGTCCATTTTAAGAAATACTCAATGTGAATAGGTACTTTATTCGACAGTACATCCGTTTCTTGTTGTGGAATACTGCTTAATGCTTGGATGAAGCGATTCGTTGTCCGATAATCATATTCGGAAAACTCGGGTGGTTGATCTGATTCTTTATTCGCTATTCCTATTAATGTGGCGACAATATGTTTACAAGAATGATAGGTATCGAATGCTGGACAATCACAATACGTTTCAATGGATCCTTTATCATAATCTTTCATATTAATTTCCACAAAATAATTTTCCGTGCCGTACACTCTTGCTGTCCATACTTTAAAATTCAGGTCATAGCTAAGGTCCCTCACTAAACCTTCTTTAAAATAATCTAATCCACGTTTATATATAATCGGGGGAAATAACTTCTGTATATTAACATCACTTATTTTATTCAAGACTCTATTAACCTGCCTTTTTACATACTCTATTAATATTGTAAACGAGATGTACAGATTTTTAAACAAATACACGAGTATTGATTCTACTTTAATAGGATAGGGATTTTTAAGCCAAAATATACATTTTTTTAAGTGGCTAAATCACAGTAAAATGAAATCCCTGAAGACGAATAATAGGAGGTAAAGAAGTTTATGATTTTACGAGGCAAGTCTATTAATTGTAGATAATTGAATTACGCTACGGACAGTCGCTTTCCGTGGGCACGGCTTCAGCCTCCTCGCGGAAAAATCGCCGCTGTGGGGTCTTCAGACACGTGCTGTTCCCACAGGATAAGGAAAACTACGTCAGCGATACATCGCACGCAGAAAATGCAAATAAAAATGCATTTTCAAGGAGTCGACTGTCCTTCGCTCCAATCAACAATACAAATAGTAGTCAATCCTTAAGACCTTCTTTTCCGGTAGGATATGGCATATATAGGGATTCATGATGCACTTCCTTCTAAACCAAATCTTCCGCTCCCCCACACCACTATTTAATATGTCTTTCTAACTCGGCAAACCATTGTTTTGTTTTTGTTTCATCTTCCTGATTGATAATGAAATAGTCTTCCCCTTTGACGACAAGTAAATATGGGCCTTGGTCACTGTTTATAAATAATTTCCCTTTTCCTAAATCCTCTAGGCGAAAATTCCCTTTCAATCGACCAGCAAAAGAATAGCCATTAGTACGTATGAGAACTTTCGGAAGTTCTTCTAATAATTCTACTCTTTCAATGGAATTGATATCCCATTCAACACCATAGAATCCAGTAACTTCCACATAGTCTGACTCTATTTTTAAGTCATTATCAACAAATCCTGATGCTAAAGCAACAGCAGCAACGGTTATCGTTAGAAGAGTAGTAACCGTCGAAATGATATAACCCTTCTTCTTTTTATGAGGGAGTTCATATTTCTGAACGTAAATCATTCCACCTAATACAATAAGTAGCATAACACCTAATGATCCTTCAAAAGCATACGATACATTGAAGAGGACCAATACAAAGCCTATCGCTAACACAATTCCTCCAGCTAATAGAACCATCCCCATTGCTTGCGGAAATCCACGTTTAATTAATTCCTCTTGTTCTTCTTTCGGACGTCGGTTAAAACCAGAAATTAATCCATAGTATCCGTTTCTTACAATCAAATGGGCAATCCCCAAAAACATAAACATAATAAGGCCATGTATAAATAATACAACCAAGTTATCTTCCATAATCGTTCACCTCAAATAAGTTATACGTACCTTGGTATATTAAAGTTTCGTTAATTATTGTCTATTCTTCTCGCTCGAATCACAAGAAATACATACAACATCATAGAAATAGCAATCGATATTGCTGATGTAGAATAAATGGCGCCATAATTAAATATAGAGGCAATTTGCCCAAATAATATAGCACCCATACCGATCCCTAAATCAAAGAAAGAAAAGAAAGTTGCA
Source organism: Ornithinibacillus halophilus (assembly GCF_900129485.1). Taxonomy (GTDB): domain Bacteria; phylum Bacillota; class Bacilli; order Bacillales; family Amphibacillaceae; genus Ornithinibacillus; species Ornithinibacillus halophilus. The sequence continues at coordinate 37,348 of NZ_FQVW01000023.1, forward strand.
TTTGCCATTCCTTTACGATTATTCGATGCTTTTTCCACGGCCCATGCTTGTAAGGCCGGCTGAACACTTCCAAAGCCTAACCCGTATAACCCGGCAGCTACTAATAAAATAACTGTACTAGGTAACCAGGATAATAGAATCATAGCAATTAAAATCATCGATGTACCAGGCAAAAATACATACAGATGGCCTTTTTTATCATAGATTTTTCCTGCAAACGTTCTAGAAATCATCAGGAATATCGCATACACAAGAAAATAGGACTCAATTCCACCTACGCCTTTTTCAATAGCATGTAAGGGCAAGAAAGTCGCAATTCCACCAAAAGTAAACGTAATAAATAACAGTAATAATGATGGCTGAATCGCTGTTTTCTCAAAAATATCAAATTTAGGAGCAACCGATTGATTAGATGATTGCTCCACTTGTTTATATTTTATCGTTGAGGATAAAACAAAAGCAACTAACCCCAATGACCCACAAATTAAAAATAGTGATGTGAATGAGATTTGGTCGACTAAAGTAAGCCCCAAAGCTGGACCGAATGCTAACGCAATATTACCGGATAAACCGAAATAGCCCATTCCTTCTCCCCGTCTTTTCGGAGGAATAATGTCTGTTGCGATGGTACCCGTTGCTGTTGTAGAAAATCCCCATCCGATCCCTTGTAATACACGTACAATTAGTAATACAACAATACTTGTAATAAATGCAAACGAACCAACCGTTACGACAAATACTGCTAAACCTATCATATATACAAATTTTCTACCCTTCGTCTCTAATGCATGACCAGCAAAAGGACGCATGACTAAGGCTGAGAAGGTAAAAATACCAACGATTACACCAACTAATTGGTCACTGCCTCCTAAATCTTTTACAAATAATGGCAAGGTAGGAAGTGTCATTTGAAAACCTAAGAAAATAAAAAAATTAGCCAAACAAACCAGGACAAAATCACGTGTCCATATTTTCTCAACTGGTTGATTAGCCGTTTGTGTGTTTGAATTCGGAATCCCCATGTAAGTCTCCTCTTTCCTTCGATACTCGAAATATATTATACATGAGTATTATATATATGGGAATGGGTGAGGAGTAATTCTTATATAAAATGGTATGTACTTACCAGATTGATAAGAAAAGAACAGAGCGCTCGGAGCTAGACATTTCTGAAATTTTGTACATTCTTATCTTTTAAAAAAGGAAAAATAGACCTGACACAAGGCCAGATCTATTTCACATATTACTATTAAAATAACCGAACAAGAAAATCAGACACTAGTAACATAATCAATGCTACGAACCATGCTAATGTCGTTGGAACAGACCATACTAAGATTTGTTCTTTTACATTTTTAATTCCTAACATTCTATTTACAACCCAGAATAAACTATCATTAAAGTAAGAGAAGATCATGGCACCTAATGCAGCAGCCTGTGCAGCTAATACTAGATTAACATCTAAGCTAGCAACGATTGGTGCTGAAATTGACGCAGCTGTAATCATTGCAACTGTTCCACTCCCTTGTACTAAGCGTACAAATGTTGAAATAAAGAATGGAATTAAAATAGCAGGGATAGACCACATTGCTACCTGTTCTGCGATTAAATCACCAGTACCACTTGCACGAAGTACATTCCCTAATGCACCACCGGCACCTGTTACTAGTAAGATAATACCAGCTGTTTTTATTCCTTCTTCCATACGATCTAATGTTTCAGCTTTACGTAAGTTGTTTGTTAATGTGTAAATCGCTACAATTAATCCAAGACCAACAGCAATTACCGGGTTACCGATAAATTTAATATAAGAAAGAACTGTTTCATTTAATGTTAATACACCTGAATCATGTAGTGCACCAAATGTTGTATTGATGAAAATTAAAATAATCGGGATTAAGATAGGCATAATTGCTTTTGTAAAGGAAGGAAGTTCTTTTTCTCTTTCATCCACTGCTTCTAGGAATTCCTGGTAAACAGCTCCTTCCTCTAAACGAACATAGCCTTCTCCATCTTCTGCTGGAACTTGATGAATCTTTTTGCCAATCCATTTTGCATAAAGAACACCAACGATAATAATAGGGATTGAGAAAACAAGACCTACTAAAATCATTAGACCAACATCAGCTCCAAAAATCCCTGCTACACCTAATGGACCTGGAGTTGGAGGTACTGCATGGTGTGTAACAGCTAGTCCAACAGCCAATGCTACTCCTAATGCGACAACTGACTTCCCTGTCTTTCTAGAAAGAGCTTTAACAAGAGGGTGAAGAATTACAAATGCCGAATCAACAAAGATCGGAATAGCTACTACATAACCTGCTACAGCCATAGCCCACTCTTCTTTTTTCTCCCCTAATTTCTTTATCAATGTGTAGGCAAGCTTTTCAGCAGCTCCAGACACTTCTAAAATCCGTCCCATCATTACCCCTAAACCAATAATGATACCGATAGATCCTAACGTACTACCAAAACCATTCGTTATTTCTGCTACAACTTCATTGGGATCCATCCCACCGACAATCCCTGTAATGGAAGCAGCAATAATAAGTGCTATAAATGCATGAATCTTTGTCTTTAGAACTAAAAATATTAAAAATGCGATCCCTAAAATAAGACCGACAATCATTTGTGTTCCGGATACTTCCATGACTTTTTCTCCTCTCGGATGTAATGGCTTACATTACGATAAGAACTGTACTGGGGCTATCACCCTACTTAACCCCAGTCAGTTTGATTGGTACTATTATTCCATTGTGTCACTAGTGAATTTTGGTGCATATTCTGCTGCAAGTTTGATACATTCTTCCATGCTAACACTTGAAGCAATATTTTTTCCTGCAATGTCAAAGGCAGTACCATGGTCAACTGATGTTCTTAAGAATGGTAGACTATTCGTAATCGAAATTGTACGATGGAAATCTGTCATTTTCGCTGCGATGTGTCCTTGGTCATGATATAGTGACAATACCGCATCATATTTTCCATTTAATGCTTGGAAGAACACTGAATCTGCAGGAACAGGACCAACTGCATCAATTCCACCTTTTACAGCCGCTTCAATACCTGGTCCGATTTCTTCCACTTCTTCCATTCCAAATAAACCACCTTCCCCACTATGTGGGTTAAGACCAGCCACAGCAAACTTACGGCTTTCCACTCCTAAACGTTGAAGTGCTTTATCACAACGATTTAAGTAGTCATGAACGCGTTCTTTCGTCATTTGCCCGATCGCATCTTTTAAAGATAAGTGACGCGTTAGGAAAAAGATGCGCATCCCATTCACTTGGAACATCGTCAATGGATCTTTCGTGTTGGTAAGGTCTTCTAGCATCTCTGTATGCCCAATATAAGGTACACCAGCTGCTTTAAGTGATTCTTTATTTATAGGTGTTGTTGCTAATGCTTTCACATCTCCATCTTTGGCTAGTTCAACAGATGTTTTAATATATTCAAATGCTGCTTGACCACACTGAGCTTGTACTTCACCATATTGTAGTTCTTCCATATCAATATTTTTTAGATCAATAATATCTACTTTTCCATGTTCAAATAACCCATCTTCAGGTTTTTCAATTATATTTAATGTTAAGTTTGCATCTACAATTTCAATTGCTTTAGCAAATACATTTGCATCTCCTACAACAACTGGTTTACACATATTATATATTTCTTCATTTACTAATGATTTTGCTGTGATTTCTGGCCCTATACCTGCTGGGTCCCCCATTGGAATTGCAATAATTGCTCTCTCTTTATTCATTATTTTGTTCCCTCCTGTGAGTAATTGTTCTTAAATATTTAACACTTGCATAAATCGATTTTTTGTCTCCAACCATTCCACCTTTTGTAACGATCGGTAAACCATGGAAGTATCCTCCAATTAACGTGCCATAAGCAGCTAACGGCAATACTTCATCTTCAAGTTTTATTCCTGATGCCATGCATAATGCACATAGGGAAGCAGTAACATCTCCACCACTAGTAAAGCACCCTTGAATAGGATAACTTGTTTGTTCTAATACTCTTCTAGTAATTTTGGCTAGGCCATCTGTAATTCGCTTAGCTAACATATCCTGTGTAGTATTTTCTTTCTCAGCGATGGCTTTAAAGTTAACCAAACCGGCACCTTCTTTATCGGTCGTGATGATAAGGACATCATCTTGATGAATTCGTTCTAACGCTACTTCAATCGCTCTGCCCACTTCTTCTTCCCAACTAGACTGTAAGGTTGCTAATTTCTCTGCTGAAACATACACTGGCGTGGAATTCGTTTTGTCTTTTAAATATTGTAGTTGTCTGCCGGATAGTGATGTTACACTACCTACCGTTACGATAACTTTCCTCGCTTCTACCAATTGATGAGAATACACTTTTGAATAAGCTGCAGTCAGTGGACCAGGGTCTACTGGTACTAACGTAACATGCTGTATGTTCACCATGGATTCTGCAATTATCTCAATATCTTCATCTGTTACAGCATCGACTACAATAATGCGCTTGCCTTGTTTAATTTGTTCTTCCAATGATTGTGTTAATGATTTAACCCCTGTTAAAACATTGTCCAAGCCAACATGTCCAACTGAGTATTCACTTTGTTCCTTAATAATATCCGGTACATACGATTTGGTAATCGGCATTACCGGATCCTTAGCCACATCCGTATCTTGTACTGGTATTCCATCTACTAATAAATATCCACCAGAAGATATTCTTCCTGAATCAGGGAATGAAGCAACAACGATTGCCACACTATCCTCCCCTAGAGAATTGAGAACGGTATCAATTTCTAGCCCAATTTTTCCTCTTACCGTACTATCAATGCGCTTACAAATTACATTAACATTCCAATCTTGAAATTTTTGAACTGCTTCTTTGACACGTTTTTCGACGATTTCATCTTGTGCATATCGTGAATCTGTATCAATACAAACAGCATTGATATCACTTGATTCAGGGATTTCGTCATTAAAGACGATCGTTGCGGCTGTAAATCCTTGTTTACTTAAACGTACCCCTGTTGCATTTGCACCTGTCAAATCATCTGCAACTACGCCAATTTTCATGATGTTCACCTCGTTTGTTATAACACCTCTATAAATTCAGATAGTTCCTTTTTGGTATCTATTGATATCTCATTATCGGTAATAAATCCATTTATTTCTTTTAGATCACACACTTTAGAAAAAGCCTTTTGTTGTATTTTACTAGAATCAGCTAGCAACCACGTGTTTTCAGCTGATTGAATCATAAGTTGCTTCACTAATGACTTTTCAAACGTAGGTGAGGTAACTCCCGCTTTAAGATCAATTGCATGCGCACCTAAGAAAAATAAATCAACATGAATATCCTTTAACAGTTGATGTGTTTGTGGTCCAAATAATGCTCCAACATCATTTTGCAATTCTCCACCAGTAACAATTACTCTTAACTGGCTATCAAGTAATTCAGCTGCAATTTTGATATCGTTTGTAATAATGGTCAAGTTTTCTCTTTGCTTAAGTAATCTCGCCAATTCTAAAGTAGTAGTACCAGAATCCAACAAGATGGTTTGACCGTCTTTAATATACGATATAGCCTTATTAGCGATTGCTCTCTTTTGATCCATCCTTTTACTCTCTTTCGTAATGAAAGGGGTTTCAGTAATGAGTGGTTTTGGTAGGACAGCTCCGCCATGAATTCGGATAACTTGCCCATCCTCCTCAAGTTGATCAAGATCTCTACGTATCGTCATTGTTGAAACATCTAATTCTCTTGCTAATTCGTCAATTTCAACTTTTCCATTGTCTTTTAGTAGTTGTAAAATCCATTCCCTACGTTTATTCGGTTGCATGGTATCAACCCTTCACAATGTTAATTTCAAACATATTTTGTAACTTTATAACACCATTATGTTACTTTATCACAAATTCGTCAACAGTTTTGTTAACTTTTATCACTTTTATCATTAAATAGTAACTTTAATAGTATCATTTGTTAATTTGACAACAAAAAATCTGAACTCTCCATGTAAAATAGTTCAGATTTTTTAGGGGTTATATTTTTTGGGTATATTATTTAAATTCATTTATTCTGCTATTACACCGCAAGCGATTCGTTCTCCAGCATCTCCAGATGGCTGTGATTGATAGTCATCTGCTTTTTCATGAATCATCAATGAGGTACCTCCCTCTTGAAAGAGAGAATGCTCCTGCCCTTCTTCTAACGTAACCATCTCTGCTAATACTGTTTTAGATACTTTTCCATCTTCATCTACTTCAATGTTCGGTAAATCGCCCGCATGTGGACCTTCTGGATCATTGAAGCCATGATTTGCTTTTGTTGGATTAAAATGTCCTTCAGCTGACCCAAACGTTGGAGCCTGACATAACCCTTTTTCGTGGATATGGAATCCATGTGTACCAGGCGGTAAATTTTCGGCAACAAGAGTGATTTCCACACCTTTTTTCCTTTGTTCAAATTTTGCTTTTCCTACTTTTTCTCCTTTGGTATCCTCTAATGTAACTATTAGTGCTTTTTCATTTACATCTTCCATACTTGCTGTCTCAATACTCGGTTCATTATGTGTTTCTTTTTTCCCTTGATTATCTTCAACATCATCTGCATTTCCACAGGCAATTAGTGTAATACTTATGATGGGTAGTACTAGTAATTTTCGAAGCAAATTGTTTCCTCCTTGTTCAAAAGTAATCATCAATCATTGTTTACAATTTGTACAACTTCTAAACTTCGACAAAGCTTTCGTTATATACTTGTAAATCTATTGATAAAATTTAGTTAAAATATGGTAGGAGATGATTTTCATGGGATTATTTGATGGAATGATGGGAAATGCATCCGAGATGATAAGAAAAGCGCAGAGCGCCCGCTTTGCGACGTACGGACTGGACTGAGGCGTAGGAGATAAAGGAAACACGACGACTAACGGGAGTCGATGTTGACTTATCGTACGGAGGTGAAGGAAGTCTCGCTAGTCGCAGGCGCTCGGAGCTAGACATCTCTGATATTTATATTCACCTATCATTATACAAAAGACGCAGAAAAGGAAATGAATGAATTATTATCGCCTAATGAAAGAGTAGAACATGCCTACAAACTAATTCGTGATTTAATGGTGTTTACGAACAACCGATTAATATTAGTCGACAAGCAAGGTGTCACAGGTAAGAAAATAGAATATCACTCTATTCCGTATAAGAGTATTACACATTTTTCTGTTGAAACTGCAGGGACATTCGACTTAGAAGCCGAATTGAAAATTTGGGTTTCAGGAAATGACGTACCAATAGAAAAAACATTCAACAAACAACTGAACATTTATAAAGTACAAAGTGTCTTAGCGGAATATGTAGCATCGTAATAATCTAATAAGCGTATAAAAAAAGTATTAGGAATTGAATCCTAATACTTTTTTTATTTATCCCGCATGTAACGAGCAGTATTACCTTTTTATCTTCACTTTATGCTAAAGCTACATCTTTCTGATTTTGATCTTTTTCTTTTTTAATTGGTGTATGCCCTTTTAAGAATGGAATTACCCATCTGTCTAGGCCATAACGACCTGCATTGAAGCCAGCTACAATTAAGAATACTGTTAGTAATACCATTTGTGCGTTTGTGCTAACTGTACCACTGAATAAGAATGCAAAGTTCATTGTAATACCCATTAATGCAGCAAAGTTAGTGAAGATTCCCAAGATCAATGCTGCACCTACAAGTACTTCTCCCCACATTACAAGAAAACTAAATAGTCCTGCATTCGGAATAGCAACCGCTTCTAAGAATGTTGCCCACCAACCTTGTACTGCTGGATGTTCTCCACCTGCACTTGCTACTGCTCCGCTTAAAAAGCCTGTTGCGTCAAATCCTCCACCTGTTACTTTACCCCAACCACTTGTTAACCAGCTGTACCCAATATAAACTCGAATGATTGCTAAAATACCTGCTACTACTTTATTATTGCGAATAAAATTCATAATCATTATAGTCAACTCCTTGTTTTTTGTAATATTTTACTTGTTCAAAGATTCACATTCATGAATGAAGTTGTTATCTTTACTACACTTTGATAATACCATGTGAACTTAAAAACGTAAATACTTTTTTGCTCACTTTTTCACATTAATTAAGGTGTATATGTCAAAAATGTGAACATCTGCTACTTTTTAGATGAAACCTTTACACCTTATAATCGTAATACAATAGGAAAAGGATTATGCATTGGTTTTATGTTATTCTTTCTGTAGTAATGATTTTACTGCTTAATACCGACGATACATAAATGGAGGGGTATATTAATGGAAGTCATGTTAACCGTTGAAGGATTAGAGAAGTCCTTCAAAGACAAAAAAGCATTAAAAGGCATCTCTTTCGACGTTCGAAAAGGCGAAATCATGGCCATCTTAGGGCCAAATGGTGCCGGTAAATCAACAACTATAAGAAATATTATGGGGATTATGTATCCAGATAATGGAACAATTAATTTCCACCATCATAATGGTAAAGAAATCCCACGAAATAAGATTGGTTATTTACCAGAAGAACGTGGTCTTTATAAAAATGTAAAAGTGATGGATATTTTACTTTACTTAGCTGACCTTAAAAATTACCCTCTAGATAAAGCAAAGGCTAGAGTATTAGAATACCTAAAGAAATTTGACTTAGAAGGAAAAGAAAATGTATCAGTTGAAGAGTTATCAAAAGGGATGGGACAAAAAGTTCAATTTATTGGTGCAGTCCTACATGAACCAGAATTGCTGATCCTTGATGAGCCTTTTTCTGGACTTGACCCTGTAAGCCAGGAGATTTTTAAAGATGAGATTAGAAACCTGGCAAATAAGGGTACTGCCATTCTTCTATCTTCACACCAAATGAATTTAGTAGAGGAAATGTGTGACCGTCTATTTATGATTCAAAATGGGCAAAAAGTTATTTACGGCACATTAGATGAAGTAAAAACGAAATATGCAAACTTTAAATGTACTGTTCATGGTAAAAATGATATCCGCGACTTGGAGAACATACCAAATGTGCAACGTATTGAACAAGATGGTTCTGCTACTGTTCTGCATCTTGATAAAGACGTAGAACCCGTATCATGGTTGAAAAACTTACCAGACCACTTAAATGTTCAAGAGTTAAAAATAAATCGTATCTCACTACATGAGATTTTTGTAGATATTGCAACCGATAAAAATTTAATCCAGGAAGAAGGTGAAGTAAATGCGTAACTCGATGAAGGTAGCAAAGTGGGAAATCAGACGAAATATGAAAAATAAAACCTTTTTAATTGGATTATTTATTACCCCCTTAATCATGATTGGATTTATTGCATTTGGGATGTTCTTTGGTGATTCAGATGAAGAAGCTGAAGAAGAGTTAACACGTGTGTTTGTTAACGACCAATTAGATATCTTTGCAAGTGTAGAGGAATCAATTGAACAAACTGGATTTAATTGGGAATTGCATCAAACAGACATTGAAGAATCAGAAGCTGAAAGTGAAGTAGCAAGTGCAGAAAACACAGCTTATATTTTCTTGAATGAACAAGCACTAGTTGACGGTACAATCCCTGTTTACACTAGTGATGAGATTGATCCTTTCTTCATGAACCAAGTGCAATTCTTAGAGACTCCATTACAAGCATTACAAATGGAGCAATTAGGTTTATCTGAAGAAGAGTTAGCAATAGTGTCACGCGGCTTTTATTTTGAAGAAGCCAACGTGACACTAGATGAGTCTAACGTCGAGACGACTTCACCCTTTGGTAGTTCCGAAGAAGATATATTAGAACGTGCTATTCCAGGTGCATTTGCTGGATTTATCATGTTATCCATTGTCTTCACTGGTATGGCCATATTCCAAAGTGCTTCACAAGAAAAGAAAGATAAAATTGCTGAGATTATTCTTTCGTCCTTAACACCTGGTGAACTAATGCAGGGTAAGATTTATGGTTATTTTGTATTAGGCTTGATTCAAGCAATTGTATCGATTGCTCTGGTTCTACCGGTGATTTTATGGAGAGTTGATATTCCAATTATGGAGTATTTATTAGTACCTGAAGTACTATTATTAGTCGGTATTGCTATTCTTGGTTACCTTCTATTCGCCGCTATATTTGTCGGTGTTGGGGCAACGATGGCTGATATGACAACAGCTGGTAACTTCCAAGGTATGGTTATGATGCTACCATTCCTACCATTTATCTTTATTGGTCCAGTTGTAAGTGATCCAAATGGATTAATGGCTCAAATTGGTTCGTACGTGCCATTCACTTCACCTGGAGTCCTATTATTGCGCCTGTCTCTTTTAGAAGAATGGCCATGGATTCAAATCATTATTTCTCTAGTTATCCTAATCATCAGTATTTGGATCTTTATGAAGCTAGCAGGAAAAATATTTAAAGTTGGCATTCTAATGTATGGTAAAAATGCAACACCAAAAGAAATCTGGAAATGGATTCGCGCATAAGCAAAGTGAGTAGCTATTAATTTAAAGAAGACGCTGGGACATAACTAAAAAGTCATTACCAAAGACGAACAAATTGCTATCTTAGCGGAGGGAATATACGTAGACTCCTCGGAAATAATGAACAATTTCCTTCGTGCGATGTATAAGCTTTCGAAGCCTTTCTTGTTCTGTGGGAACAAAGGCATCGGTGAGACCCCATGATGCGCTTGCGTCTACAAGTAATGCTACGCAGTGGGCTTCCTCAGCGCAAGGGTGCTAGGAAGCCTAACCAAGT
>NZ_FQVW01000007.1 GCF_900129485.1 Ornithinibacillus halophilus
GTAAAAGCACTAGAATTATAGGTTGAAAAGGGTGAATAACGGAACGAGGAACCGTGTCACATCGAAAATAGGGTGTTTTAGTAGGAATAACGGAAAGAGGATTCATCGAGTGTTTTGGATGAATCGTGGTTCCTTTAAATGTTCGAAAAACAGCTGAATTCGGTACGAGTCGGATTTTGGTTCTGTTAAATTAGTAAAAGTACTAGAATTATAGGTTGAAAAGGGTGAATAACGGAACGAGGAACCGTGAACCACCGAAAATAGGGTATTATAGTAGCAATAACGGAACGAGGATTCATCAAGTGTTTTGGATGAATCGTGGTTCCTTTAAATGTTCGAAAAACAGCTGAATTCGGTACGAGTCGGATTCTGGTTCCGTTATATTAGTAAAAGTACTAGAATTATAGGTTGAAAAGGGTGAATAACGGAACGAGGAACCGTGAACCACCGAAAATAGGGTATTATAGTAGGAATAACGGAAAGAGGATTCATTGCGTAAACCTGATGAATCCTGAATCCGTTATTTTGTTGACCTACATCAATGAAAATCACTTTGATAACCGATATTATTAAAATTGTGGATTTAGGAGAAAATTGAAACATAGCAATTCCTACCTGTTGGGAAATTATGCTACAATATTAAGCAGTTAGTTTTGAACTAATGGAGGATGTACATATGTCAACGATAATTCGAACGAAAGATTTACTAGAGAATTTTAATTTAACGTTAGTTGCAGGTGAAGAAGGACTTCATCGTAAAATAACGACCAGCGATATTTCGAGACCTGGTATCGAAATGACTGGGTATTTCCGTTATTACCCGAAAGAACGACTACAATTAATAGGAAAAACGGAAATGACGTATTTTATGGACTTAACTGATGAACAAAAAAAAGACCGCGCAGAGAAATTATGTACGGATATTACTCCAGGTATTGTTGTTTCAAGAGGGATGGAAATACCAGAGATTTTAATAGAAGCTGCAAATAATTCAGGCGTACCTATTTTACATTCGCCGAGGAAAACAACGAGAGTGATTAGTCGTTTAACGAACTTTTTAGAAGCAAAATTTGCTCCATTTACTGCTGTTCATGGTGTACTAGTGGATATTTACGGTGTTGGTGTCTTAATCACTGGGCAAAGTGGTGTCGGTAAAAGTGAAACTGCTCTGGAGCTAGTAAAAAGAGGGCACCGTCTAGTAGCAGATGATAGTGTAGAAATTCGCCAAGAAGACTATGACACATTAATTGGTAATTCTCCGCCTCTAATCGAACATCTATTAGAAATTCGTGGATTAGGGATTATTAATGTTATGACATTATTTGGCGCAGGTGCAGTAAGAAGTTACAAAAAAATCGCGATGATTATTAATCTTGAACTATGGGATCAACATAAACAGTACGATCGTTTAGGGCTAGATGAAGATAAAATGAAAATCATGGATGTCGAGTTACCAAAAGCGACTATTCCGGTACGACCAGGACGAAACTTAGCTGTCATTATTGAGGTAGCGGCTATGAATTTCCGGTTAAAACGAATGGGTGTCAATGCAGCAGAGGAATTTTCAGAACGACTATCCACCATGATTGACCAAGAAAAAGATATAGAATAGGGAGTGGTTTCATGAGTTGTCCAGCACCACTGGATCGCGTGTTCCTACAAATAGGAACTTTACCAATTTACTGGTACGGAGTTATTATAGCAACAGGGGCATTTTTAGGCTTATATTTAGCGATGAGAGAGTCAGAACGTTTAGGTTTAAAGAAAGATTTAATGGTAGATTTAGTTGTGTTTGCTATTCCGATTTCCATCCTTTTTGCAAGAATGTATTATGTCATTTTTGAATGGGATCGATATAAGGATGGTCCATGGTGGGAGATTTTTGCGGTTTGGCATGGTGGAATCGCGATCCATGGTGCATTAATTGGAGCGGTATTAACAGCAGTAGTATTTGCAAGAGTGAAGAAAATTCCTTTCTGGCAATTGGCCGACATAGCTGCACCTAGTTTAATTTTAGGGCAAGCAATTGGTCGTTGGGGAAACTTTATGAACCAAGAAGCACATGGAGATGCCATCAAAAATGAAACACTATTAAATCTTCATGAAACGATTTTACCTGATTTTATTATGAATCAAATGTGTATTGATGGGGTTACATACTATCCTACATTCTTGTATGAATCGTTATGGAACATTTTGATTCTTGTCTTATTACTACTTTTACGTAGAAAAAATCTAATCCGTGGTGAGATTTTCTTAACTTATGTGATTGGTTACTCATTTGGCCGTTTCTTTATTGAATGGATGAGAACGGACAGTTTATACATGTTTGGCTTTATTCGAACAGCAATGTTTGTATCAGCTCTATCTATTATTATTGCGATCATCCTAATTATTTATCGTAGAAAAACGGTAACAACTCGTTATAATGATGTTGATACAAAAAAGAAAAAACAAAATAAAGGTAAAAATAAAAAAAAGAAAAAATAACGTAGATTTGGGAGAGGAGCTTTAGGTTGTCAGGAATTATTTACCGTGGTTTTAAGGAAGGTTTAAATACGACGTGGGCATTAGGAAAAGTTATTTTTCCAATTACATTAATTGTCACGATACTACAATATACACCTGTTTTACCTTGGATCATTGACTTGGTCAGTCCTATTATGGGGTTACTCGGACTTTCCGGTGAAGCTGCGGTACCACTTGTTTTAGGGAATACCTTAAATCTATATGCAGGGATAGCAGCGATCGTCTCTTTTGATTTTACCGTGAAGGAAGTTTTTATTATGGCTGTCATGCTTTCCTTCTCTCACAATCTAATTATTGAATCCGCTGTAGCAACTAGAGTTGGGGTCAAATGGTGGATTATCGTTGGCGTACGAGTGGGGTTAGCATTAGTTTCTGCGTTTATAATTAATTTAGTATGGAATGGTGGTTCTGAACTTGCAAAGTATGGACTCATTTCTTCTGAAGAGGCAACCCCTACAGGTTGGGGCGAAATTGCCTTCCAAGGTATTCAAACAGCCTTTTGGGCCATTGTTCAACTTGCCTTAATTGTTATCCCGATAATGATTGTGATGCAGATACTACGTGAAAAAGGATATTTAGCAAAATTATCGAATGGTTTTGCACCAATTACTAAATTGTTAGGGATGGAAAAAAATACTTCTATGACGCTTGTAGCAGGCTTAACCATTGGGCTTGCCTTTGGGGCGGGCTTAATGATTCAGGCTGTAAAAGAGGATGGCGTGTCTCGTAAAGATATGACACTAGCATTAATCTTTTTAGTATCTTGTCATGCCGTTGTCGAGGATACGCTCGTCTTTATCCCATTAGGCATTCCTGTATGGCCATTACTGGTTATCCGGGTAGTTACAGCAACAGTTTTAACAATGATTATCGCATTTATATGGAATCGTGCAGATGAACGAAATAGGAAGGAAGTAAGCAGTGAGCATTCGTACAATACTCTTTGATTTAGATGGAACTTTAATCGATACTAATGATTTAATAATGGAATCTTTTCTTCATACATTTCAACAGTATGGTCTTGAATTTACTAGAGAAGAGTTGCTTGCTTTTAATGGACCACCTTTAAAAGAAACTTTTGAAAACATTAATTTAGATCAAGCAGAAGCAATGATTCAAACGTATCGTGATCATAATTTACATCATCATGACAATTATGTAAAAGCATTTCCTCATGTTGTAGATACAGTAAACGAATTAAAAGATAAAGGAATTAAACTTGCGATTGTTACAACAAAAATGAGAAAAACGGCAATACGTGGGCTGAAGGTAACAGGATTATATGAATATTTTGATACTATCGTAGCGTTAGACGATGTCTTTAATGCGAAGCCACACCCTGAATCAGTGCTACAGGCAATGGAAATACTAGATGCTGAACCTGATACGACATTAATGGTAGGGGATAACTCCCATGACATTGAAGCAGGACACAATGCTGATGTTTTAACAGCAGGTGTTTCCTGGTCCTTAAAAGGAAGAGAATTTTTACAGCAATATAAACCAACGTATATGGTAGAGGATATACGTGAGTTACTTTCGTTAGTGTAGAGGTGAAGGGGATGCGCAAGACAGAACGATTTCAAGTTGAAGATGCTAATTCACTTTGGCATATATATAAAACTGTTTCATTTTGGAAAGTGGTTAAGAACTTTATAGTTATTCAACTTGCGAGATACACCCCTTTCTTAAGTGTGAAAAATTGGTTATATCGTGTATTTTTAAGGATGACAGTAGGGAAACAAACTTCTTTTGCTTTGATGGTAATGCCTGACGTGATGTTTCCAGAAAAAATTAAAGTAGGCACTAACAGTGTGATTGGGTATAACACAACAATACTTGCACATGAATACCTCATTAAGGAATATCGAATTGGTGATGTCATTATTGGTGATGAAGTATTAATTGGAGCGAATACAACAATCTTACCTGGAGTGACGATTGGTGACGGTGCTGTTGTATCGGCAGGAACGCTAGTACATAAGGATGTTCCAGCTGGAGCGTTTGTTGGAGGGAATCCAATGCAGCTTATCTACTCAAAAGAAGAAATGGAAAATCGGTCTTAAGTATAGAAAGGTAGGTACTATGATACCAACAGGTGTACTGCCAGCCATTAGAAATATGAAAGATTTTGAGAAAGCATTGCAATCTAATCATGATATTCTTTTAGTCTTAGAATCAAGATTATCACAACTTAAAAGTATAGTTAGTTATGCAAAACGAGAGAATAAAGATATTTATCTTCATTTTGATTTAATTCAGGGATTGAAACCAGATGAATTTGGAATGGAATTTTTAATTCGTGAAGTTAAACCTGCGGGTATATTATCTACTCGAGGTAATGTCATCAAATTAGCGAAGAAAAATAAATTAGTCGCCATACAACGAATGTTTTTATTAGATAGTATTGCATTAGAACATAATATAAAATTGATAAAACGTACGGAACCTGATTGTGTAGAGGTTTTACCGGGATTAATACCTAGTATGATCAATAAAGTTCACGATGAAACGGGATTGCCAGTAATCGCAGGTGGATTGGTAAATGCTGAAAGTGAGGTAGATGCTGCCATGGAGGCTGGTGCTGTTGCAGTATCTACATCGAATGATGAACTGTGGGATTTTTAACAGCAAGGGGTTATTCAAATGAGTTAACTTAAACTCATTCTAGGAATAACTCCTTTTTTGTACAGACATTACGGATTGTGGAAAAATAAATGGAAGCTTCGATGCCCTATTGCAGTGTAGTAGGAATCAAAAGGTAATTGATGGGAGCTCTCGATCCTATTCCGTAATGAAGCAAGAAGCAAAATCTAATAAAATAAAGGATTTTCTAGGTAAGATAGCGAATAGCATAATATGAAAATGTCATAGGAGGACACGGTATGGAGAAATATATAATGGCACTAGATCAAGGGACGACTAGTTCCAGAGCAATTATATTCGATAAAGCTGGTGAAATCGTTGCATCAGCTCAAAGAGAATTTGAACAATTTTTCCCGAAGCCAGGTTGGGTGGAACATGATGCTAATGAGATTTGGACTTCTATTTTAGCTTGTGTCGCGGATGTTTTACGAAAAGGAGATATTAACCCTAACCAAATATCAGGTATTGGTATAACGAATCAACGTGAAACGACAGTTGTGTGGGATAAAAATACAGGAAAACCAATTTATCACGCTATTGTTTGGCAATCAAGACAGACTGCACGAATATGTGATGAATTACAAGAAAAAGGATACAGCGATATTTTTAGAGACAAGACAGGATTATTAATCGATCCATATTTTTCAGGAACAAAAGTTAAGTGGATTTTAGATAATGTAGATGGAGCAAGGGAAAAGGCAGAGAATGGTGAGTTATTATTTGGTACGGTTGATTCATGGTTAGTTTATAAATTTACTAACGGAGAGAAACATGTTACCGATTATTCAAATGCATCAAGAACATTAATGTACAACATCTATGATTTAAAATGGGATGATGAGTTGTTGGAGATTCTAGATATTCCTAAGTCAATGTTACCTGAAGTACGACCTTCCTCAGAAATTTACGGGCAAACCGTATCCTTTCACTTTTTAGGTCATGAAATTCCAATTGCTGGGATTGCTGGTGATCAACAGGCTGCACTTTTTGGTCAGGCTTGTTTTGAAGAAGGCATGGCTAAAAATACATATGGAACTGGTTGTTTTATGTTAATGAATACGGGAGATAAAGGGATAAAATCTGAGCATGGGTTATTAACTACTTTAGCTTGGGGAGTAGATGGTAAAGTTGAATATGCACTTGAAGGGAGTATTTTTGTTGCCGGCTCTGCTGTACAATGGTTGCGCGATGGTCTTAAACTAATAAAAAACTCCAATGAAAGTGAATCACTAGCAACGAAAGTCGACTCTACAGAAGGGGTTTATGTTGTTCCTGCCTTTGTAGGTCTGGGGACACCTTATTGGGACAGTGATGTTCGCGGAGCTGTTTTTGGATTAACAAGAGGAACAAGTCGGGAACATTTGGTACGTGCTACATTAGAATCACTTGCCTATCAAACAAGGGATGTAGTTGATGCCATGATTACTGACTCAAATATTGATCTTAAAACATTACGTGTTGATGGTGGAGTAGTAAAAAATAACTTCTTGATGCAGTTTCAAAGCGACATGCTGGACGTACCTGTTGAGCGTCCAATTGTTAATGAAACTACAGCTTTAGGAGCTGCATATTTAGCTGGATTAGCTGTTGGATTTTGGAAAGATAAACAAGAGATTGCTTCACAATGGAAAGTAGATAAAACATTTGAAGTGGAAATAACTGATAGAGAGCGAGAAGAAAGAATGAACGGATGGAAAAAGGCAGTAAAAGCTGCACAAGCATTCAAGTAATCTTCTTGGCACAATGAATATAATATGATATGATTTAGGTAAGTTAATAATTTGGACGGAGAATTGGAGAAACCGCAAGCTACTAATGCTTTCTAATAAGTATTAGTATGTTTTGCGGTTTTTTTATGTCTCTTGGGTAAAATAATGGAAGGTTTCTAAATTATGAACAGAAATATACTTGTGTTTGGGGAGTGTTTACTTTGGCTAAATTTTCTAGCTACGAACGGAAAGAAATTTTAAATAATATGAAAGAAGAAAAATTAGATTTATTAGTAATAGGTGGAGGAATAACTGGTGCTGGTATTTCATTAGATGCCGTAACAAGAGGGTTAAACACAGCATTAGTAGAAATGCAGGACTTCGCTGCTGGAACCTCTAGTAGATCAACCAAGCTAGTCCATGGTGGATTGAGGTATCTCAAACAATTTGAAGTAAAAATGGTTGCTGAAGTTGGAAAAGAACGTGCGATTGTTTATGAAAATGGACCGCATGTTACAACTCCTGAATGGATGATGTTGCCATTTCACCAAGGGGGTACATTTGGACCGTTTACGACCAACATCGGTTTACGTGTATATGACTTCTTAGCAGGGGTTAAGCGTAGTGAACGTCGTAAAATGTTTAGTCCCGAAGAAGCAATTAACAGAGAACCACTAATTAAGCGTGACGGATTAAAAGGGGCAGGCTATTATGTGGAATACAAAACAGATGATGCTCGTTTAACGATAGAAGTGATGAAAAAGGCTGTCGACAATGGTGTACATGCCATCAACTATGCTAAAGTTGTAGACTTTATTTATAGTGAAACGAATCAATTGACAGGAGTAGTTGTTGAAGACCGAATTAGTGGAGAACAGCATACAATTTATGCCAAAAAAGTCATTAATGCTGGTGGACCATGGGTAGATGAATTAAGAGAAATCGATGGCTCAAAGCATGGAAAACATCTACACCTAACCAAAGGAATTCACTTAGTTTTCCCTAAATCAATATTTCCTTTACAACAAGCAATCTATTTTGATACACCTGATGGACGTATGGTGTTTGCGATTCCACGTGATAATAAAACATACGTAGGTACGACCGATACAACTTATCAAGGGGATATTGCTCACCCAACAATGACAGAAGAAGACCGAGATTACATTATTAATGCGATTAATTATATGTTCCCTTCACTAGGAATTACTTCTAAGGATGTTGAGTCAAGCTGGGCCGGATTACGTCCGTTAGTAGCAGAAGAAGGGAAAGGCCCGAGTGAAATTTCTCGTAAAGATGAAATTTTTGTTTCTGAATCTGGGCTCATCTCCATGGCAGGTGGTAAATTAACAGGTTATCGAAAAATGGCTGAGCAAGCAGTAGACACGGTAGTGAAACAACTGAAGGAAGAAGAGGGCATATTATACACCAATTCTGAAACAGAGCATATGCCGATATCAGGTGGAGATGTTGGTGGATCAAAAGGATTTGCACAGTTTAAAGACAAAAAAGTAAAAGAAGCCCAAGCAATTGGACTATCTGAAGATGATGCATACCGTCTAGTTCAAAGGTACGGTGGAAATGTAGACAAAGTATTCGGGTTGTATCAGGAGAAATCGGATGAAGCAAACCAAGAAGGAATTGATCCACTTGTATTTGCAGAACTAATTTATGGGTTAGAGTATGAACTTGTTTATAAACCAGTCGATTTCTTTATCCGCAGAACTGGAGCATTATTCTTTAATATAGATTGGGTTAGAGACCATAAAGAAGCAGTGATTACTTATATGGCTAAAACACTTGATTGGAATGACAACCAAAAACAAGAATATACGGATGAACTAGAGCAATTGTTGAAAGAAGCAGTCACTCCAGAAAAATAATCCAGTTAATCCTCCTGTCTCTTGGATAGGAGGATTTCTATTTAAAAGGAAGTTGTTCTCGATGCCTCCAGCAAGTAACAAACCTAGCTAAAGCCACTAATAACCAAACAATCAACAATACTCAGTAATGCTCGTTCCCTTTCTACAACAAACATCTACGAAATAATATACAATTCTAATCTAGAGTATGGTATACTTTGTTCGATATGTGTAAAAATAGGGGGATATGCATGCAAAATGTATCAAATCAAGTAAAAAATAGACAATCTAACAATCTTATCCCTTTTATCCCTGATGGTGATTTTTATTTCACTAAAGGTGTGGAAGCTTTTCAAAAAAGAAAATTTGAGATTGCATTAAAATGGATGAATAAAGCAGTTGAAGCAAAGCCAAGGAATCCGTTATTTCTTTGTCAACTGTCTGTTATATATACTGAAATTGGTTCTTACCATAAAGCCAATCAATTGTTAACACAAGTATTACAGTCTTCTGGTGAGGATTATGTTGATAGTTATTATTTATTAGCAAATAATTATGCTCATTTAGGCTTATTAAATGACGCAAAAAAATATGCTGATCTATATTTAGAAAAAGACCCTGATGGAGATTTCGTCGAAGAAGCGAATGACCTCCTGACGCTTATTGATATGGATGAAGATGATGACGAGGACTGGGGTCCATTAATTGATGATGAAGATGAATTGCTTGTTTACCAAGAAACAGCCTTTTATCATCTAGAACATGAAGAATGGGATAAAGCTATTATGGTATTAGAGGAAATGTTAACACTCTTTCCTGATTATCACATTGCAAAACATGAATATGCCTTTGCAATTTTTAATGCCAATCGTCAAGAAGAAGCACTTGAAATGGAAATTGATTTATTAGAAGAACTACCAAATAATTTAAACAGCCGTACAAACTTAGCGCTATTTTACTATTTGTTGGATGCAAAAGAAGTTTCCAATCAATTTTTACAAGGGTTGGAACATGTATATCCAATTCATGAACAGCAGAAGCTAAGATTAGCCATTACTTTTGCTCGAACTGAAAATTATCAAGAAGCCTATAAACGATTTCGTTTGTTAGATAAGTCCAAGGTTAAAGGTCATATTTCTTATTATCAATGGTATAGTGTTGCTGCATACCATATAGGAGAAGGATCAAAAGCAGAAACCATTTGGAAAGAAGGATGCAAAAATCATCCTACCTTACCTAATAAAGTGGAACCTTGGAAAGCTTGAGCAAATAAATAGACGTAAACAGGATAATCTTATACCCTATATAGTATAAAGAATAATAAAAGGGGCGATATCAATGTCCGAAGAAAAAATGTATGATGTAATTATAGCAGGAGCTGGTCCAGCAGGGATGACAGCAGCAGTTTACGCATCTCGTGCTAATTTAGATACGTTAATGATTGAACGTGGAATCCCTGGTGGTCAAATGGCTAACACAGAAGAAGTGGAGAACTATCCAGGATATGATCATATTTTAGGGCCAGACTTATCAAATAAAATGTTCGAGCATGCGAAAAAGTTTGGTGCTGAGTATGCGTATGGTGATATAAAAGACGTTGTCGATCATGGCGACTATAAAACGGTAGTAGCAGGTAACAAAGAATACAACACTCGTACTGTTATCATTACAACTGGTGCAGAATATAAGAAATTAGGCATCCCTGGTGAAGATGAGCTAGGGGGACGTGGGGTTTCTTATTGCGCCGTTTGTGATGGGGCATTCTTTAAAGAAAGAGAACTTGTTGTCATCGGTGGCGGAGACTCTGCTGTTGAAGAAGGCGTGTATTTAACTCGTTTTGCTAAGAAAGTCACAATCGTTCATCGTCGTGATGAATTACGTGCACAAAAAATCTTACAACAACGTGCTTTCGATAATGAGAAAGTCGAGTTCATTTGGGATACCGTTGCACAAAAAATCAATGGTCCTGAAGGTAAGGTTTCTAGTGTCTCTTTAAAAAATGTGAAAACTGGCGAACAATATGATTTTCCAACAGATGGTGTATTCATCTATATTGGTATGGTACCGTTAAGTGAGCCGTTTAAATCATTAGGAATCACTAATGAAGAAGGCTACATTGAAACAAATGAGCAAATGGAAACGAAAATTCCAGGTGTATATGCTGCTGGTGACATTCGTGACAAAACATTACGCCAGATTGTAACAGCCACTGGAGACGGAAGTATTGCAGCTGAAGCCGCACAAGCATATATTGAAGAATTGCACGATAAATTAAAAGAAAAACAGTCTTTATCGTGAAAGTAAAAGCATTTTAACGTTGCTGTAACACGCACGAAATATAGATGGGGTACAATAAAGTTAACTAATTGACCCCCTTTTTAATAGATAGATTAGTTTTTGGCACAGATTCTTTTGGATCTGTGCATTTTTTTTGCGCTAGAAGTCAAAATTAAAAGCTGTCTAACCCAGATTTCCTGCGACTTCCTTAGTCAGATGATTTGCCAAATGTTTCAAAGCCTTGGCTAAGCATTCATTTTCTAATATAATAGAAATAGTGTGTGTAAATATTCCTCTACCTATGAAAGAGGTGTTTTAGAAATGCAACGAGTAACAAATTGCATCGTAATTAAAGATGAACATATATTATTATTAAAGAAACCACGTCGTGGCTGGTATGCTATGCCAGGTGGAAAAATGGAACAAGGTGAAACGATTAAAGATGCAGCGATAAGAGAATATTGGGAAGAAACGGATCTTACACTAGACAATCCCAAATTAGCTGGCGTTTTTACCTTTTCAATTTTTGACAAAGATGAGCTACAAAAGGAATGGATGATGTTCACATTTGTTAGTGAATCTTATCAAGGAACACTTACAAAAGATTGTGATGAAGGAGAACTCGAGTGGGTTCCAATTGATAAAATAAACACGTTACCTATGGCAGAAGGTGACAGAAAAATATTCCAACATGTACTGTCATCGAATAAAAATGAAATATTATATGGTGCTTTTTCTTATACTGAAGAATATGAACTACTAAGCTGCCGTTTAGACCCTCCCATCCAAGATTAATAAGGATGAGCGAGTGAACTCATGATAGAGGGGATTGAATCTTAATGACCGAAAAAGAACAAGAAACGAAATTAGTGATTATAACAGGAATGTCTGGTGCTGGTAAGACGGTTGCCATTCAAAGCTTTGAAGACTTAGGATACTACTGTGTTGATAACTTACCACCTACGTTATTACCTAAATTTCTAGAGTTGATGCGTGATTCTACAAATAACATCCATAAAGTAGCATTAGTGATGGATCTAAGAGGTCGAGAATTTTTTGATTCTTTATTTGAAGCATTAGATATATTAGGAGAAGAAGATTGGTTAGAGGAACATATCCTTTTCCTTGATGCAAAAGATCAACAACTAGTAAGTCGATATAAAGAAACAAGAAGATCTCATCCACTAGCTCCAGATGGGTTACCACTGAATGGGATTAAACAAGAAAGAAAGATTTTAGATGAATTGCGTGGAAGAGCGCAACGAATTATTGATACGACTGATTTAAAACCAAAAGAACTAAGAGAAAAGATATTGAAGGCATATACAGAAGAAAAGCAAGAAATTTTCTCTGTTCACTTCCTTTCGTTTGGCTTTAAATACGGATTACCAATTGATGCGGATTTAGTTTTTGACGTTCGTTTCCTTCCAAATCCACATTACGTAGCAGACCTTCAACCACTTACTGGTTTAAACCCAGACGTTTCTTCTTATGTATTTAAATGGTCGGACACACAAAAATTCCAGGAGAAGGTACTAGACCTAATGCAGTTCATGCTTCCTCAGTATAAAAAAGAAGGGAAGTCTCAACTAGTTGTGGCAATAGGGTGTACCGGGGGACAACATCGTTCCGTTGCGTTAGCTGAATATTTTTCGAAACAATTAGCTTCCAACTATATAACCCATGTAAGTCACCGAGATATTGACAAAAGAAAGGGTCATTAATATGGCACAACAAAAGAAACCACGTATTGTCGTAATTGGTGGAGGTACTGGTATGCCAGTGCTACTTCGGGGACTAAAACATTTACCAGCAGAATTAACAGCATTGGTAACCGTAGCAGATGACGGTGGAAGTACAGGTAGGCTTCGTAGCGAAATGGCCATTCCAGCCCCAGGAGACATTCGCAATGTGATTGCTGCTATGTCAGAAGTAGAACCGATGCTAATTGAATTATTTCAACATCGGTTTAAAAATGGGAATGATCTTTCCGGTCATTCGATGGGGAATTTATTACTAGCTGCGATGACATCCATTACAGGAGATTTTTATACGGGCATTAAAGAAATATCTCGAGTGTTAAATGTAAAAGGAGAAATATTACCTATCTCAAATGAGAATATTACTTTACATGCTGAAATGGTTGATGGCTCCTTGGTATCTGGTGAATCGAATATTCCAATGGTAGGGAAGCGTATTAAGCGTGTGTTTATTGATCCATTGGATGTACAACCTTTGCCTAATGCGTTACAAGCAATTGAGCACGCAGATTTAATTGTTATTTCACCAGGTAGTTTATTTACTAGTATCATGCCAAATATCATTATTCCTAAAATAGATGAGGCGATTCGTAAAGCGAAGGCGAAAGTAGTATATGTATGTAATGTAATGACTCAAGCAGGGGAAACAACAGGTTTTACTGCTGCTGATCATGTAAGTGCTATTTATGATCATATTGGTGAAGGATGCATTGATTCCATTGTAGTGCACAATGAACCAATCGAGAAACCGATACGAGAATTGTATGCCGAAGAAAATGCTGCACCTGTAGTGTATGATATCGACCGTTTACTTGGGTTAGGGTTACAAATCATTGAAGGCGATATTATTGATCATACAAAACCAACTCTTCGCCATGACACGCGTAAAATTGCTGATTTATTATTTTCATTGATATAAAGAGATTTTAAACAGCATGGATTTCGAACATGCGAATAAATATTAATTAGTAAAGGAGGGAGAGGAAATGTCCTTTGCTTCAGAAATAAAGAAAGAACTAACAACGATAGAAATTGAAGAGTGTTGTTCGTATGCAGAATTAGCTGCTCTTATTCGAATGAATGGCTCAATTTCTGTAGTATCTAATCGAAAATATATGTTAGATATTCAAACAGAAAATGCCGCAATTGCTCGCCGAATCTATACACTCATTAAATCAAACTACACCTATCCAGTTGAACTCCTTGTCCGTAAAAAGATGAAGTTGAAAAAAAATAACGTCTATATTGTGCGCCTGAAAGAAAATGTAGAAAAAATGTTAACAGACTTAGATATTTTACAAGGTCCTTTTCAAATAAATCGTTTAATCTCAGAAAAATATTTGAAAAAAGAATGCTGTAAAAGAGCCTACTTACGTGGTGCCTTTCTTGCAGGTGGATCAATAAATAATCCAGAAACTTCATCGTATCACTTAGAGATTTTCAATTCTTATGAAGACCATAACAATCATCTAGGTGATCTTTTAAATATGTTTGATTTGCATGCTCGTACTTTAGAGAGAAAAAAAGGACATATCGTATACTTAAAAGAAGCAGAAAAAATTACTGCATTTCTAAGTATCATTGGTGCACATAACGCTTTGTTTAAGTTTGAAGATGTTCGAATTGTCCGAGACATGAGAAACTCTGTTAACCGACTAGTAAACTGTGAGACTGCAAACCTAAATAAGACAATCGGTGCTGCGTTTAGACAAATAGAAAATATCCAATTTATTGAGAAGACTGTTGGTCTAGATGCTTTACCTGAGAAACTAAGAGAAATAGCTGTTTTGCGTATGCAACATGAAGATGTATCGCTTAAAGAGTTAGGGGAGCTTGTTTCAAGCGGAAAAATTTCTAAATCTGGCGTTAACCACCGCTTAAAGAAAATCGATGAGTTTGCTGACAAAATAAAACAAGGTCAAATGTTGGGGTAATAAATGAAAGCAACAATGGAACCGAACTATTGTAATCCAGAATAAGGATGCTTAGTTCGGTTTTTTTATTATGAGAAAATAGAGTATAATTTTTAAAAATGTCTGGCTCCGAGCGGGCGCTAGTGACTAGTGAAGAAACTATTATGACTTACTAGATAAATAATCGACAGTTTCCATTGTCTCAGTTAGTTCAACGCGTAACCATCATATTTCTTCTCAAGTCGAGCAAATCCATGATCCATCTTTCCCTCTAGTTTTACCAATTTGCTTTCACTATACAAACATTAAATTTACCCTCCATGTAATGGTCAAGGAGAATCCAATTCAAAAGTTTACTAATAAGGAGAAGTTTATTATGTAAAAGATTATTTATCTATGATATAATAAATTTTACTAAGTTTTTAGTAAATCAACATGATAACGCTTGCAATTATAGGGAGGATGAGAAACTTGGTTGAGAGGTCTGTAAAGGTGGAACTTGAATCTGGACTACAAGCGAGACCAGCTGCAAAATTTGTTCAAGAAGCAAATCGATATAGTGCACATTTATTTTTAGAAAAAGGTGGTAAACGGGTGAATGCCAAAAGCATTATGGGGTTGATGAGTTTGGCGATTACTTCTGGTGAAGACATTACGTTAATTGCTGATGGGGCAGATGAAGAAGAAGCAATTACTCACTTGATATCGTTTGTGTCAACAAATAGTTAATATTTTATATTTTACTTAAGTATGTGAAAGAAATAACATATAGTAATAAAGAAGAGGCATCCTTAGTTGGATGCCTCTTTTCTATTGGTCTTCTTTACGTTCTAAGATACGGTCAATTAATCCGTAGTCAACAGCTTTTGAAGCTGTCATGAAGTTATCACGTTCTGTGTCTGCTTCGATTACTTCGATTGGTTGGCCTGTACGTTCTGATAAAATTTCATTAATACGCTTTTTCATTTCAACAATACGTTTAGCATGAATTTCAATATCAGTCGCTTGACCTTGTGTACCACCAAGTGGTTGGTGAATCATTACTTCACTATTTGGAAGTGCAAAACGCTTCCCTTTTTCACCAGCAGCTAATAAGAATGCTCCCATAGATGCAGCCATTCCAGTACAAATTGTTGATACATCAGATTTAATGAATTGCATTGTATCATAAATAGCCATTCCTGCTGTGATCGATCCACCAGGTGAGTTGATGTATAGAGAAATATCTTTATCTGGATCTTCGGCTTCTAAGAAGAGTAACTGAGCAACTATTGAGTTAGCTACATTATCATCAATAGCACTCCCAAGCATAATAATACGATCTTTTAATAGGCGTGAGTAAATATCATATGCACGTTCCCCACGATTTGTTTGTTCAATAACTGTAGGTATTAAATTCATATCAACATCCTCCTTATTCGATAACGTTCATCCATTTGTTATTGGATTTAATTTAATCATAACTAAAAGGTCAATGATGGTCAAATGAAAACAATTAAATTGTTTCTTTGATTATGTAATAAAATCCATACTTGAAAGGATACCCTTTTTCTGGATATTTTAAACTAATCATAAAACACTTGTTTAATAAATGTATGCGCGTTATAATAGCGTATGTGTGAAATATATGCGCCCATAGCTCAGTTGGATAGAGCACTGGTTTCCGGTACCAGGTTTGCCGGGGGTTCGAATCCCTCTGGGCGCGTTCTATAATTCAGGTGTAGCAAGGGGGTGAGCGTTTTTCAACCTCTTGCTATTTTTATGGAATTCTAACCTTCGGATTCCGAAATAATTTTATTAGCTAATTTTTAACAATCGAAACAACATTTCTAGATTCTTTTTCTTCTTTCTTGTATAGTGATTTTTGAATCGATGTTGCTGCAATTTCTTGGATACCTGGAATAACATGTGAATAAGTATCTAAGGTTGTTTGTATCGATCTATGACCTAATCTTTCTTGAACTACTTTTGGATGTACCCCATCTTATAATAGTAATGTTGCGTGAGTATGCCTTTTAGGGAGAGCTCCCCATATATTGTTGGCTTAACACAAATTTCTTTGTCTTTTGTGAAATGTTATTATAATTTTTCTCGTACACTTTGAGATTAGCTAAATTATTGTTATAAATAGAATAAATAATACCAAGAACAGCTAATAGTATCTCAAATAAAGTAATAGTTTCAATAGTTAATGGTTTAAAAACAATCATTTATCCAATTTAAAAATACTCAAATCGGAATTACAGACACTCCAGTTAATATGTATACATAAAATATCAAATCCCCCATCTGTTCAACAATATTTTTCTTGTTTTTCATTAATATTCCTCACGAAAGAAATTAAATAATCATATCGGTTGAAATGCTGAAAAAGTAAAGAGGCAGAAAAACTACAGCTGGCCATTCATAATAACCTAACTGTGATTATTAAATATAATCAGAACTATAGCTATGAGAAAAAGTTAGTGGTAAGCTTGATCCCGTGGAAAAGTATTTATTACTTGGTGATGGTACTAAAATTGAATTATTCGAAATTTGAATACAAATCGATTAACCTTCATTTTCTGGGGTTATTTTATTTTAGGAAAGTAGGAAAGTTTTTTGTAGTCTAATAGTGCTTTTTTACTAAGACTTTCCCAAGCTAAAATGGAAGGTTATTTATCATTTATTGTTGAATTAGTAGTTATGAAAGGAGGAAATAAAAAAAGAAATAGAAAAATACACTTATTTACTAGGAGGAAGTAAATTGAAAAAACAATTGGTTTATTAGTATTATTATTAAGCTTTTGTCTATTCTCAATTAATGTTAGCGCAGAGGATTTCGATAACGGTGAAGCAGTTATAATTAATGAGTATGAAGCTCTTAAAAAAATGTCTCAAAACAGTTCTAGCAGATTAAAGATTAATGGATTTAGCGAAGATGAGATTGAGATTATTCATAATTTAGATGAAGTATATACGAATCATTTAAAAGCTAATAGTAAGCTAAGTGATAAAGAATTAGAAAACTTAGGTTATTCTAAGGATCAAATTGACTTATTAAGGAATTACGAAGGAAAAGAAGAAGAAACTATTAAACTTGCAGCAACATTAACTCTTAGATTATCTGCGCCATATGTTAGACATAACTCATTTACAAACAGAACAAACGCACAATTAGGTGTCAATTGGACTTGGGCTGGTGTACCGTTAATTAAGAGGACAGATATCATTGGAGTTTCTTGGAATGATTGGCATGTAACTTCTAGTAGTGGTTCATTAACATATATTCCTATTACAGGATCCCCAGGATACTTATATGAGAGCGCTACAATCTTAGCTAATAATGGACCAGCATCATTTGGTAGAGGTATAAGAATTCCTATGACCCAACAAGATAACTATTGGTGGGCTCGTTCAGGAAGTGCTACATTTGATTTAAATGGTGCTCATACTGGAAGAAAGGATTTAACAGCTTATGCTGAATATGGTCATACTACTATAAATATTACTCCTGGATTCTCAATACCAGGATATGGAGCAATAAACTTCAACGTTGCAATGGATGTTGCAGGAGTTGGCAGAGTCACTGGACGAGTATCAAATTAATATCAATAAAAATAAAAGGTTAATAATATAATCTTCGAACAGTCCCCTGAAATTTAGAGCATAAATTTCAGGGGACTTTTAATGATATTTTTTAATTAAAACTTTTACCCTTTTCGATAGTATGTTTAGAGTTTCAAGATTCTTTATTCTTATTTAATTTATCAATACAATTTTTAATATATAAAGTACAAGCTACAATTAATGCACTTAAGAAAATAAATCCCATATAAACTGGTCCAAAATAACTTGTTTCAGGTTTATTAAAAACCCCTGGGAATAAAAATCCTACGTTGCTTCCTAACACAAAAATAAAAACATAGCTACAAATCACTGTTATAATTATTGCTTTCATTTTCTAATTCCCCTTTCTTATTATGAAAGTGTTTAATAGTTCACCACACTTTTGATTAAATAGTTTGGATTTAAGTACTTTATCAGTAATATGAAGGAGCATATCCTGATTTCCCCAATATTCATTGAACTTATCAAAGTTTTGCTTAAGTACTTTCCTTGCCATAGTTATTCCTCTTGTTTTTCGTAGAGATTATCTATTTTTAAAACTAAAAACTCCACTAAATCATAGATATTGTTTGCTTTTGGAGAGATCTCCACGTTCTAAATATCAATGGATACAAATTTCTGTTGTGAAATTTTTTTGACTTAATACTGATTGAAATAATTAACTATTATATATATTCAACTCGGATTGGTTTAATTCCTTCTTGAATTCAAAAAACTATCAGGAATTATTAACAACGATATTATAGACAGGCATTTTTAATGAAGTTAGTCATCTAAGTTTAGATAAATATGCTAACAATTTTGCAGACGAATCGGATTCAATAAACTGAAATAGTCTAACACTAAAAGATAAAGTTAATCATAAAGATAACTATTTAGTAAGGTTTGAAAAGTGGTATAATAAGTCTGACTGGTTTCCGGTACCAGGTTTGTCGGGGGTTCGAATCCCTCTGGGCGCGTAATTATAAAATGGTAGCAAGGGTTTTTTCTAACTCGTGCTACCATATTTTAACCAGATGTTCAAAGAATAGCAAAATACTCTACTTAACCTGAACCATGTTTTATGGCAAAATAGAATATGTGAGAGGGGGAATATAGATGAGGCAAGAATTAGTTCAAGAGCAGAAGCTACAACAAAAAATGAATCACTCTCTTTTACAAGCGATTCAGATTCTCCAACTCTCAAGTATTGAGATGATCGAATATATTCAGAGTTTAGCAAATGAAAACCCGTTAATTGAAGATATTAATTTTGATTATGAAATTTCTACATATAAAGAGAAATATAGTAGTTATAATCCGATAGAGGAAGTAACCCAGCAGCCTATGTCCATGTATGACGAGTTAAAGGAACAACTCGTGACAATCCAAGTAAAGAAGGATATAAAGGAGGCTGTCTATTTTGGTATTGATTCATTGGATGAAAATGGTTACTTAACGATTGATTTAAGCATGTTAGCTAATCATTGTTCTATTTCAGAATCAGATGCAGATGAGGCATTGAGAATCATCCAATCTTTAGATCCTGCAGGAATTGGAGCAAGATCGTTATCAGAATGTATTATTATTCAATTAAAGAGAATGAATAAGTATCATACGTATATTGAAGAACTATTAAATCAACATTTAAATTTAGTAGCAAATGAAGATGTATCAGAAATAATGGATATTTATAAAGTTACAGAAACAGAGGCTTTTGAAACATTAGAAAATATAAAAAGCTGTCATCCGAAGCCTGGTACATTGATTAATACTAAAGTTCCTGAATATGTCATTCCAGAAGCGAATGTATATAAAGAAGAAGGAAGCTGGAAAATCGATTTTTACCAATGGACATCTCCAGCAATTAGAATGAATCAGGATTATCAGAAGTTTGATCAGTTGAACAAGGAAACAAAAATGTACTTAAAAGAAAAACAAAATCAGGTAGAATGGTTACAAGGTGCGATTATGTACCGAACAAATACGTTAGAATCCGTAATACAACTAATAGTAGAAAAACAGTTTTTATTTTTTGAACATGGTACGTTTATGTTAAAACCATTAACCTTAAAAGATTTGGCAGACGTTTTGAATGTTCATGTATCAACGATCAGTCGAACAATACGAAATAAATATATCCAAACAAATTATGGTACGATCCCTTTAAAATTCTTTTTCCAATCTGGCATTAAACAATCTAACGGAACAGAAACATCAGCCTTTACTATAAAAAAACTAATTGAAGAAATAATTGCCTATGAAGACAAACAAAAGCCATTTTCCGATGAAACAATAAAAAGGAAATTAAATGAAGAATTTGGTATCCAAGTGGCTAGGCGTACGGTGATGAAATATAGGGAGCAATTAAATATTCCATCATCCATGAAACGTAAAAATCGAGGAGGAAATACATTATGATGAAAGTAATTTACTATACAAAAGATAACTGTTCTCTTTGTGATGATGCAAAAGCATTATTGTTAATGCTACAACATGATTATCCATTTGAATTAGAAGAACGGGACATCTATACGAAAGATGAATGGCTGGAGGAATACCAACTTCTTATCCCATATGTACAAATTAACCAAACGACATTAAATTGTGAGGAACTGAACATAGGATCATTAGAAAAAGCATTGAAAGATAATATTCATAATTAAAAAGGTAAATATTTGTATTATAAAAAGGATGTGGTACAATATTAATGTACATAAGATTTTATGTACGTATTTTTTTACATAAGGTGGGACATAATAGCACCATGCGGGACTTTATTTGACCCATATGAAGGAGCTTTTATAATGAGAGCCTTAATAGATTTACAAAAAAAATTAGTTCCAGACTTACTTCAAGTCATGCAAAAAAGGTATGCAATCCTGCATAGTGTGAAAAATCTCCAACCAATTGGAAGAAGGGGGCTTGCAGAAAATACAAAGTTGACAGAGCGATTTGTTCGAGGTGAAATCGACTTTTTAAATGAGCAAGGTCTTATTGATATCACTACAAAAGGAATGCTAATTACAAATGAGGGTATATTAATTCTAGAGCAATTGACTCAATTTATGAATGAAATAATGGGTTTAAATGTTTTAGAAAAACAACTAAGGGAAACATTACAAATAAAGGATGTCATTGTTGTACCTGGAAATAGTGATGAACATGATTGGGTAAAGCAGGAACTTGGAAAAGCATGTGTTGCGTATCTAAAACGTGTCGTTACGGATGATTCTTCCATAGCAGTAACTGGAGGAACAACGATGGCAGCTGTAGCTAGTGTAATGACACCTTTGGAAAGAGCTGCAAACTACCTTTTTGTCCCTGCACGAGGTGGAATAGGAGAAAAGGTAGAAAACCAAGCGAATACAATTGCAGCTGAAATGGCAAGAAAGTCTAATGGGGAATATCGTTTACTGTATGTGCCAGACCCAATTAGTGAAACTTCTTACCAATCAATTATCAATGAACCATCGATTAATGAGGTCTTACAGCTAATAAAGGGTGCTAGTGTTGTTTTGCACGGGATAGGGGATGCTCTAACGATGGCATCAAGACGTAAGACACCAGAATCCATATTAACAGATTTACAGAAGAAGAAGGCTGTAAGTGAGGCTTTTGGATACTATTTCGATCAGGATGGTACTGTTGTACACAAAGTAAGAACTGTAGGAATTCAATTGGAAGATTTAGAGACAATTGAGTATGTAATTACAGTTGCTGGTGGCAAATCGAAAGGACAAGCAATTGCGTCCTATTTTAAACAAGGTAAAAGTGATTTACTAATAACGGATGAGGCAGCAGCGATGGAGATATTAAGGGATTATTCCCTTTAAATATTAAAACATATATACTTTAGGAGGAATATATCATGGCAGTAAAAGTTGGTATTAATGGATTTGGACGTATTGGGCGTAATGTATTTCGTCAATCACTTAAAAATAGTGAAGTAGAGGTAGTAGCTGTTAATGATTTAACAGATGCAAACATGCTAGCTCATTTATTACAATATGATTCTGTTCACGGAAAATTGGAAGAAGAAGTTTCTGTAAATGGAAATAATATCGTTGTAGGTGGAAAAGAAATTAAAGTAATGGCCGAACGTGATCCAGCAAATCTTGGTTGGGGAGATTTAGGTGTTGATGTAGTAATCGAGTCAACTGGTCGTTTCGTTGACCGTGAGTCATCACAAAAACATATTGATGCAGGAGCTAAAAAAGTAATTATCTCAGCACCAGCTAAAAATGAAGATATCACGGTAGTTATGGGTGTAAACCATACAGATTATGATGCAAGCAAACATGATATTGTTTCCAATGCTTCATGTACAACAAACTGTTTAGCACCATTTGCAAAAGTTCTACACGACAACTTTGGAATTAAGCGTGGTCTAATGACAACAATACATGCCTATACAAATGATCAACAAATTTTAGATTTACCACATAAAGATTATCGTCGTGCTCGTGCTGCAGCAGAAAATATTATCCCAACTACTACTGGTGCTGCAAAAGCTGTTTCCCTAGTGCTACCAGAATTAGAAGGAAAACTAAATGGTATGGCTGCACGTGTACCAGTTCCAGATGGATCACTAGTTGACCTAGTAGTAGAACTAGACAAAAATGCATCTGTTGAAGAAATTAATGGTGCATTCAAATCAGCTGCTGAAGGTGATCTAAAAGGTGTACTAGAATATAGTGAAGAGCCATTAGTATCTAGAGATATTGTTGGAAATCCACACTCTTCTATTTTAGATGGTCTATCAACAATGGTAATGGAAGATAACTTAGTTAAAGTTGTATCTTGGTATGACAATGAAATGGGTTATTCTACTCGTTGTGTAGACTTAGCAGCATATATGGCTAAACAAGGACTATAATAGTTTAAGTAATGGGAGGAGGGCAGTGTTCCTCCTCCTTTCTCTTGTTATAATAGATATGCGTAAGTTTTGAAATCATGGGTAATCTAAAAAGATGATATTATACATATTTTGGGAGGGTATAAGATGAATAAAAAAACCATCAAAGACCTTAATGTAAAAGGAAAAAAAGTCTTCTGTCGTGTTGATTTTAACGTACCTATGAAAAATGGTGAAGTAACCGATGATACACGAATTAAGGCAGCCTTACCTACAATTGAACATTTGTCCGAAGAAGGGGCAATTGTAATTTTAGCTAGTCATCTTGGTCGTCCAAAAGGACAGGTAGTTGAAGAACTTCGATTAGATCCAGTTGCCAAACGGTTAAGTGACCTAATTGGAAAAAATATTACGAAAACAGATGCCGTATATGGTAGTGAAGTGAATGAAGCTATATCACAACTAGCAGATGGCGACATTTTACTTATAGAAAATGTTCGCTTTGAAGCTGGAGAAGAGAAAAACGCCCCTGCATTGGCTAAAGAGTTTGCAGCGTTGGCTGAGTTCTATGTAAATGATGCGTTTGGTGCAGCACATCGTGCACACGCATCAACTGCTGGGATTGCCGAGCATTTACCATCAGCAGCTGGTTTTTTAATGGAAAAAGAGCTTGAGGTATTAGGAAAAGCACTTGAAAATCCTGAACGTCCATTTACAGCAATTATTGGTGGAGCAAAAGTAAAAGATAAAATTAACGTCATTGATAACCTTCTAGATAAAGTGGATAACTTAATAATTGGTGGAGGGTTAGCTTATACCTTTATTAAAGCGCAAGGTCATGAAATTGGAAAATCACTCCTAGAAGAGGATAAAATAGAATTAGCAAAAGATTTCATGAAAAAAGCAGAAGAAAAAGGTGTAAACTTTGTACTTCCTGTTGATGCAGTCGTTGCAGATGATTTCGGTGAGGATGCTAACACTAAGATTGTACCAATAAATGAGATCCCTTCTGACTGGGAAGCATTAGATATCGGCCCAGACACTCGTGAGAAATATAGTCAAATTGTAACTGATTCAAAACTAATCATTTGGAACGGACCAATGGGTGTATTTGAATTAAATGCATTCGCAGGTGGTACTAGAAGTGTTGCAGAAGCGTTAGCAAACACAGAGGGGTACACTGTAATTGGTGGTGGAGATTCAGCAGCAGCAGTTGAGAAATTTGGTTTTGCTGAAGATATGGACCATGTTTCAACTGGTGGAGGAGCTTCTTTAGAATTTATGGAAGGTAAAGTTCTTCCAGGTGTAGCAGCATTGAGTGATAAGTAAAATTTGCTTGCAAAGTGAGAAATACAATGATGTAGAGGTGAGAGAATGCGTAAAAAAGTAATTGCAGGAAATTGGAAGATGAACAAGGTTCTAGCTGAAGCGAACCAATTTATTGACGATGTAAAAGATAAGATTCCTAACAACGATAACGTAGAAGCAATTGTTTGTGCTCCATATGTACACTTACCATCGTTAGTAGATAAAGCAAAAGGTACTAATGTGAAAGTTAGTGCGCAAAACATGCATTTTGAAGATAATGGAGCATTCACTGGTGAAGTAAGCCCAGTCATGTTAAAAGACATTGGAGTAACTCATGTTGTATTAGGTCACTCTGAACGCAGAGAGTATTTTGCAGAAACGGATGAAACAGTTAATAAAAAAGTACATGCAGCTTTCAACCATGACTTAACACCTATTGTTTGTGTTGGGGAAACGTTAGAGCAGCGTGAAGCTAACGAAACAAAAGCATTAGTTGGCGACCAAGTGAAAAAGGCATTAGAAGGACTTTCAGAAGCACAAGTTGCAAAGACAATCATAGCTTATGAACCAATTTGGGCAATCGGCACAGGAAAAACAGCTTCTAGTGAAGATGCTAATGAAGTATGTGCGCACGTTCGTGAAGTAGTGAAGGAAGTAACTTCTGAAGAAATTGCTGAACAAGTTGTCATTCAGTATGGTGGAAGTGTAAAACCTGCTAATGTTGATGAATTATTAGCTCAATCTGACATCGATGGCGCACTAGTTGGTGGTGCAAGTTTAGAGTCTGAAAGCTTTTTACAGCTTGTGGAGGCAGGAGCAAAATGAGTGATAATAAATTAGCTGCATTAATTATCCTTGATGGATTCGCGATAAGGAATGAGGATAAAGGAAATGCAGTCAAGCAAGCAAAAAAGCCAAACTTCGATCGTTTTTGGGAAAAGTATGCACACAATCAGTTAGAGGCTAGTGGAAAAGCAGTTGGTTTACCAGAAGGACAAATGGGTAACTCAGAAGTAGGCCATCTTAACATTGGAGCTGGCCGTATCGTTTATCAAAGCTTGACTCGTGTGAACTTGTCCATTGAAGAGGGCGAGTTTTATGAAAAAGAAGCGTTTCTAAAATCGATTAATAAAGCGAAAGAGAAAAATAAAGCACTGCACATCTTTGGTCTTTTATCAGATGGTGGCGTTCATAGTCATATAGAACATCTATTTGCTTTATTAAAACTTGCTAAAGATCAAAATTTGGATAAAGTTTTTGTTCATGCTTTTCTTGATGGTCGTGATGTTGGACCACAGACAGCTAAAGGGTATATTGAACAAACGGAAGCTAGAATGAAAGAATTAGGGATTGGTCAGATCGCAACAATTTCCGGCCGTTATTATTCTATGGACCGTGACAAGCGTTGGGAACGAGTGAAAAAGTCATACGATGCAATGGTTCATGGTGAAGGACCTACCTATAAATCAGCTCAAGAGGTTGTCGACGACTCCTATAAAAATGGAATCCATGATGAATTCGTGATTCCATCGGTTATCGTGGATGAAAGTGGAAGTCCGGTTGGAAAAGTAGAAGATGATGATTCGATTATTTTCTATAATTTCCGTCCAGACCGTGCTATACAAATTTCCCGTACGTTTGCTAACGAGGATTTTCACGATTTTGATCGTGGAGAGAATCCACCGAAAAACCTTGATTTCGTTATGTTAACGGATTTCAGTGAATCAGTGAATGGTTATGTTGCTTATGAACCTGTAAACTTAGATAATACGGTTGGAGAAGTATTGGCCCAGAACAATATGAAACAACTACGTATTGCAGAGACAGAAAAGTATCCACACGTTACTTTCTTCATGAGTGGTGGTCGTGAGCAAGAATTTCCTGGTGAAAAACGAGTGTTAATTGATTCACCCAAAGTAGCAACATACGACTTAAAACCTGAAATGAGTGCTTATGAAGTAACAGATGCATTATTAAAAGAACTGGATTCTAAAGAACATAATGCTATCATTTTAAACTTTGCTAATCCTGATATGGTAGGTCATTCTGGCATGCTACAGCCAACAATTGATGCCATTGAAGCAGTCGATGAATGTTTAGGTAAAGT
This sequence comes from Ornithinibacillus halophilus, assembly GCF_900129485.1. Classification (GTDB taxonomy): domain Bacteria; phylum Bacillota; class Bacilli; order Bacillales; family Amphibacillaceae; genus Ornithinibacillus; species Ornithinibacillus halophilus. The sequence goes on from NZ_FQVW01000007.1 coordinate 26,558, forward strand.
GGTAGATAAGATTATTGAATTAGGTGGACATGCGATCATAACGGCTGACCACGGTAACTCAGATGAAGTAGTTACGATGGAAGGCAATCCAATGACTGCCCATACAACCAATCCTGTTCCGGTTATCGTAACAAAAGATGGTATCGAATTACGTGATGGTGGAATTTTAGCAGATTTATCACCAACATTATTAGAATTATTAGGGATAGACAAACCAAAAGAAATGACAGGTACATCATTAATTAAATAGTTTTGGTCAAAATAAATAAGAATACAAATTAGTAGAAATGAAGGAGAGATTGTTATGCCTTATATTACAGATGTTTATGCTCGTGAAGTATTAGATTCCCGTGGTAACCCAACAGTTGAGGTGGAAGTATTTACAGAGTCCGGTGCATTCGGTTCTGCACTAGTTCCAAGTGGTGCATCAACTGGTGAATATGAAGCAGTTGAATTACGTGATGGGGACAATGATCGTTACTTAGGAAAAGGTGTTCAAAAAGCAGTCGATAATGTGAATGATGTCATTGCACCAGAATTAATTGGTATTGATGTTACTCGTCAAAACATAATTGATGCATTAATGATTGATTTAGATGGGACAGAAAATAAAGGGAAACTAGGTGCAAACGCAATTCTAGGTGTTTCCATGGCTTGTGCACACGCAGCATCAAGTTACTTAGAGTTACCATTATACAATTACTTAGGTGGATTCAATGCAAAAACACTTCCTACACCAATGATGAACATTTTAAATGGTGGGGAACATGCAGACAATAACGTGGATATTCAGGAATTCATGGTAATGCCTGTAGCAGCACCTACTTTTAAAGAAGCATTACGTACTGGTGCAGAAATTTTCCATTCCCTGAAAAAAGTACTAAAATCTAAAGGCTATAACACTGGTGTTGGTGATGAAGGTGGATTTGCTCCTAACCTTGGCTCAAACGAAGAAGCATTGCAAACAATTGTGGAAGCGATTGAAGCTGCTGGTTACAAACCAGGTGAAGAAGTTAAATTAGCGATGGACGTTGCTGCATCTGAAATATACGAAGATGGTAAATACAATCTAAAAGGAGAAGGCGTTGTTCGTACTTCTGAAGAGATGGTGGATTGGTATGAAGAAATGATTAACAAATACCCAATTATTTCGATTGAAGATGGTCTAGATGAAAATGACTGGGAAGGCTTCAAATTGTTAACGGAGCGTTTAGGTGATCGCGTACAACTTGTAGGAGATGATTTATTCGTTACGAACACAGCTAAACTATCTCAAGGGATTGAACAAGGTGTAGGAAACTCCATCTTAATTAAAGTGAACCAAATCGGTACTCTAACTGAAACATTCGAAGCAATTGAAATGGCAAAACGTGCAGGATATACTGCAGTTATTTCTCACCGTTCTGGTGAAACAGAAGATGCAACTATTGCTGATATTGCCGTTGCAACAAATGCTGGACAAATTAAAACAGGTGCACCATCACGTACAGACCGTGTAGCGAAGTACAACCAATTACTACGCATTGAAGACGAACTAGCTGGCATGGGTGAATACGGTGGCTTAGCATCATTCTATAACTTAAATAATAAATAATATGTAAAAGAAGCTTGGGGGTCCAAGCTTCTTTTTTTGGATTATTAGGTGTCTCAATAACCTTAGAATCGAGTGAAATGGTGGTAGGGCAATCGAGAAGGCGTATCGAAGCCGGAAGTGAAAGGAAAGTGTTGTCTACAGTAATCGATAAGGTGTCTCGAAGCCGGAAGTGAAAGGAAAGTGTTGTCTACAGTAATCGATAAGGAGTCTCGATGCCGGAATCGAAAGGAAAAGGTTGTCTACGGTAATCGAGAAGGTGTCTCGATGCCGGAAGCAAAAGCAAAGTGTTGTCTACGGTAATCGAGAAGGCCAATCGATGCCGGAATCGAAAGCAAAAGGCTGCCTACAGTAATCGAGAAGTCGACTCGATGCCCGTAGATCAAGGGAAAGCCGATCTACGGTAATCGAGAAGCCAAGTCGATGCGTAGCATAAGAATAAAGCAAGCTATGGTAACTGAGTCAGCATTCATTACGTTATAAGGGATATATATAAATTAACCCCTATTATTCAACTTCAGGTACACTTTATTCTTCCTGATTAGATTCTTCGGATACTTTAAGGTGTACAATATTAACTGTAACAAAATTATTGCCGTCTTCATTCTCCTCTGCAAAGGCTGTAATCCCAATCGACTCATTCTCATTGTTTATTAACATAGTGTTGTAATCATTAGAAGTCATTGAAGTAATTTCTTCATAATTATTATCTTCAGCAAAGCTTTGGTACATATCCCATACTTCTTCAAAAGTGGCACTGTCCGTTTGATAGCTAACATTCATCCCCTTTTCACCGTTTTCGGTTATAGTAGTCGTAGCATTTACCTGGAAATCACTTGGAAAAGGAATATAATCCGGAAAATCCTCAGGTATTTCCCCGTCAGATGAAGCATTAAATGATACAGTCTCTCCATTTTTATCAGTAGCTTCAAAGGAAACTCCATCTTCTTCATCTGTTCCAATCTTAATACTTTCTCCATCTCCAACAGGTATTGATATACCATCGCCGAAACATCCGCTTAGAAGTATTCCAATTGTTGTTAAACCAATAATTAACCTAAATATTCTTTTCGTCATAAAAAAAATCCCCCAACAATATTATTCAATCGCACATTGTGCCATTAAATCTAATAATACTCGGAGGACAGGTTCTCAGGATATTATACTTGAGGATACATTTTTGAAAAAACAAAGGTTAATTTTAATCGAGTAATTGGTCATTACTGCATAGGACAAAATAGGTTTACATATTGTTAAAATAATACCTACTAGGAGTGATTTTGGTGACTCAAAAAGTATTGCTTTTTGGAGATGTTGGGATTGATGATACAATTGCACTGATATATGCTTATTTTAATGATGATATTGATATTATTGGAGTAGTCGCAGATTATGGGAATATTCCAAGGGAAAACGCTGTTGCAAATACGAACTATGTTAGAAGTCTGTTTGAAACAGGGGAAGTAGAAGATATATCAGTTTTTTTAGGTGCAAAGTATCCAATGACTTCAGATTCTGTTGAATATCCTACTGAAATCCACGGTGAATATGGTTTAGGACCAATTATCCCTCCAGAAACTGCTAATGATGAAGCGGACTTTGAAAACTTTGATGGAGTAATTGAAATAATAAAAAAGTATAAGGATGAATTAGTAATCGTAAATATTGGGAGACTTACTTCCTTAGCCACTTTGTTTTTAGTATCGCCAAATTTAGTTAATGAAGTTAAAGGAATCTATGTAATGGGCGGAGCATTTTGGGTTCCTGGAAATGTTACAGCGGTATCGGAAGCAAATTTTCATGGCGATCCTGTTGCAGCACAAATCGTTCTTACTTATGGAGAAAACGTTACGATTATTCCATTGAATGTAACAGAACGGGCCATTGCAACTCCTCAGATGGTTGATTACATAGATAAAAATAATCCAATCACAATAATAAAAACAATATTAGATTTTTACTATGACTTCTATAAAAAACGTAATCCTAATGTCCAGGGAAGTCCATTACATGATGTTGTTACTTTGATGGCAGTGGAAAATGCAGGGTTGTTTGTATATCGAAAGCTTCCAGTTCATATCGTCCAGGCAACCAAAGGAACGGAGAGAGGACAAAGTATTGCAGATATCCGTGGTTTTGGTAGTCTACAAGAAGAGACAGAGAAAGAAATTAAAAAACATAGAATTGCATTTGATTTTGATTACAAGAAGTTTTATATCAAATTTATGACGACGATGACAGGTAATTCATTCGAATAAGAACCAATCGGGGTGATGACAATCTTACTATTAGATGCAATAAAAGAACGCAGATCCATTTACAGTTTTAAAAAAGAAGAAGTAGACATAGAACTATTAAAAGAAATTTTCACCTTTGGGACTTACGCACCAACACATTATATGAAAGAACCATGGCAGATTAAACTGTATCAAAAATCGGGTAAAAATCATTTCATAGAGGAAGTAATTAAAAGTTATCAACGTATAGGGATGATTAAAACTAGTAAAGATGAAAAGACTCTCAAAATGATAGATTCCATGAGGGAATTTTTAAATGCTATTCCACATCATGCATTAATTTACTATGAAAAAGAAAATGATCCAATTCGAAATGATGAGGAATATGCAGCAGTTTGTGCCTTTATTCAGAATGTGCAATTGGCTGCTTGGCAATATGGAGTTGGGGTTTTATGGACGATTACACCTTATATGTATGACCAAGAGTTTCATGAATCAGTAGGGTTGGATTCAGATGTAGTTAAAATTGCAGCAGTCCTACAAATGGGGTTTCCTAAAAAAGTACCTCCTATGAGAGAAAGGACGCCTATTGAGGGAAAATTAGAGATTATTACATAATAGAAAATGGGAACAATTACCATATGGCGGTTGTTCCCATTTTTCCTTTTACTCTATTTTACCTTTAACAAAATCGACTACTTCTTCTGCAGTTCCAAGAGAGAGGATTTTCTTTTTGTTTGATGCTATTTTTTCTTTTGATAATTCTTTAATTTGTGTACGTGCTGGTAAGATAGAAGTTGCACTCATACTGAATTCATCAAGGCCAAGTCCTAATAGAATTGGAATAGCAATTGGGTCTCCTGCCATTTCTCCACACATTCCTGCCCATTTCCCTTCACTGTGGGCTGCTTCGATAACATTATTCACTAAGTTTAGGATGGCAGGATGGTATGGTTGATATAAGTATGAAACCTCTTCATTCATACGGTCTGCAGCCATTGTATATTGAATTAGGTCATTTGTTCCGATACTGAAGAAATCCACTTCTTTTGCAAATTGTTTAGCAATAACAGCAGTGGAAGGAATTTCAACCATGATCCCTACTTCAATATCATCGGACACTTTTATTCCTTCTTTTTTCAAAGATTCTTTTTCATCTAATAAAATATCTTTCGCTTGACGGAATTCCTCTAAGGTAGCAATCATCGGAAACATGATTTTCAAGTTACCATATACACTAGCTCGTAAAAGTGCGCGCAATTGTGGACGGAATACGCGCTCATTTTCTAAACAGAAACGGATAGCGCGGAAACCTAAAAATGGATTCATTTCTTTTGGTAAATCTAAATATGGGAGTTCCTTATCTCCACCAACATCAAGCGTGCGAACAACAACAGGCTTGTCTCCCATTTGTTCAAGTACTGATTTATACGCTTCATATTGTTCCTCTTCTGTTGGTAATTCACTTTTTCCCATGTATAGAAATTCGGTACGATATAGGCCAACACCTTCTCCACCATTATTAATAACACCTGTTACATCTTCAGGAGTACCAATATTACCAACTAACTCTACCTGTTCTCCGTCAGCAGTAAAGGTAGGCTCATCTTTAAGCTGTGCCCAGATTTCTTGTTGTTTTGCAAAGTTATCTTGTTTTTCACGATACGAAGCAAGCTCTTCTTCACTAGGATTCACTACGACGTTTCCTTCAATTCCATCAATAACGATCATGTCATCGTTTTGAACTGCTTGAGTAATATCTTTTGTTCCTACAACTGCAGGAATTTCTAGTGATCTTGCCATAATTGCAGAGTGGGATGTACGACCGCCAATATCTGTTGCAAATCCTTTTACATACTGACGATTTAATTGAGCAGTATCTGATGGAGTTAAGTCGCTAGCAATAACGATCACTTCTTCATCGATTAATGCAGGGTTTGGAAAATTAACATTTAAAAGATGAGCTAAGATGCGTTTCGTTACGTCTCTAATATCAGCCGCACGTTCTCGCATATATTCATTATCCATATTCTCAAACATGGAGATGAACATATTAGCAGTTTCTTCTAAAGCGGCTTCTGCCATTGTGTTTTCATTTGTGATTTTATCTTTTATCGGGTTGATTAACTCTGGATCTCCTAATACCAATAAGTGTGCAGAGAAGATTTCAGCATGTTCATCACCCAGTACTTTTTGTGTATGAGCTTTAATCTTTTCAAGTTCTTGCTTTGAGATTTCTAATGCATTTTCAAAACGTTCTATTTCTTTATCGGGATGATCGATAGAGATTTTTTCATAGGATAATTCTGGTGTTACCAACTGATAGGCTTTTGCAATAGCAATACCAGATGATGCTGCAATTCCCTTGATGTTTGTCATATGACAGTCCTACCCTTCATGTTTAAAAATCAATCTCCTTCCCATTTTATACGGTTTATTTACTTTATATCAACTAATAGGTTTGGTTGTGAAAAAATGTTCATAATGAAGGCGTTTACTTATGATAAATCATAAATTTATCTTGCAAATGAGCAATTAAATCTCACTTCAAGGTAAGTGTTTCCTAATCCATTCATAAATAAAATGATACACTTCATGTTTGTTAATTTCGTTTAAGGTTTCGTGTCGTGCCTCATTAAATAAGCTTGTAGTGATATTAGTTAATCCTGCATTTGTTAACAGATTGGCAGTTTTCCATATACCTTTTCCATAGTTACCAACAGGATCTTCATCCCCACTTATAATGAGTGTAGGTAAGTCATTTCTGATGTTCTTATTTTGTCGCTGATCATGAATTAACATTAGCCCTGTCATTAAATCAACAAAGAATTTACCAGTCGGTATGTACCCTGCGTAGGGATCATGTACGTATGCTTGAACGACAGATTCATCTCTGGACAACCAATCAAATTTTGTTTTCTTATTCGGTATTCTTTTATTAAAATTACCAAAAACAATGGAATTCATCACTTTAGATTCTATTTTAGGTTGCAATGTGTCGGCTAACTTTTTTCCAAATAGAGTGGTTAGTTTTGGATAAAATCCTGTACCTGATAAAATTAGTGCATCGATTTCATGGCTATGATACTGTATATATCGTCTAGCTAAAAACGATCCCATACTATGTCCAAGTAAAATAACAGGAACTCCAGGATATTCTTTCTTAATATGAAGCGTTAGTTGGTACATATCTTCTGCAGTTTTGTCAAATCCATCCTCATCAGCTAAGAAACCAAATAATCCTTGACGTTCACCTGTTTCTCCGTGTCCACGATGGTCATTCCCATAAACAAAAATTCCCTTATTAAGCAAGTGGTTACTGAAATCATCATACCGTTTTATATGTTCCACCATTCCATGGGAAATTTGAACAATTGCATGTGGTTTCACTTTTGGTTCATACCATTTATGAACATATATTTCTACTCCATCCTTTGCTTTTAACCAAAAATGGTCTTGCATGGAAACCCCTCCCGAGCAAATCTATTGATACTATCATAAGCTATAAATATAAGATTTTCGAATATTAAAACCATTGAAGAATAAATAATAATTTTGATAGAAATAGTTCTTGATAAACTATATGGTAGTATGCTAAAGTGAGTATTAGGTATTTGTCTTGTATTACAGGAGGTGTCATGGTAACATGGCTGGATTTATAAACATATTATTAGTAATTGATGCAATTATTATGATTGTTTTAGTATTATTACAATCAGGTAAAAGTGCAGGTCTATCAGGTGCTATTTCTGGTGGAGCTGAGCAACTATTTGGTAAACAAAAAGCACGAGGAATTGACCTCGTATTACACCGTGGCACAGTAATCACGGGTGTATTGTTCTTTGTATTAGCCTTTTTAAGTGCATACGTTATACAATAATAGAAAACCCTTATCATGAAAGTGATAAGGGTTTTTTACTGTGGTTATTGGTGCCTGTCACTTCCCGAATTTTGTCGAATGAATCACTAAGACTTGGTGCCAGTCCCAGTGTCTCGCTGCCATATTTTCCTGAAAAAAGGGTATAGTACATAGTAGAGAAAGTAAAGGTGATTGAACATGAAAATTAAACTACCAAAACCATTTACGTTTGAAGCAGGTCCAAGGGCTGTGTTGTTATTACATGGATTTACTGGACACTCTGCTGATGTTCGGATGCTTGGACGATTTTTAGAAAAAAAAGGATATACGAGTCATGCTCCAATATATCGTGGGCACGGCCTTCCCCCAGAGGAACTTATCAAATCAAATCCTGATCAGTGGTGGGAAGATGTACAAAAAGCATTAAACCATCTAAAAGAACTAGGGTATGAAGAAATTGCTGTAGCAGGACTTTCATTAGGTGGAGTTCTAGGACTGAAATTAGCTTATTCAGAAAATATAAAAGCAATTATCCCAATGTGTGCTCCAATGTTCTTTGATAATGAAACTCAACTTACAATAGGGTTCAAGGCTTTTTCAAAGGAATTTAAGCAACTAGAAGGAAAAAATGATGATTCCATCAATCATGAAGTAGAGTACTTGATGGAAAACTCTAAAGAGATGTTTACCCAACTTGGCAAACTAATTAATGAAGTGAAATCAAATGTTGATACAATCTATACACCAACGATGGTTGTACAAGCAAGAAATGATAAAATGATTAATCCTAAAAGTGCAACTTATATTTATGAAAATGTGGAAGCAGACGAAAAGTCAATCAAATGGTATGAAGAATCTGGTCATGTTATTACACTTGATAAGGAAAAAGACCAATTGCATGAAGACGTCTATGAATTTCTAGAATCGCTAGAATGGAATAATTGATTAGTTTAAGGGTAAATAGTGAATAATATAAAGAGGAAAGTAGGTGACAGACTAAATGGAACAAAATGAAATGATAGAGATATTGAAAGATTTTTTTGATAATCATGGAACCAAACCATTAGCTGTCCATGATATTGAGGAAGCATTAGAATTAGAAGATGCTGTTGAATTTAAAGAGTTAGTAAAGGCTTTAAATGAACTTGAGCATCGAGGAGAGTTAGTTAGAACCCGTAAAAATCGCTTTGGACTACCAGAAAAGATGAACCTAATCCGAGGACGAATTCAAATGCATGCGAAAGGCTTTGCATTTTTAATTCCGGATGATGAAGACCAAACCGATGTTTATATTCATCATTCAGACCTTGCCTCTGCGATGAACAATGATAAAGTATTAGTGCGCCTAGAGAAAATGGACTCAGACGGAAATCGTCCAGAGGGAACCGTCATCCGTATTTTGGAGAGAGCTGTAACTGAAGTAGTGGGAACATTTGAAGATAATAGAGCATTTGGTTTTGTAATCGCTGATGATAAGCGTATCCCAAATGATATTTTTATTCCTAAAAGTAAAATGAATGGTGCAGTAGATGGCCATAAAGTTATTGCGAAAATAACGAAGTATCCTGAAGCAAGAATGAGTGCTGAAGGCGAAATTACTCAAATACTAGGTCATAAAAATGACCCTGGAATCGATATTATATCGATTATTTATAAACATGGCATCAAAATCGATTTCCCTGATGAAGTACTTGAACATGCCACAAACACTCCTGATTCAATTTCAGAGGAAGAATTAGAAAACCGACGTGATTTGCGTGATGAAGTAATCGTCACTATCGATGGTGAAGATGCGAAAGACCTCGATGATGCTGTTACGGTTAAACGTCTAGACAATGGTAATTTTAAACTTGGGGTTTATATTGCTGATGTTAGTTACTATGTCAGAGAAAGTTCCCCTATTGATAAAGAAGCGTTTGAAAGAGGGACTAGTGTTTATTTAGTCGATCGTGTTATTCCGATGATTCCACATCGCCTTTCAAATGGAATTTGTTCCTTGAATCCTCAAGTCGACCGACTAACATTAGGTTGTGAGATGGAGATTGATGCAGCTGGTAAAGTTGTCAATCACGAAATTTTCCAAAGTGTTATTAAAACAACGGAAAGAATGACCTATAAAAATGTAAATAAGATTTTAGTTGATAAAGATGAAGAAACAAGGGATCGTTATAAAACGCTCGTACCAATGTTTGAAGACATGGAAAAATTAGCTTCTATTTTACGTAATAAGCGTATGGGTAGAGGTGCAATTGATTTCGATTTCAAGGAAGCCAAGGTCTTGGTGGATGATGAAGGAAAAGCAACAGATGTTGTCCTTCGAGAGCGTTCCGTTGCTGAGCGATTAATCGAAGAATTTATGTTGGCAGCAAATGAAACAGTAGCCGAACATTTCCATTGGATGGATGTTCCCTTTATCCATCGTATTCATGAAGATCCAGATGAAGGAAAACTACAGCACTTCTTTGAATTTTTAGCAGGACTTGGATATGTGGTTAAAGGAACAGCAAATGAAGTACATCCACAAGCACTGCAAAAGGTTTTAGACGAGGTGCAAGGAAAACCAGAAGAAATGATTATTTCAAAATTAATGTTACGCTCCATGAAACAAGCGAAATATGATCCGCAGAGCGTCGGACACTTTGGGTTGGCAACAGAATTTTATACGCATTTCACTTCTCCAATTCGTCGTTACCCGGATTTAATTGTTCATCGATTAATCCGTACTTACTTAGTAAATAAAAAGATGGATAGCGATACAATTAAGCATTGGAAAGAAGCACTACCAGAAATCGCAAGACATTCATCAGAACAAGAGAGAACAGCTGTTGATGCAGAAAGAGATACGGATGACCTTAAGAAAGCTGAATTTATGCAAGATAAAATCGGTGAGGAATTCGATGGTGTCATTAGTTCTGTGACCAGCTTCGGTCTATTTGTTGAGTTAGAAAATACAATTGAAGGACTCGTCCACGTAAGTTATTTAACAGATGACTATTATCATTTTGATGAACGACATTATGCAATGATTGGTGAGCGTACAGGGAATATGTATCGCATCGGACAAGCAGTTCGGGTAAAAGTAACCGGAGTGAATGTAGAAGAACATGTAGTCGACTTTGAAATGGTTTCAGGCGGTACTAGAGCAACGAAAAAGCAAGCAAATGCAGTAATGGATAATAATAATGCAATAAAAGCTAAAAAAGTGAACAAGAAAAAGAAGAAAAGAAGATAGGCACATCCTTCCGCCCAGAGCATAGACTAATTCTGTATTTGAAAATACGGAGTTAGTCTTGTTTTATTGAGGGACTGTGCTTGTCGATGACTCTAGCTGGGTTTTAGTGATGTTTACAGTAATCGAGAGGTGATCTCGATGCCGGAAGCGAATGAAAAAGACTGTCTAAGGTAATCGAGAGGTGGTCTCGATGCCGGAAGCGAAAGGAAAAGGCAGTCTACGGTAAACGAGAGTTGGTCTCGATGCCGGAAGCGAGCGCAAAGGGATGTCTACGGTAAACGAGAGGTGATCTCGATGCCGGAAGCGAAGGAAAGAGTCTGTCTACGGTAATCGACAGGTGCTCTCGATACCGGAAGCGAAGGAAAAGGACTGTCTACGGTAAACGAGAGGTGGTCTCGATGCCGGAAGCGAGCGCAAAGGGATGTCTACGGTAATCGATAGGTGCTCTCGATGCCGGAAGCGAAAGGAAAAGGCAGTCTACGGTAATCGATAGGTGGTCTCGATGCCGGAAGCGAAGGAAAAAGGCTGTTTACAGTAATCGAGAGGTGGTCTCGATACCTTTTCAAGTCACATCAGCAATCAAATTCACCCGAAAACTAAGAAATATACATCAGAAAAGAGTATATACTAAGAAAAAATCCTAAGAAATAATAAATAATCATTTAAATTGTTAAAAAGTTAAAAAGAAATAGTTGCAATCCTGAAAAACTGGGATTAAAATAAACCTATACCTAAAATGTTTCCTCGAGTAAACATTCGTTAATATATACAACAAAGGAGAAAAACAGAATGAGTCAAGAATTGATACTGGCTTTCTTGTTTACGTTATTTGCTGGTTTGGCTACTGGGATAGGTAGTTTGCTAGCCTTTTTTGCAAAAACCACTAATACGAAATTCTTATCCTTTGCTTTAGGTTTTTCAGCAGGTGTTATGATTTATGTTTCAATGGTTGATATTTTTTTCAAAGCAAAGGAATCGTTAGTTTCCGAACTAGGTGAGGTTAGTGGCTCATGGTTAACTGTAGGTTCATTTTTTGCCGGAATGCTTTTCATAGCACTTATCGATCGATTCATACCGACTCAATCAAACCCTCATGAACTGAAAAAAGTAGAAGATATGAAGAAAAATGGGCATGTCACAAAAGATGCTGATTTAATGAAAATGGGAGTATTCACAGCATTAGCAATTGGAATACACAACTTCCCAGAAGGAATTGCAACTTTTATTTCAACTTTACAGGATCCTGCTTTAGGTTTTGCGATTGCTATAGCTATTGCAATTCATAATATTCCAGAGGGGATCGCCGTATCTGTTCCTATTTATTATGCAACTAATAGTAAGAAAAAAGCTTTTAAATTCTCTTTCTTATCAGGTTTAGCAGAACCAGTTGGTGCAATCGTAGCATTCTTAATATTAATGCCATTTTTAACTGAAGTTATGTTTGGTGTCATCTTTGCAGCAGTTGCTGGGATAATGGTGTTCATATCACTAGATGAATTATTACCGGCAGCTAAAAAATATGATGAAGCTCACGTATCGATTTACGGTTTAATCAGTGGGATGGCTGTTATGGCAGTTAGTCTATTATTATTAATATAAAAATGTAGCCTGAGTCAGGCTACATTTTTTTATGATTGATACCATGCAATTAATTGGTCTTTTAACTGTTCATCTGTTACTTCTTTCACGCCAAAACCACTTATATCAATGATTTTTAAATCTGGTTCTTTACTTAGTTTAACAATGCAATGTCCCTCTAAATATGTAGGAATAATGTCCTCGACCACTTCATTTTCAAAGTAATCCGTTATTTTATTCTGCTCAGCTTCATCTACTGTCCAACCAACATCCATATTTCTTTTTACCGGTGGTGTAACTTTACCTTCATTTTTGTTGATTGAAATCTTTTTTTCTCCTGGAATTTTATGATTTAATGAGTGCAATAGCTTAATGACTTCCGAAAATCCAATAAAAATCATACCAATCACAAAATATGAAATTAAGGTGAATAAAAAACTAGTGAAACTAAATCCAACGTGGACGTCGCCAAAGAACGTATTGTAAGTATTAAGTTGTGTAGTCGATAATGCAAAAGCAACGATAACTCCTAAAACCATGATAGAAATCCCTATGATGTATAAAATCTTCGCAATTTTATTCTCTTCCATTTTTAAACCTCCAATCTACCATATGATTTCTCCATTAATAGTTTAAACTCCTTTAATTGTGGATGATTTTTTTAGCAATACCTCAATTGGAATATATGCGTTTATTTGATACAATAGAAGGCACGGAAGAAACAGGAGGAAAGCGTTATGCCAAAAGGTCAAGGGAAAGTGATTGCACAAAATAAAAAAGCATCACATGATTATTTTATAGAAGATACGTATGAAGCAGGGATTGTATTAAAAGGTACGGAAATAAAATCGCTTCGTGCTGGTAGAGTGAATTTAAAAGATTCCCATGCCAGAATTGACCGAAGAGGAGAAGTGCAACTCGTTAACTTGCATATATCTGAGTATGAACAAGGAAATCGATTCAATCATGATCCTACAAGATCTAGAAAGCTTCTTTTACACAGGAAAGAAATTGATAAATTAATTGGACTAACACAACAACAAGGTTATGCCTTAGTGCCGTTAAAGATTTATATAAAAAATGGGTTTGCAAAAGTATTAATTGGCCTAGGTAAAGGTAAGAAGAAATATGACAAACGTGAGGACTTGAAGAAAAAACAAATGAAGCGAGACATTGACCGAGCAATCAAAGATTCCATGAGATAGTAATTCTGGTGGAAACTACCAAGTCGTTAAATTTGACAACACCTTGAAAGATTATGTATGTATGCTATAATAAGAATTGTAGTAAGCGAGTGAACAACTTGCTTATGAAGCTCGATACTATCTTGAGCGTTTCTCTTATATGGGGGCGTTACGGATTCGACAGGGGTAGGTTGAGCTTAGGTTGCGCGTCGAGGTTACGGCTCGTAAAACGTTATTCGCCTAAATATAACTGGCAAAGAAAACAACAACTTTGCTTTCGCTGCGTAAGCAGTCGTAAGCAGATCCTTCCTGCTATTGCCTGTGTGGCAGATTGAAGGGTCTCAACTTTAGCAGGCTATCCTGTCATCCACCGTCTGAGGATGATTTGGGAAACCAATCAGACTAGCTACCCGAAAGCCTGTTGGTAGGCTGTAGGGATAGCGAATGATAATATACCAACTACACGTGTAGAAGCCTAAGTGGCAATATCTCTGGACGTGGGTTCGATTAGTAATTAGTCGCCTTTTGTGGTAACACAAAAGTGAAAATCCGGCTTTATCGGTGAAACCTAAGTTGCATAAAGTGAATGTTCATTAGAATACTTTTTGATCATCCCTTAAAGCAATAGGGCAATGCCGAGCGGTATGTGGAGCAATCCAACAGCCGTGTATCGACTTATAGGCTGCCTTCAAGGTAGTACTAGGATACAGGATGCTGCTTTCTAAGCAAATATAAATTCTGTATAATACGCCGGGGGACCTGGTTAGACAGGTTCAAGATATAGTCAGTGCCATGACGAAAGCATGGAATAGCACGTCCCACCGTCTCCACCAATACATAATTGGTGGTTTTTTATTTTCAATCAATCAAAGCACTGCTCTTAATTTAATGGAGCAGTGCTTTTTCTAATTCTACGTGAAAAAATAAAGTTTCATTTTATACCAAATCCACGTGCTGACTAAATAATATTGCAATAATAAGTAAAATAATAATTACACTAACAAATACTATTGAAAGTTTTCGTGATGTTTTAGCTCGGTCCACTTCATCCCATTTAACCGGGCGAATGCCACTTAACGAGAATACTGTAATTGCAGCTAAAATAACAGAAGTGATATTCCCAAGTAGGAGAAGTCCTGAACCATATGCCTCTTGCCACATCCCAGAACCAATTGTCATGCCCAAAACTACGGTAGGAGGTAAAAGGGCAACAGCAACCATTACTCCAACTAACGAACCAGGTAAACGATTTAGAATAGATAGTGCACCAGCTGTTCCTGATGCTAAAGCCAATACGATATCAGATATGTTTACATGGGTTCTGGTATAGAATTCACTACTTTCCAATGGGACGGGAAAGAAAAAGGTAAACAATATTGAAATTCCTATCACAATTAAAATTGCAAAAGATAGAGTTGTAAAGGAACTTCTTAATAATTGGAATTCACCCAGGATGGAAGAAAATGCGATAGCTATTGTTGGTCCAAGCATAGGTGCGATAACCATTGCACCTATAATAACGGCTTGACTATTTTGAATGAATCCAATTGTTACTACGACCGCAGAAATAATCACTAACAATGTATACGTTATAGTAATATGACTTGATTTTTTAATGTTTCCTAATAATTCTTGACGGCTTGCCCTTTGGAGCTTATTTTCGTCTTCATCATCTGAATCGACTCTTTTTTTCTCTTCTTCCTCATCAGTTGACCTCCTGATATACGTCTGCACCGGAAAAAGTAATACTTCAAAGCCATCAACTACATTTGATATCTCTTCAAAGTAATTGAGGATTTCCTCGGTATTTTTTGTTTCTACTAATACACGAATTAATTTCCTTTCCTTTGATTCTAATGAAACCCAATAGGACATATGTGGAAATTCCTTTAGGGAACCATCGACTTTCTCAAAAAATTTATTAGGAACATACGCCTCAATTAATTGGATATCCACCCATCTCACTCCATTAATTAATGATTACTATATAGTCTTTCCAATTCAACTCATATAAAAATACTCATCATAGGATAAATTACACTTTAAAATGAAAACTATAAGTAATGGAGGTGTAAGCAAAATGGAAAGCCAGAATTTTGGAGTACATGAAATTACCGACTTTAGAGAATTAACGAGTTTTAAAATATCTTGCCTTACCCAATCAAAAAAACGATTGGATATGGCACAGGATCCTCAGCTTAAAAACATAGTAAGTGAAAGCATACTGCAAGGAGAGAAATGCATTACAGAAATGCAAGAATTACTTAACAAGGCTACAAACCAATTTTTACAGTAAAAGGAGAAATAGGTATGGCAAATAAGGAATTAAGTTTTACCGATCAAGCGATTGCATCGGATATGTTATTTGAATCAAAAGCTGCAATTAAAGATATAGCAACAGCATTAACAGAAACAACTTCCTCTGAGATACGAACATTTTTAAAGAAAGAGTTAAAAAGTGCTATTAAACAACATGGACAAATTTATAACTATTTACATGAGAAAGGAATCTATGATGCATATAACGTGCAAGCGCAAATTTCAAATGATGTAGATTATGGTAATGAAGCATTAAAACAGTGAGAGGTGATAATATGCAAGATAATTTAGGTGTTCATGAATCATTGGAATTACAAGAAATTATGTCATTTAAAAGTCTATGTCTAACAAAAGCATCTGTTATGAAGGCACTTGTAACCGATGAAACGTTAAAAGGATTAATGGAGCAAGATGCAATGATGCACACACGTCATCTTGAAGAGTTGAAGAGTCATCTAAATTAAGGAGGATTCCTCGTGAACAAGTTTATAGAAAAATTAACGGGAATGACTGATTTAACGGATCAAGTCATTGCTACCGATATTTTAATTGCTGCTAAGTCTGAAGTAAGAAATTATGCTTTGGCAATAACAGAAACTGCTAGTCCAGCGGTCAGAGAAACATTAACTAAACAATTAGATGAGGCAATTGATTTTCATGAACAAATGACGAATTACATGATTGACAATGGATATTATTATCCTAATGATACGAAAAAACAACTTGAGTTAAATCTTAAAACAGCTGATACGGCATTAAATCTAGCGAATAATTAATAAAAAAGGAGAGCGATTTTATAAGAAAATCAGCTCTCTTTTTAACCCCGCATGTAACGGGCAGTAATACCCTAAACGAGAATACTATGAGGCGCAGCCAAAGAGGATAAGTGGGGGATAAACTGCCCGTAAATGTCCGATTCGATTCAACTAACAATCAGTGGGGGATAAAAGAAAACCCCCACTGATTGAAGTTTCACTTTATGTTACTATGAACTATAGAATGAAATTTCGGTAAATTTAGTTAGAAAAACCTAATCTTAATTGCAACCTTTTTTAATTAGACTGCATCTAAGTATTAAGGAGGGAGGGGAGCTAGCTTGTGCCTTGTCGACAGGTTGAAGAGAAAAGAAGAAAGTGCACTTCAAGAATTAATGAACGAGTATGGAGATTATCTCATCCGAACGGCGTATCTTTTATTGAAGGATCATCAAACAGCTGAGGAAGCTGTGCAAGATACGTTTATTACGGCATTTGATAAAATTGAGCAGTTAGATGAGGCGGATAAGTTAAAAAGCTGGCTCACCACCATTGTTCTTAATCGATGTCGATCGCAAATGAGAAAATGGAGTTGGAAAAATATCTTTCTAAACTTCGATACAGTTGAAAGAATCAAAGAAGATGAAGGGGCACCGAGTCCAGAAGAAGAATTAATGGACTTAGTATGGAATCAGAATTTAAGCCATGCGATTCAGAAGCTAGATTACAAGTATCGTGAGGTTATTACATTATTCTATTTTAACGAACTTAAAATACCAGAGATTGCTAGTTATACAAATTCGAAGGGAAATACGGTTAAGTCACGATTGAAGAGAGGACGTCTCTTATTAAAAGAATTATTAATGGAAGGAGAGGAAGGTTTTAATGAACGAGAAGAAAAGATTCAAAAATCAGCTCGATCATGAATTACAAAATATCCATTTTAACAAACAAGAAGAAGTACTTGATAAAGCGTATCCAACAACATGGAAGCAGAAGCTTTCTAAATTGTGGAATAAAGAAATCGATATCCCTCTCCTACCTGTTGGTGCAGTATTTGTATTAATGTTATTTGGTTATGGGTATAAGGATATTTTCAACAATGATCGCATGTATGAAGATAAAGAATTAGTTGAGATTGCTGGTAACACATATTGGAAGGATGAGTTAGAGAAGGTGATGGGCAAATATGAAGATTAGAATGAAGGTTAAGCACCTCGTACTCACAGTAGCAGCGATGGTAGTATTGGTTTTTCTACTATCTGTTGTAGTTTTACCTCAAATAGAATTGTATGTTGCCGAAAAAAAATTAGCTAATGGAGAAGCTGAGGGAAAAGCCCAACTAATGGAAGCTATTGATAGTACAATTTTGCCGTCACAGAGATGGGAAAAAATCCAAGAATATATGATTGATGGAGACATAACCAATCGCTTCGATTTATATGTAGGTCCTTCCATGTGGCATGGAGGAACCAGAGTTGAAGGAACACGATTTACCTGGAAAGAAAAATTACCATATCTTCAAGATTACGTTGAAAATGGACCAATCAATGGGTATTTAGCTACTGTTGCACAGGAAATAGCTTCTTACTATTTAAGAGAAAATAATCCTGAAAAAGCAGAAGAAGTGTTATTAAACACTGCGGATCGTTTCGCTCCAAGCCAACATCTCGGTTTCTGGAATGAGCTAATGATAAAACGAATTAAATTAGCTATGAGTTACTCTGATTTTGATAAAGCCAAAGAATATATTGAGGAAATGAATAATTCAACTACTTCAGATGATTACTATGTTCGAGCCGAAGTAACAACACTAAAAGCAGAGATTATCGTGAGAGAAGGTCGATTAGAAGAAGGTTATGAAGAATTAATGGATGCAATGGAGGAATATGAGTCACATTGGGCACAGGAAAGAGAAGAATGGGCTGAAGAAGATATCGATTTACCTATAAATGATAAAATCGAAAATACAATTGTCTACGAACAAATGGAATCTCTAAAAAGAAGATTAGAAAGAGAACTAAGTAATGGTTCTCAATCTATCGTAAATGTAAGTGGTCAGGTTATAAGAGAAGATGGTAGACCAATAGAAAATGCAGGCGTCTTTTTACGTGAAGAAAATCTAGTTAATCGAAGTATTGGTGATGACGAACCTTATCAAGTTTTAACGGATGAGAATGGAATGTTTGAAATTGAAGGTGTTGTCCCAGGGAGTTATCAGGTTTTCATTGGTTTAATGTTTGAAGATATTGATGGATATACGTGGCCAGTGGATAGGGATGATTGGATTGTTATTGATGGTTCTGAGGATATTAAATATAGTGTAACACTTCAACCATTGATTGAAATTAAGCGTCCTATTAATAACCAAAATATTACAGACCATGACGTTCATTTTGCATGGGAAGAGGTAGAAGGAGCAGATTATTATAATCTAAACTTAGGTCTGCAATATGAATCAGGTGGTGGAGTTAGTGTTGGTTTTAAAGAGTATATTTCTGGAAATGAGACAAAAGTTCCTGTTGAAGAAATATATAATAAAAGAGTTGGTATTTTGATGGGAGATGAGGAAGATTACAAGTATGCACACTCAGTTCTAGGTTTTATGAATCCTCATAATCAAATCTCGTGGTCTGTAGAAGCCTACACTAAAGATGGGAAACTTATTACCCGTAGTAATGGTTATAGACTACAAGAGAAAACTATTGGTAATTTACCTTTCTTTAACTTGAAAGGACGTGAATTAACTGAGGCAGATCAGTTGCTCCTTGATGGAAAGGTAGAACAAGCGTTAGAAATGTATATAGAGAAATATGAAGAAAATCCAGATGATATCCATAGCCTCCAAATGATACCAAGGTTAATAGGAATTAAAGGAGATGGTACTTTTGATTCTCGCCAGAAACTTGCACTACCTTATACAAAAGAATTAGCAGAAAGAACAGGAAGTCCTGACTATATATATGACGTTGCAGATTATTATTATAGTAGAAATTCTTGGGATAGCTATAATCGTTGGTATGAAAGATATATGGATTCGGTTAACAGACCTGATTTATCAAGTTATAACCAAGGTAACCGTGCTAGTGCGTTACTGAAACAAGGAAAAGTAGAGGATTCTATCCCACTATTTAAAGAAGCAATGAAAAAAGATAATAGTCACAGGTTTGTCGGGAACTGGCTAGCTGCAGAATTATACATCGGTAGTTCCTTCGAAAATGTCTTGAAAATTGCAGAAGAATACCCAGACCGATCATATATTGGATATAGAGAACAGAGAACTGATTGGGTTCAGATCATTTCACATATGGAAAAAGAGAGGCAAGAGGTACCAGAATATCAGCAGCAATTAAGAAAAGTGTTGGAAATGTATTTTCAAGGTGTAGATAGAGATATTGATGAATGGTTAAGTTCAACAGAAGAAGAAACAATGAAGGATTTTGTTATGGCACTTAAACGAGTCGATAATTAGGAATTAGAGGAATGAGGGACCCTTTGAAAATTTAGGTGAAACCTCATTCCTCTATTTTCCTCAATGCCTCCATAATCCCACCTAACAGTTACTCCACATCCTTAAGTAACTTTTCAATAGTTGTAATTCGATTGTTTAGCTCATTTATTTCATTCAGTTGTTGTTTTTGATAATTAGAGTTCTCTTTGTCAATCTTTAGTCGCTCATCTGCACGTCGTTCAGCGCGTTTCAAAATCTTTACTCCATAGACAATTGCAACAATGATTAAGGCAATTGGAAGTAAGAATAATATTAAACTAATTAGTAATCCAAAAATGGAAAATGTCTCCATCATATCCCCCTATTCTACATCCTTTAGAACTTTTTCAATTGAACCTAATCGGTTATTTAATTCACTAATTACTTTTGTTTGTTCTTTTTGAAATGTTGCATTTTCCTTATCTAGTTGTAACCTTTCATCGGCACGTTGTTCTGCTCGTTTTACAAAGCGAATTAAATACACAATCCCGACTATGAGCAAAATTATTGGTAACAGCGTGATTAAAAAGAATACTAACTGAATAATCATATCCCCAACATGAAAAGTAGACATAAAAACACTCCTCTCAAACTCAATCTTTCTCTTTTTGTTTTTTTAACGTTAAACTATTAGCTAGTATATTGATCAATTCAGGGTTAAGAGTTAGGTTAAAAGAATTTACTTCAAAGTATTTCATTGTTTTCCCTTTCTCGGAAACTTCATAATCCCCCTTTATTAAATTTGCCTCTTCTAGCCGCTGCAAATGTAAATATAGTAATGGTCGGCTAATCCCTAACTCTCTTGCTAGCTGGCTAACGTACTTTCTTTCCTCATACAAAATAGAAATAATCTTTAATCGATAAGGATTTGATAATGAATCAAGAACTTTTAATAGGTAATCCCCACTATTTATACTCATGTAATAATTTTATTACAGGTGTAATTGAAAGTCAACATATGAAAGTAAAACATCACATCATGTTCGGGGAAAACACCCTAAACTTCAGGGAGAATGGGGAAAACTTCGGTGAAATTCTATAATGTTCAAGTAAATTCTCCTCATCTTCAAGTAAAAAAACAAAAACTTCGGGAATTCCCCCTCCGATTAAAAAGGAATTCCTTCCCTCACGTCGAATATTCAATTAAGGAAGGTGACAGAAAATGTTAATTAAACCACAAAAATTAAAACAAGGGGATAAAGTAGCAACAGTCAGTCCATCATGGGGAGGAGCAGGGGAACCTGATCTTAGATGGAGATATGAGTTAGGAGTTCAACGGTTAGAAAAGGAATTTGGTCTAGAGGTTATCGCAATGCCAAATAGCTTAAAAGGCTCGGATTATGTGTATGAACATCCTGAGGCACGTGCAGAAGACTTGATGGAGGCATTTCAGGACAAGTCCATCAAAGGAATTATTACAAATATCGGTGGAGATGACAGTATTCGATTACTTCCATATATTGATTTTTCAATTATGAGGAAGAATCCTAAGATTTTTATGGGATTCTCTGATACGACTATTTCCCATCTATTTTGTCTAAAAGCAGGTTTATCGTCATTTTATGGACCAGCGATTATGACTGACTTTGCCGAAAATGTAGAAATGCATGCTTATACTACTGAGATGATTCATCGAACACTATTTAGTGAAACGCCAATAGGTGAAATAAAACCTGCACCAGAATGGACAAGTGAAATGATTCGTTGGGAAAATGGTAATAAAGACATTCGCCGTAAGATGAAACCAAACCAAGGATATGAGTTGTTACAAGGAACGGGAACTGTAAAAGGTAGGCTTATGGGTGGATGTATTGAGGTATTAGAGTTCGCAAAAGGAACAGAAATATGGCCAAATAAGGAACAATGGGAGAATACAATACTATTTTTTGAAACATCAGAGGAAAAACCAAATCCATCTTTAATTTGCTACTGGCTAAGAAATTATGCAGCAATGGGAATTTTACAACAAGCAAATGGGATTGTTTTTGCTAAACCAAAAGATGAGACGTACTTTAATGAATACAAAGAAGCGATTTTACAAGTAATGAAGGAGTATGGTTTAGAAGATATCCCTATTTTATATAATTTAAATTTCGGCCATACGGAACCTAAGTTTATTTTACCGTATAGGGCATTAGCAGAAATTAATTGTGAACATGTCACATTCTCAATATTAGAGAGTGGAGTAACTAATTAAAAGGGAGATGGAGCAATGAATCGTTTAAATTTAATTACTTTAGGCGTGAGAGATATGGTAGAATCCATTCGATTTTATCGTGATGGTCTTGGATTCGATGTAATAGTATATGGAAGTGAAGAAAATCCAGATGTTGCCTTTTTCAAGAATAACGGAACTAAAATTTCACTCTTTCAAATTGATAAACTAGCAAAGGACATCAGTGAGGAAGCACCTCCTGCACTAAATCAAGGCTTTGCTGGAATTACATTAGCTTATAATGGAAAATCTGAGGAAGAAGTAGATGAGGTCTTTAAATTGGCGAAGAATGCAGGCGCTAAGATTGTCAAAGAACCCCAGAAGGTATTTTGGGGTGGATATAGTGGTTATTTTCAAGACCCTAATGGGTATTACTGGGAAGCAGCGTATGGGGAAACTTGGGAATTTGATGAGAACGAGATGTTGGTTATTAACTAAAATGAAACAATCTCGGTGACTCTTACGTATTACATAGTAAAAAAAATGGGGGAGTTTCATGCTAGAAAATCTTAACGAGGAAATCATTCGTATAAAAGGAAATATTCGTCGAAAGCAAAAAATCGAAGCCCAACTAGTAGACTATGAAAATGAACGTAGCAGTATTAAACAGACTATTTCTGAACTTAAGAGACGGTTAAAAGAAGAACAAAAAGATGTCGATCGTTTAACAGGGCTAAGTATTACGAATTTAATTTCTACTATTGTTGGGTCGAAATATGAAAAACTAGATAAAGAAGAAGAGGAAGTAGCTGTCGTTCAATTAAAACTAGAAGAAGCTAACAAAACGCAGCAAGAAATTGATGAATCGATTTCTTCATTACGTGGGAAACTGAGTGAAGTAAAAGAGAGCGAAAAGGAATATGAGCAACTTCTTACTAAAAAAGAAGAGTTAATTAAAGATGGGAGTTCCGTTTATTCCAACCAACTTTATGAATTAGATGAGAGAGAAGCAGACTTAAAGGCATATTTAACAGAATTAAAAGAAGCGGAAACAGCAGGCAGGTATGTTCAAGAGGCATTAGAACGTGCTATTGATTCATTAGAGAGTGCCAAAGGATGGGGAACATGGGATATCGTCGGTGGTGGAATGATTTCAACAGCGATCAAACATGACCACATCGACAAAGCTTCCTCAAACATCCATATTGCTCAGTATCGGATGCGTAATTTTCAGAAAGAACTTCTGGATGTAGATGAATCCATTAAAATTGATGTGGATATTTCTAGTCTATTAAAATTTGCTGATTTCTTTTTTGATGATTTTATTTCTGATTGGATGGTCCAAGGGAGAATTAAAGATTCACTCGATCAGACATTGTCAGGTTTTGCGACAGTTAAGAGAGTAATGGATAAGTTAACAAATCAAATTAACCAACAGCAACATGATCTTAGTCAAGTACAAGTAGAAAGAAAGAAAATCCTCGAACAAGTATAAGGAACAAATATCGATGTACCCTAATGTAATAGTGATTCTGTTAGGGTACTTTAATTATAAATAATTTGTCTTTTAATGTATTGACAATATACCTGTCAGGGTATAATATGGATGAGTAGTTAATTGTTACGAAAGTAAAGGAGAAGCGCCTATGCAATATGATGATAAAGTAAAGAATCGAATGAAGCGTATTGAAGGGCAAATTAAAGGTATCTTAAAAATGATGGAGGATGAGAAGGATTGTAAGGATGTAGTCACTCAACTTTCAGCAGTTAAAAGTGCCTTGGATCGCACTTCAGCATTAGTAGTTAGTAAGAACTTAGAAGCTTGTATTCGTCAGGCCGATAGCGATGAAAATGCCGAAGCTTTAATAAATGAGGCTGTCAATCTTCTAGTTAAAAGTAGATAATTAACCTGTTAACATCTAACGTGATGTTAACTTTTTTTGGGAAGTATATATACCCATACACCTATATGTAAACTTAAGGAGGAACAATGATGAAAGAAATTACTACAAATGAGATTGCATTAAAACTAAACAATGGAGAATCTATTAATATTATTGATGTACGTGAAGATGATGAGGTTGCAATGGGTATAATTCCAACTGCCAAACATATTCCACTCGGTCAGCTTGGAGAACGAGTAAAAGAATTAAATAAAGAGGATCATTACTATATTGTATGTCATTCAGGTGGAAGAAGCTCGATGGCGTGCCAAGTGCTCGAAGCAAATGGTTATAATGTTACTAATATTGCTGGTGGAATGCTTGCATGGGAAGATGAATTAGAATTCTAGATAGGAGGATATTTTTATGGATATTGTACAATGGGCGATTATCATTATCGCAGTTGGTTTTATCATGAGCCGATTTATGCCAGTTAAAGGTATTGAAAATATAACATCACAAGAAGCTAAAAAACGTTTCAAAGATAAGAACATCCAATTCGTAGATGTAAGAACACCTGGGGAGTATAAAGGGAATCATAAAAAACCTTTTGTAAATATTCCACTACATGAATTGAGCAATCGAACAAAAGAGTTAGATAAACAAAAAGAAGTCGTTGTCATATGTCAAAGTGGAATGAGAAGTATGAAAGCTGCTAAACTCCTTAAAAAGCAAGGGTTTGGGAAAATCACTAATGTTAAGGGCGGAATGAGTGCCTGGTTCTAATCTATGAAAGAGAGGAATGCCAAATGGAATTTATATATATAGTACTGTGCATTGCTCTTCTATCATTTTTGTATAAAAGACATATGCCAGTATTTGGAGTGAAGAATATAAAAAGCAATGACTTCATATCTATAGATGATAAAGTCATTTTAGATATAAGGGCGTACAATACATCTTGTAATGGTACCTTTGAGGTAGCACATTGCCTTCCTATCTCATATCTTAATCGCTATTATAAAGAAATCCCAAATAAACCTATCCTTTTAGTAGCATCTGATCATGTAGAAAAAAATCTTGCTGCTAGATTTTTAAAGAGTAGAGGATACTCAGTAATAGGGTATTATATTGCAAGTGAAGATGAGCAAGGAATTTTTTGTTATAATTTTTAACTTAATTAGGTATGGTATATTTAGTATAGAGAATTTGGAATGATAGAAATGAAAAATTAATGGAGGTTGTAATTATGAAAGAAATTACTGCAAAAGAACTTGCTGAAAAAGTTAAAAAAGGTGAAGAAGTAAATATTATTGACGTACGTGAAGATGATGAAGTAGCTGCTGGTAAGATTCCAGGTGCACGTCATATTCGCTTAGGAGACATCCCAGATTCATTCGACAAATTAAATAAGAACGAACACTACTACATGGTATGTCGTTCTGGTGGAAGAAGTGGAAAAGCGTGTGAAATTCTTAAGTCAGAAGGATTTGATGTAACAAATATGACTGGTGGAATGCTAGCTTGGGAAGATGAAGTAGAAGTAGAGGGATAAATACGACTGATTCACTCCATATGACATTGAAATACTACTAATGAAGAGAGCCTTTTTTACAAAAAAGACTCTCTTTTTTGTTTCCTTTACATTTACTTGGAATGGATTAGATCTACGACAAACCTTTATTCAATTAAGAAACCAAGATGAGTCAAGACAGAGAACATTGTAAAATAAGGACAATTCAAACCTTCTACACCAGCAGAACAACAATTAATCCAACAAGTAAAAACCGAACTGACATCTAGTCAATAGGGAAAGGAACCTCCTTAGTTGATATTAAATACTTCATACTAAGGGGGTTAAGAAAATCTATTAATATTCTACATAAAAGGATGGATACACCATAGAAAGAGCACCTCTTTAGTTAGGGTATACACTTCAACTACTTCTCTCTTCGAAATTCTGTTAAGCCTAAAGGATTATATGCCTCAAAAATATGCCATTTTTCACATGCTAATAGTAAAATACATTCTATAAAAAAATGCTTGGGTACAAGTTACCCAAGCATCTAAAGTTTCTATTGATTCACTACTTGATAAGTTTTCCAACCACCATCAAGGTTTTTCGCTTTAAAGCCATTTTCTTGTAGAATACGAGTTGCTACATAACCTCTTAGACCTACTTGACAATTAACATGAATCGTTTGATCTTTTGGTAATTCTTCCAAACGATTTCGTAGTTGATCTAATGGGATATTTTTGGCCTCTTTAATATGTCCTTTTGCAACCTCATCTGGATTACGGACATCAACCAGAATACCTCCATTGGCTACAATCTCATCAATTTCATGCCATTGAACCGTTTCAGTCGTTCCTTCAACAATGTTAGTAGCAGCATATCCAGCCATATTGACAGGGTCTTTTGCTGAAGAGAATGGAGGAGCATAAGCAAGTTCTAAATCTGGTAAATCTAGAACTGTTAATCCACCTTTAATTGCAGTAGCTATTACGTCTATACGCTTGTCTATTCCATCCATACCGACTGCTTGTGCGCCATAAATTTTGCCTGTTTCTTTATTAAAAATTACTTTTAACGCAATTGGTGAAGCGCCAGGATAATATCCTGCATGAGAAGCAGGGTGAACGTGAATAACTTCATAGTCTATACCAACACGTTTAAGTGTTTTTTCATTGTTTCCTGTTGTTGCTACATTGTAATCAAATACTTTTGCAATAGAAGTACCCATAGTTCCCTTATACGATACTTTTTTACCATATATATTATCTGCAACGGCACGTCCTTGACGATTAGCAGGCCATGCTAATGGTACCATTGTTGGGTTACCATTCACATAGTCTTTAATTTCAATCGCATCTCCAATAGCATAAATATGTGGATCATTCGTTTGTAGGTATTCGTTTACTTGAATTCCACCACGTTCGCCAAGATTAAGGTTAGCTTTTTGAGCTAATTCATTTTCAGGTCTAACACCGATGGAAAGTAAGATCATATCTGTTTCAATTTCTTTTCCTTCATTTGTAATAACCTTAGTCCCATTATTTTCGAAAGCTTTCACACCATCACCTAAAATTAGGTTAACCCCTTTTTCTTCTAAGTGTTTATGGATGATTGATGCCGTTTCGATGTCTAGTGGTGCCAATACTTGATTAGACATTTCTACAATTGTAACTTCCATTCCACGTTCATGAAGGTTTTCGGCCATCTCAAGTCCGATAAAACCACCACCAACTACAACTGCACGTTTCGGTGATTCATTATCAATGTATGACTTAATTCGATCTGTATCCGGAATGTTACGTAGTGTGAATAATGCTTTTGCATCATTAATACCAGGAATAGGTGGTACTACTGGTCGTGCACCAGGTGATAGAATTAGTTCATCATAAGTTTCCTCATACACTTCACCAGTTTGAACATTTTTCACTTGAATTGTTTGGTTTTCACGATTAATTCCTACCACTTCACTAAAATTACGAATATCTAAATTGTATCTTGTTGACATACTTTCAACAGTTTGAACAAGAAGCGCATCTCTTTCCTTAATTGTGCCTCCAATATAATAAGGTAATCCACAGTTAGCGAAAGAAATATATTCACCTTTTTCAAACAATACTATTTCAGATTTCTCATCTAATCTTCTAAGTCTAGCTGCTGCAGTAGATCCACCAGCAACTCCACCAACGATAACGATTTTCTTTGTCATGTACTCTTCCTCCTTTTAAATTACCATAAGGGGTATATACCTTATAGGGTATATTATAACATCTTTTGAAAAAAATTAAAGAGTTAATATTGTTTAGTGGGTGAATCCCTTTTCTGTTAAACTAATTCTATTAGAGGTAAAATAGAAACTGAAACATGATGAGAGGGGTTTATTAATGACTACATATCCTAATGTAAAAGAAACAAAAGAACTAATTAAACAACTAGTCTCTATTCCAAGTCCTTCAGGGTTTACTACCAAAGTAATAGAGTATGTCGAAACTTACTTGAAAGATTTAAATGTAGAAACAAAACGTAACCGTAAAGGTGGGCTAATCGCTACTCTTCCAGGTAAGAATAATGATGAACACCGTATGTTGACGGCACATGTAGATACGCTGGGGGCTATGGTGAAGGAAGTCAAAAGCAATGGTCGTCTACGTCTTGACCTAATAGGTGGATTTCGTTACAACTCAATTGA
The DNA here is from genome assembly GCF_900129485.1 of Ornithinibacillus halophilus. Lineage (GTDB taxonomy): Bacteria > Bacillota > Bacilli > Bacillales > Amphibacillaceae > Ornithinibacillus > Ornithinibacillus halophilus. Next base: position 55,043 of record NZ_FQVW01000007.1, read on the forward strand.
GGGGGAGTATTGTGAAATCCGTACTTCAAGTGGAAAAGTACTTACAGGAACGATTCTAATGCACCAAACTTCTGTCCATGTTTATAAAGATGCCGGAAAAGCGGAGAGAAATCAGGAAAACATGGAAGTACGTATCGATGCAAAAGTAGAAAATGCGGATGAAGTTCGTGCTCTAGGTATCGAGGTTGGCGATTTTGTATCCTTTGATCCACGAGTACAAGAAGTAGATAACGGATACTTGAAATCACGTCATTTAGATGATAAAGCAAGTGTGGCTATATTGCTTCAATTAATCAAGCGAATTAAAGAAGAAAAACTTGAACTACCTTACACTACGCATTTCTTAATTTCAAATAATGAAGAAATTGGTTATGGTGGGAATTCCAATGTAACTCCTGAGACTGTAGAATATTTGGCGGTTGATATGGGAGCGATGGGTGATGGTCAATCTACGGATGAATATACGGTTTCTATTTGTGTGAAAGATGCTAGTGGACCATATCATTATGGGTTACGTAAACATCTAGTAGAATTGGCAGAGAAAAATGATATCGGCTATAAGCTAGATATTTATCCTTATTACGGTTCTGATGCGTCAGCTGCTATCCGCTCTGGACATGACATTATCCACGGATTAATTGGACCTGGAATCGACTCTTCTCACGCTTTTGAAAGAACGCATGAATCATCATTAGAATGCACCGAAAAGTTAGTTTATCATTATGTATTGTCAGAGCTAGTTAGCTATTAATTTAAAAAGCATGTATGAAATCCAAGTGGAATTCATACATGCTTTTTTGTACGGACAAATAGTACCTAATTTCAGTATTTTATTGAAAACTATTAATGTTTTGGACATCAGGTACGCTATTTACCCAAATTGCTACATAAATAGTATGTTTTTTGATGAATAAAGGAATAGATGTCCATAAGAGTTATAGAAATCCTATTTTATGCATTTTAACGCATTAGATGTCCTTCACACCCTTAGATTACAAAATAATAGATACATAAAAAGTGAAATAGACTTCCTATCAGAATAAAAATATGGAATATTTCATGGAAGCCCATATGTTTAAACTGTAGAAATTTAGGTTTTAGCCAGTAAATGAAGCCTCCAATGGTATATGCTACTCCACCAAGAAGTAAAAATAGCATGCCATTTCCCCCAATAATTCCAAGTAGTTTGGGGCTAAAGAAAATAATAATCCAACCCATCGCTAGATAAAGAGCTGTTGATAACCATCTAGGAGCTTGGAACCAGATTAATTTATATAACACACCTAATAATGCTAATCCATTTATTACACTAAATAATACCCAGCCAGTAACACCATTTAAGCTAATTAAACAAATCGGTGTATATGTTCCAGCAATTAACACAAAAATCATCGAATGGTCAATTTTTCTCAAAAAAGCAATGACATGGTCTCTAGCAACAACCATATGATAGGTAGCTGATGCAGAATATAATAAAATCATGCTTACTCCGAATATGATTACTGCAAAAATAACGATGAAGGAACTTGTTTCGATTGATGCTTTAATTACTAGAGCTAACAAGCCGAAAAACGCGAGTATTGCCCCTGCTAAATGTGTAAAACCATTTATAGGTTCTCTAATATATGCTCCCATGAAGAAAATCAACACCTTTACAATATAATGTAGTTTTAATAACTACATACAATTATAATAGTGTTGTGTCATGTGGTCAAGGTTTACTTGCTTATTGTATTTGCCTATAATTATTATATAAAGACAAAAATGATTGAGGCGAATTGAATGATTGATGATATTTTAGATGAGTTGCAATTAGAGAATCAATTAAAAGTAGAGGATATACCTGATTTAGAACTTTATATGGATCAAGTAATTCAATTATTTGAGAGAACATTTGCTAGTTCTAAACGAAATGATGATGAAAAGGTCCTAACAAAAACAATGATTAACAATTATGCTAAAGGAAAGTTATTTTTCCCGATTAAAAACAAGAAATATTCAAAGGAACATATTTTACTAATAAGCATGATATATCAGTTAAAAGGTGCATTATCGATCAAGGATATCAAAACAACTCTGGAACAATTGAATGGTAAAATTGAGAATAAAGAAATAGAATTAGAAGATTTATACCAACATTTTTTAAGACTTTCAAATAATAATATTGATCGTTTTACAGAAGATAGCAAAGTGTGCTCTACTGAAGTAAAAATAGAGGCAAATCAATTAAATGGCGTTCAAACGGAATACATCGAACAGTTGTTATTGGTTTCCTCGTTTGTACAAATGAGTAATCTTTACCGTCGTGCAGCAGAAAGATTGGTCGATGAGATAGCAAACACAAATCATTCCGAAGAATAAATTGAAAGCAGGTGTCTAGTTTGAAGTTAAGTATATTAGATCAATCCCCAACGGTACTTGGAAAGACGGAACAAGATGCCTTACAAGAGTCTGTTCATCTTGCGAGGCTTGGAGAAAAACTAGGGTATCACCGCTATTGGATAGCAGAGCACCATGATTTAAAAGGACTTGCATGTCCTGCTCCTGAAGTAATGTTAGGAATAATCGGTTCACAAACGGAATCGATCCGAATTGGTGCAGGGGCAATTTTATTACCACATTATAAACCATATAAAGTAGCAGAAACATTTAATCTTTTAGCGACACTATATCCGAATCGTATTGATTTAGGGCTAGGTAGATCACCTGGTGGTTCAGCAGAGGCATCTCTTGCGTTATCCGAGAACTTTTTAGAAAATGTACGAAAGATGCCAGCCGATATCGATGAATTATTGAACTTTCTTTATTTAACTTTTCCTGATGATCATATGTTTTCTAAGGTAAAACCAACACCGGTTCCAGAAACTCCACCAGAAACTTGGTTGTTAGGTACGAGTGAGAAAAGTGCAATTTTAGCAGGAGAAAAAGGAATGCGATATACATTTGGGCATTTTATGAGTGATGTAAATGGACCAGAAATTGTTTCTACCTATAGAAAGAAACTGAAAGAAAATAGACAGGACACAACAAATGATGTAATTGTTGCTGTATCTGCCTTTTGTGCAGAAACCGATGAAGAAGCCAATGATTTAGCGATGAGTCATTTTGTAGCTAGTGTGAAGCGTGGTAAGGGAGAGAAAATTCAATTGCTCTCACCAAGTGAATTAACAGAAATCCAGCTAACGGATGAAGAAAAAGAAGAAATAGAGGCAATGAAAAAGAAACAAATAATAGGTAGTCCGGGTGTAGTCAAGGCAAAATTAAAGCAATTACAAAAAGAATATGATACGGATGAATTCATGATTTTAACAAACACCTATAATTATGAAACGAGAAGAAAATCATACGAGTTAATTGCAAGTGAATTACTTTAATCAGGGGAGAGGAATAGTATGATTGATTTAAGAAGTGATACCGTAACAAAACCAACACCTGAAATGAGACAAGCAGCATTTGAGGCAGTCGTTGGTGATGATGTCTACAATGAAGACCCAACGATATTAAAATTAGAAGCATTAGCAGCTGAAATCGTAGGCAAGGAAAAGGCCATGTTTGTTCCAAGTGGGACACAGGGAAATCAAATTGCTGTTCTAACTCATTGTGTTTCTGGTCAGGAAGTTATTCTTGAAGCAGACTCTCATATTTACTTTTATGAAGGGGCTACCATTTCTGCGTTTGCTGGTGTACAACCACGGACGATTAAAGGGAAAGACGGAGTAATGGATCCTGAAGAAGTAAAACTAGCTATTCGAGAAGATGACATCCATCAACCAGAAACGGGACTGATTTGTCTGGAAAATACACATAATCGAGCAGGAGGAGCGATCGTACCTTTAGAAAATATGCGTGATATTTATTCCATTTCAAAAGAAGCACATATTCCTGTACATCTTGACGGTGCTAGGCTATTTAATGCTTCAGTAGCAACAGGGATCAGTATTAAAGAATATGCTGCTTATACGGATACTGTCCAGTTTTGTTTATCAAAAGGGTTAGGGGCTCCAGTTGGATCGATAATCGCAGGTGATGAAGCGTTTATAGTAAAAGCTAGAAAATGGCGAAAACGATTAGGTGGTGGACTTCGTCAAGCTGGTATGATTGCTGCACCTGGTATAGTAGCTTTAAATAAGATGGTCGATCGTTTAACAGAAGATCATGAAAAAGCTAGATTACTAGCACAAGGATTAATAGAAATTGGATTTAGTGTAGAAAACAATGTTGATACGAATATTGTTTTAGTGAATACCCAATCCCGTGGTTATACAGCAAAGCAGTTTGTTGAAAAATTAAAGGAGTCTGGAATTCTATCAAGTGCTTTTGGGCCAGATACGGTAAGGTTCACAACACATTATGATGTATCTGAAGAGGATATTCAGAATTCAATTGATTTAATAAAGAAGCTTGTGTAAAATTTTATTGTTAAATCCTATAATCCTTAAATGCAAACAACTACTTATAGATAAGGATTTGTCATAAGATAAGAAAGAAAATTCAGAGATGTCTAGCTCCGAGCGCCTGCGACTAGAGAGACTTCCTTCGCCTCCGTACGATAAGTCAACATCGACTCCTTTAGTCGTCGTGTTTCCTTTATCTCCTACGCCTCAGTCCAGTCCTTACGTCGCAAAGCGGGCGCTCTGCGCTTTTCTTATTTACCCTGAGAGGAGTGGTTGTAGTGAAATATAAAAGAAATGAAGCATTCCGTTTTGAGTTTGGCGAGCCTGTTCCAGTTATCTTTTCTATTCGTGCGATTAATGGTAAAGAGGTGGAATCGTCCGATGGTGAGGCAGAGATGCTTGATTTAAGTTTAAATGGAATGAAAATAGCTACAAGTTTGGAGATTCCAGTTGACCGTAATCAAGTTCAAGTAACAACTGCATTTAAGATTGTAAACCGTGAATATAAAATCAATGGTGAACTCGTTTGGATAGATAAAGTGTTTGATAAGTACCACTATGGAGTTCATTTTAATTTGAATGAGAGCACACAGGAAAATTTACTAGATGATTTAAAAGTAATAGGGAAAAAATTAGCCAATCAATAGACTTTCCCAAAAAATACATAGTTAATGTGAGATCCGAACCTTTCTATAATGATGAATGGTTCGGATTTTTTAATGCGAATTAAGCTACGCTATAGAAATACTCTGCACTTTCACTGACAGCAATTAGTGAGCATGAAATAACTGCTCAGTTGATTTACGCTACGGGCAGTCGCTTTCCACGGGCACGGCCTCAGCCAGGCTACAGCTTGAAAGGCATCAGCGCAGCCTTGCACCGAGGAATCATACTTCTATGTATTACTAGAAGACGCAGGTGCATTGAATGGGGTCTTCGGACACGTGCTTTTCCCGTAGGACTAGGAAAGCTACGGCAGCAATACATCGCACGCAGAAAATGCATATGGAAATGCATTTTCAAGGAGTCGACTGCCCTCCACTCCAATCAACAATTTAAACTTTAGAAAACCATTTAATTTGTTGGATAAATTAGTTTGCTAAATACCACGTATACTCTGAAAACAAGTACCACGTGTCGTAATTTAAATCATTAACCTTCTAAAAATCTAGCTTATAATTGTTTGCCTTAGTTAAGTTGCAGTCATTTTAATAAATAATGTACTTAGATTCTACTAAGCCTCAGGTCCTATTACAAAATATAGCTAAGGCTCGTTACGGTAAAAACGATATCTAGATATGATAGAACTACGATATCGAAAGGAGGAAAAAGAAATGAAAAAGTTTCTATTATTTATAGTTGGCTTAATCGCACTATTGGTGTTACTAGCCAATCTTGGACCAATGGTACTACTAGGTGTAAGTGTATGGCTACTGTATGTGATTTTTAAGAAATTCATCAAAAGTGATTCAGTAGCAGGAAAAATTGGTTGGGTGTTTTTAGGGTTAATCGTAGTAAGTATTGCCTTTTCCAATGTATTTGCCGTAATCGGAATCGCAGCTGCGTATATTCTTTACGTAATTTATAAGGGCTGGAAAGAAGATGATGAGCCTGTTGGGCCGAAACCAAATGGGGACCCATTTGATAACTTTGAAAAACAATGGGCTGAATTTAATAATTAAAGGAGAGATTGATATGACAAATATTTTTACACGTATTAAAGATTCTATATCAGCAGATTTACACAATTTGATGGATGAAAAGGAACAGAAAAATCCAATTGCTTCACTAAATCAATATTTACGCCAGAGTGAACAAGAAAAGGAGAAAGTTCGTAAACTTCTCGATCGTCAATATAAGTTGAAAGATGAATTTACTAGAGAATACTTGAAAGCTCAAGACATGGCTGATAAACGTTTGAAGCAAGCGGATATTGCACAAAGAGCTGGTGAAGAACAAATGCATGCTTTTGCAATGAAAGAGCATGAGGAATATCAAGGTAGAGCAAACCGTATGAAAGAATCTCGTGAAGAGGCAACACAACAATTAGAGTTGTTAGAACAAAAATACGAAGAAATGAAACATAAGCTAAAGGATATGCACTTGCGTCGCATGGAGCTAATGGGCAGAGAGAATATTGCAAATGCCAATCATCAAATCAATAAAGTAGTAGAGGAAGCATTTGACAAACCTTATTCAAAATTTAAGGAATTAGAGCAGTATATTGAAGGGTTAGAGCATAAAGTTAATAGTGCTTATTACCGAAGTACCTTTGACTCAAAAATAGCAAACCTTGAGAAAAATCTTAATAAAACAGAACAAGCTAATTAATTATTCCTCAAATTCTAATAGAAAATGATATAATGTAATAGGTGTTTAGTGATTGGTATATTACCAAGAACTTGCACCTATTCTACTTAATAGGAAAGGAGGATCACAATAGATGTTTCATCGCTTATCTACGGACCATTTTAACTGGATACTCATTATTGGTGTGATCCTCTTTATTATAGAAGTTGCCTTTTTTCATGGTGGAATGATTTATTCAGCCCTAATCTCTGGAATTCTTATATATGTAGGTTGGAAGAACTTTTTCACATTATGGGGAAAGATATTATTTTGGATAGGGGTTGTTTCAGGATTACTCTCTATCTTTAATATGCTCGCTGTACGATTTTTAATCGTTGTTGCCATTGTTCTATTTGTATTAAATTATTTAAAATCGAAACAGGAAGATGAAACGATAATACCTAATCTTCCTAATCATCAAGAGGTAATCGTTGATTCAATTATTAAAGTTGAACCACTTTTTGATCATACACTATTTGGTGAACAACAAACAGAAGAAACAGCCTACCAATGGCGCGATATAAATATTCATGCACTGTATGGGGACAGGACAATAGATCTTAGTAATACAGTACTTCCGAACGATACGTCTGTCATCTCTATTCGCCAAGGAATTGGTAATATAACAATCTATGTTCCGTATGAGCTAGATGTTAGCATACATCATAGTTCTGTATTTGGGCGTGCACATATATTAGGAAAGCATCATTGGAAATTAATGAATCAATCCCTCTTCTATCAGACAGAAGGTTATGATCATGCCGTACAGAGAGTTAAAATAATTACCTCTGTATTTTCTGGAGATATTGAGGTGAAGCGGATATGAATACGATTATTCGGCAAACGCTCACTGCAATTCTCGTAGGGGTAATTATAACAATAACCGTTGTAGGGATTACTTTTCTTGCTTTTCCTTTAGAAGATTGGAAGCAAATTATTGAGAGCGATATTGGAGAGGTTCCTTACCTCGTTGTTCTATTCTTATCACCGATTGTTATTGGAACCATATCAGGAATAACAAATGCTCTATTTTGGAGACAACGAATCAAACACATTGATAAGCAGCTGAATGATATCGTTAAAGACCAAGCGATTTCTTTTGATACAGATTCCTATAAAGAACTAAAACCAATTATTCACAGCGTGGAAAAAATACAAGAAAAAATTCGCCAGTATACAGAACATGCTCAGAGGTTGGCTACACAACGAGCAAATGAACGTGAGAAAAGCTTACAGGATATAGTAATACAAGAGCGAAATCGACTAGCAAGAGAATTACATGATTCCGTTAGCCAGCAGTTATTTGCTGCTTCGATGATGATGTCAGCAATTAATGAAACCAATCCTCCAGAAGATGAAGGATTACGACGTCAACTAGAATTAATGGAAAAGATGATACACCAATCGCAATTAGAAATGAGAGCACTATTGCTGCATTTACGTCCTGTTGCCTTAAAAGGAAAATCGATACAAGAGGGAATGGAAGAACTTTTAATGGAATTAACACAGAAGGTTCCTATGAAAGTACAATGGAAAATTGAATCATTTCATATGGATAAAGGGATTGAAGATCAGTTATTTAGAATCCTTCAAGAATCGGTATCCAATACATTAAGGCATGCAGAAGCAACTAAATTAGAGGTCATGTTAATTGAAAGAGATAACACAATCATTTTCCGAGTAGTGGATGATGGAATAGGTTTTGATAAGGAAAAAATACGAACTACTAGTTCCTATGGGTTATCCAATATGGAAGAACGCGCTCATGAAGTAGGCGGTTCACTAAAAATAATTAGTTTACCTCAGCAAGGAACAAAACTTGAAGTGAAGGTTCCAAGTCTAAGGAAAGAAGGGCAAAATGATGATTAAAATATTGTTTGCAGATGATCATGAAATGGTACGAATTGGGGTATCTTCCTACTTATCAGCACAATCAGACATGGAAGTCATTGCAGAAGCAGATGATGGGCATGAAGCAGTTGAGAAGGCTTTAGCATTAAAACCAGACATAATTTTAATGGACTTAGTTATGAAAGAAATGGATGGTATTGAAGCAACGAGTAAAATTATTGATGAATGGCCAGAAGCAAAAATTATCATTGTAACAAGCTTCTTAGACGATGAAAAAGTATACCCAGCATTGGAAGCAGGAGCTACTAGTTACATGCTAAAGACATCTAAAGCAAGTGAAATTGCAAAAGCAATTCGAGAAACCTACAGCGGGAAGTCTGTTCTTGAACCTGAAGTAACAGGAAAAATAATGACTAGGATGCGTCACAAACCGGAAGAAAATTTACATGATCAATTAACAGAAAGAGAAATGGAAATTCTCCTATTAATCGCTCAAGGAAAATCAAACCAAGAAATTGCTGATGAGTTATTTATTGCACTAAAAACGGTGAAAGTCCATGTAAGCAATATACTAGGAAAATTGGAAGTACAAGATCGAACGCAAGCTGTTATTTATGCTTTTAAACATAATTTAATTCAATAAAAAAATCTGTGTAGCGTGATGATGAATCACATCGACACAGATTTTTCTCTTTCATAAAAAGCTGTTATCAATTCGTATATGGATATAAGTTCATATAAGATAATTAATTCAGGTGGAAAATGAGTGGGATGTTGTTCATTGTTTTTCGTAATCTCTTCGTTATCTTCCCAAAATATCTCCGTTAATTCTTTCATTCTGGCATGGCATGTTTCTGGTAAATAATTTTCCTCTTTCATAACTCTTGCTAGTTCTTTCGTCGCATTTAAGATTATCAATCGTTCTTCCTTTGACCATGAGATTGAGTCTACGGGCGTGTTAATGACATTTTCTAGGTGATAGTGAATCATCCGTAATGTCGAAATTTGTTCTTTGGCCTGTTGAAATTGATCTTTTTCATCACTGGCTAATGGGTGATAGATAGACTCTTCTTCTTGATACCTTATGAGAGTTTCAGTTGAAGAAAAATGTTTATCTATTTCTGTTATTAAATTTTGATTTACTTTATTATTTGTAAGGATATTGTTGAAAACTTGTTCAATTAACGTGCCGCTTTTTGAGTTTAATTCATGGATTTTATCTGTAATATTTTTTGTATAGTCAGGTGGAAGGATAAACATATTTACTGCTGTTGAAACGACTAATCCAATTGTAGTTGTACCTAAACGAATGAAAAAAGAGATTAAATAATTGCTATGAATCACTTCAACCATTGCCACTGCCGTTAGGGTTGCTACTAAAAGTCCTGCATGTAATTTGAATCTAAAACAGGTTGCAATCGTAAATGCAGCTGCTAAGGTGTATGTAATTGGAGAGTTTCCAAATAAAGAAATAAACAGTACGGCATAAGCAGAGCCTATCGCCGAAGCAGGGAAGCGGATAATCCCTTTTTTGATAGATTCTGCAACAGTAGGTTCTAATGTTACAATCGCTGTAATTACTGCAAATACTGGTGGCCAATTCAATAATTCACATAACCAAGCAGTTAAAAATATAGCAACAGCAGTTTTAATTACTCGATTGCCAATTAAATGTGGTCTCTTCATAATAAATCACCATTTTTTATTTGAAATATATATTTCTATCCTTAATGATACCATACGTCAAAACAACCATTATTATAGCATATTCTAATAATTTCTTTTGGCGTTTCTTTGCCCTTTAATCCTCTATTAGACGACATTTGTCATATATTGAAATATATTTGTAACATAACCATAATATGAGTGAAAATAAAACATGCTATACTACTAAAGTAACGAATCTATTAAATAGGTAAATACATATTACAATTATTTAAGAGAATTAGAGATTTAATTGTAATGGGAAGCGGGGTAGGAAAGTGAAAAAGGCGATTGTAACAGTAGCCACTATTACCTTAATTGGTATAAGCAGTACTTTCTTAACAAGTGAAGCACATGCGGATACAGTACAAGATTTACAAAATAGACAGTCACAAGTTCAAGATGAACGTTCAGATATAAAAGCAAACTTAGCAAATGCTAAAGAAGAAATTAAAGAAATTATGGTTGAGCTTGAGGAATTGAATGAAGAAATCTCTCAAATCAATGATGCTCTAGTTGCTAACGAAGAAATGATTGATCATACAAATGAAGAAATGGCAGCAACGGAGGAAGAAATTGAAGAATTAGAAGAGTTAATTGATGAACGAAAGAAAATACTTAAAGATCGAATGGTATCTTATCAAAGAAACGGTGGAAATATTGGTTTCTTAGATGTAATTTTCGGTTCAAAAAGCTTTGGTGATTTCATTAGTCGTATTACTGCAGTAAATAAAATTACTGCATCTGATACAGAGCTAATGGATCAACAAGAAAGAGATAAAGAAGAAGTAGAAAATAAATTTGCAGAACTTCAAGATATGGCAGTAGAGCTAGAAGGTATGCAAGAGGTTATCACAGTTCAAAAAGAAGAAAATGAAAGTAAAAAATTAACGTTAAAAAATAAAGAAGATGAACTACAAAGTAAAATAAAAAATCTACAATTAAAAGATAGTGAACTAGCTTCATTAGAAGCACAAGTTAATAGACAAATCGCTTCTAAAAGACAAACTAGAGTTGCAAGTACTGTAACCAGTAAGTCTAATAGTTCAAATGATTCTTCTAGTAAGAATTTAACAACCGTTAGTCGAAATCAAAGCAAAGCACAACCAGCTTCAGGAAGTTTAAGTACCATTCTTAATGCTGGGTACCCACACATAGGCACCCCTTATGTATGGGCTGGAAAGGGACCAGGTGGTTTTGATTGCTCTGGATTTGTATCATGGGCATATGCTCAAGGTGGATACTCGATTCCATCTAGTACAGCAGGATTACAATATACAGGTGTGAAAATTTCTTATAGTAATATTCAACCTGGTGATTTAGTATTCTTTAACACGTATAAAACAAATGGACACGTTGGAATCTATATTGGTAATGGTAAATTTATCGGAGCTCAAAACTCTACAGGCTTAGCAATTGCAGACATGACAACTGGTTATTGGAAGAATAAATTCGCAGGTCATGTAAGAAGAGTAATTAAATAATAGAAATTAAAAACCTTAGCGATTGCTAAGGTTTTTTGTTTTTCACCATACAAAGGACAGAATGATCCCCACTTTAAAAGAAAGAAAATCCCATTTATGAATTACCTTTAATTCCATTCGATAGAACCTTTTGATCCTAAATTTTTTAAAACCCGATTGTTTTGAAATGGGTTATTTGAATAAAGACATGTAACTACGAAAACAATATAATTACTTCTAATCATAAATTAAATTATTTGATACTTTTTTCTGCTTAGCATATCCTAGTAAATGTGTCATTTTTTCTTACTAAATTCAACACAGGGAAGGACATAATAATGAAAAAGTATACATATCGTAATCCTGTTTTTTATGTATCAACTGCATTTATTGTACTAATAGTTATTTTAGGAGCAATTTTTCCAAAAGGTTTTGGCCGCGTTGCCGAGGCGTTATTCAATTTTACGACAACTAATTTTGGTTGGTTTTATTTATTAGCAGTATTCGTCTTTGTTATCTTTCTAATTGCAATGGCATTTAGTAAATACGGAAAAATGCGACTTGGGCCTCCAAAATCTAGACCTGAATATCCATTTTTCACCTGGATAGGAATGCTGTTTTCTGCAGGGTTTGGTTCTGGTTTAGTATTCTGGGGTGTAGCTGAGCCAATGAGTCATTTCTTTAATACACCATTTCCAGGATTGGAACAACAAACAGAAGAAGCAGCTCGAATAGCAATGGGTTATTCCTTCTTCCATTGGGGTGTCAGTCAGTGGTCGGTATTTGCTGTGGTTGGATTAATTATTGCATTTTTGCAATTCCGTAAAGATAAGAATGGGTTGATCTCTACTGCAATCCAACCAGTTGTTGGAAAAAATAAAGGAATAGGTAATGCCATTGATTCCCTTGCTGTAATTGCAACGGTTATGGGGGTAGCAACTTCCCTTGGTCTTGGGATTATGCAAATGAATGGTGGATTAAAGGATGTATTTAATGTACCTAATTCCATTTGGGTACAGATGATAATAGCAGCTGTAATTCTCGTGCTATATTTACTTTCATCAAGTACGGGCTTAAATCGAGGTATAAAGTGGTTAAGTAATATAAATCTCGGATTATGTTTAGTACTTATGGTCTTTGTGTTCTTTGCTGGCCCGACTGTGTTTATCTTGAACTCTTTTGTACTTGGACTAGGTGATTATTTAACTCTTTTCGTCGAATATAGTTTGCGATTAACACCTTATCAAGGTGGTACTTGGGTGAGAGATTGGACGATTTTTTACTGGGCATGGGCAATTGCGTGGTCACCATTTGTCGGTGCTTTTGTGGCTCGAGTATCGCGTGGAAGAACAATTCGTGAATTTGTTATTGGTGTGTTAATCGTTCCACCTGTTATTGCTTGTCTTTGGATTGCAGCATTTGGTGGAACTGCATTATACAGTGACTTAAACAATGGTTCAGCTATTGCAGAAGCAGTAAATGTAGACGTTGCTGTAGCATTGTTTGAAACATTTGGCGTACTGCCAATCTCAAATATATTATCCTTACTAGCGATATTATTGATATTTACATTTTTAGTAACTTCTGCAGATTCAGCTACTTACATTTTAGGTAGCATGACTTCAAAAGGAAGTTTAAATCCTTCACTATATGTAAAAATTATTTGGGGGATATTAATTACTGCAATTGCCGTTGTTTTATTAGTAGCAGGTGGTTTAAACGCCCTACAAACGGCTTCCCTAATTTCAGCATTGCCATTTACAATCATTCTGATATTAATTGTCATATCCTTTGTGAAAATGGTTAAAAAAGAGCAACAGCCGAAGTAATAAATAATAATTTTAGTATAGAGGCTGAGAGTAGAAATGTTAGGTTTCAAAGTCCTTAGTCTCTTTACTCATTTTTTTCTAAAGTACCGTAATATACTTGATGTTGTAATTCCAATAGTGATGACCATTATGGCTGAATAAAAAATAGTCACCTCTTGTATATAAAACGACCCAATCAATAAAACAAAACAATCGATAATAAAGATGAATATCCCAGCATTTACATTTGTGAGTCTTGCTAGTAATAATGCCAGTAAGTCACTTGCTCCTGAACTAATCTCAGCAGACAGCATAATACCAATTCCAGTACCAATTAGAATCCCAGCCAAAATTGAACTTATTAATATAGGTGGTGCTTCCCAGAAGGATAGAGGAAAGAAGAAATCGATCAAAAATGAAGAAATTAACAATCCGTGAATACCATTATAAAAATATGTCCGGTTAAAGAAGAATGCAACCCCATATAAAGGAATACTTAAGGCAATAATCGTTAACCCCGGTTTTAATTCAAAAGCATATTTTGCAATTAATCCTAACCCAATAATTCCCCCATCCAATAAATGATTTGGAATCACAAATAAGTTAATTCCTAGTGCTAATAAAGAACTCCCAATAAGTATTGCTATCGCTTTTTTTATCACATACAAGCCACCTTGTCCAATTAATCCATAGTTCATTGTATGAGAAAACATCCTTAATATTTATAAAAATTTATCAATTGACTGAAACTATTTTCTATTATTTGCGTATGAAATAATGTTACAATATAGTTAAATATCTAACTTTTGTAAATTAACAATAATGGGGGTAGTCTTTAAATGGAAAAATTAAACGTAGCTAAGGAATCACTAAATACTGTTATTTATGGGAAAGAAGATGTTGTGGACTTATTATTTGTAGCACTATTAGCTGAAGGACATGTATTATTAGAAAGTGTCCCAGGTACAGGGAAAACAAAGCTAGCAAAGAGTTTCGCTAAAGTAATTGACGGTGATTTTTCTCGTGTTCAGTTTACACCAGATGTATTGCCAAGTGATGTAACTGGAATTCGTTTCTTTAATCCTAAAACACAAGAATTTGAACTACGAGTAGGCCCGGTAGTTTCTAACGTTTTATTAGCTGATGAGATAAACCGTGCCACACCAAAAACTCAATCCAGTTTACTAGAAGTAATGGAAGAATATCAATCTACCATTGATGGGGAAACAATTAAAGTAGAAGCACCTTTCGTAGTTTTAGCGACACAAAACCCAGTAGAAAGTAATTATGGTACATTCCCATTACCAGAAGCGCAGCTTGACCGTTTTCTTTTCAAAATTGATTTAGGGTATCCAGCATTGGAAGAAGAAAAACAGATCTTAACGAATTATCGAACAAAAGACCCATATGACGCACTAACTTCTTCATTAACATTAGAAGACATACGCAATATGCAAGAAGAACTAAAACATGTAACAATTTCTGATGTCGTTTCTGATTATTTGCTAGGATTAGTACATCAATCTAGAGAACATGTAGATGTTGAATTAGGGATTAGTCCTAGGGGAATGCTTGCATTGATGAGAGCAGCACAGGCAAAAGCGTATATGGACAACCGAGATTTTGTAACACCACAGGATATTAAAAGTTTAACACCATATGTTTTTGAACATCGCTTAATTTTAACAATGGAAGGATCAATTAAGAAAACACCTCATCAGGTAGTAGAGGAAATTCTTAAAGCTGTACCAGTACCAGTGGAAGAAGGAGCCGTTACGGAATGATGTGGAAAAAGGATGTCACTTCAGACCATTCTCGGAGTTTTGACTATATCCTACTTGCGCTATTAGTGTTCTTTTTAATTGGGGTTATTTTCAGAACTCCTGTAGCTTTTATAGGTGTCGGAATATTTACGGCCTACCTTATAATCTATAAAATCTATGATCGTACCATTGGTAAAAAATTAGAGTTAATTAATGAAGATAAAACAATAAAATTATTTCCTGGTGAAGAAGAGAATTTACGGTTTGAACTGAAAAACTGGTCCAATTTTCCTATGATTAATGGGTATTTTAAAATCAAAATGGGGCCAGCAGTAAAAGCTTATACCATTGCAAAAGACGAAAAGGAATACTGGAAACAGTTAAGAATCCCTTTATCTGTACTCCAAAAAAGAAATACGATTATTGAGTTTCCTATCGTAGCAGAGCAACGTGGGGTTTCTAAAGTAAATAATATTGAGTTTGATTTTCCACATTTATTAAATTTTAATCTCGTAACACTAGTTTACAAACCAATTTATAAAACAGAGTTTATTGTATATCCTAAGTTGCTTCCAGTACATGGGATTGAAGCAGTGTTTCATATGATGCCTGGGGATGGTAGAACAAATTTCTCTCCATTTGAAGATATTCAAAGTCATCTAGGTACGAGAGATTACAATTACAGTGACCCGTTCCATCGTATCAATTGGAATGCCTCCGTAAAATCACAAACACTTCAGACAAATATTTATGAGAAAGTCGTGGACATTTCGTATGTGTTTATCGTTAATTTAAATACAGAAGATGATACAAATATGGCTAGATTTAACAAAAATCTGGAAAATTTACTCTCTTATACAGCATATTTAAGTGAATATGCTACGAAAACAGGCGTCCCTTATGAAATCTTTATCAATGCTCGTAAACCTGGAAAAGTTCCATATGTTCACTTACCTGAAGGAGAGGGCCGTGATCATTATGCTCATGCATTAGAAATGCTAGCTAGAATACATAAACAATCCATGGCCTTACCTTTTAATGAGATGTTATACCGTATAGGTAAACAGTTTATAAAACCGAAGACCATTATTATTGTAGGTGATGTACCAGCAGGAGCGACAGAAATCATGGATGGGTGGAAACAAGCACAGAATACAGTCTTCCAAATAAAAGGTTCGGAAGAGGGAGCTATGGTGAAACCTTTAACAAGGGGGGAAATGAGTAATGCAAACTAATCAATCCATGATTACGTATGCATACCATTTTTTAAGTGAAGCAATTATCATTTTCCTAATCACCATACCAATTTTTTATCATAAATATGAATTCGTTCCTTATGGGAGTTATTTGGCAGTAATTGTAGTTTTTGGCTTTCTATTTCTACTAATTAGTAATAAAGTGAAGTATGGTTGGAATATCGTTCTAGCACCAGTACTATTTGGGGTCTTTTATATACTAGATTATCCAATAATTATTGCTGCGGCTTTCGCAGTTTTGTTAGTTTGGCGTTTTATAAATATTCGTAAAGAGGCATTAATTCATCGAGAAAATCATTATATTGTTGCGACATTACTATTAACGGCTGTAGTTAGTATATTAGTTCATGACAGTCTAGTAATGTTATATCCATTCTTGCAATTTGTAATCCTGTTTCTTGGTTATATTTTCAGCCAAGTTTATGTAGTTAACTCTAATGATCGTAAACAAATAAATTACCGATTACCACTCTATTTTGTTGGGCTATTAGCAGTCGGGGCAGGTATCTTTTTTGTTATCTTTGACTCTGTACGAAACACCGTTCTATCCCTTACTCAGGGAATATTAAATGGAGCTGGTGCAGCGCTTAGAGGAGGATCGGACTTACTTAGCTTCTTCACTGTTAAAGAAAGAGGTTGGCCTAAGCAAACACCAGAAGAGGCAAAACATGGTGACGGATATTGGGATGAATTACAGCAATTTAATGTTATAGAGGGAGGCTCTATATTACTTATCGCAGGAGTAAGCGTTATTTTGCTAGTGGCTCTTGGTGTTATCATTTACTCATTAATTAAAAGAAAGAAAAGAAATTCGGATGCCTCTGTTGAGAAGAGTGACGCGGTTTCCTATGGAAGTTTAATGGATCGAAATGGGCAAGGACAGATCCTTAAAAATCCTTTTAAAAAATATTTCAAAAAGCCAAGTCATCCAATCCGGAAATTAGTTTATCAGTTTGAAAAAAAAGCTTCAAAGTCAAATAATGGACGAATGGCTTCAGAAACCTTGGAGGACTGGATAGCACGAACGAGATTTAATTTAAACTTTGATAGCTATCAAAAAGTTCGCTATGGACTTAAAGAAGTAACCGATGAAGAATTAAAAGAACTTAAACTGCAACTAAAGGAAATAGAAACAAAGCTATAAGGGTAATTGAAAAGAGTTGATTAAATGGAAAATAAAAACTTAGCTATAACACATGCATACCATTTTTTTAGTGAAGCAATAATTGTCTTCCTAATTATCCATCCATTTATGTTTAGTCATTATCAAGGTATACCATATATGGTGTATATTGGTTTCAGTTTATTAATTGGTATCGTGTTTGCTTTGTTTGAACACTACCAGTTAAAATATACGCCATACTTAATATCCTTTCCAATCATGTTCGTGGTATTTTATTTGATTGGCTATCCAATAAGTTTAAGTCTTATTTTCTCTGTTGTTTTAGTTTGGAGATATTTAGCCATACGAAGTGAGCTTTACTTAAAACGTGAGGAATTCTATCTGATTTTTACTCTATTATTTACAATTGGTATCATTATTTTCACTAAAGATCTACAAGTGATTCTTCTATTATTTGTTATGTTACTAGTCCTGGTAATAGGAAATATTTTAAGTCATCTATTAGTAATAGATAAAAAGGATCAGCAATCGTTTAATAAAAAGTTTTGGATCACATTTGGTGGAGTATTTTCTTTGTTTACGCTTGTAATCTATGCATCATCTGACGGATTACGCTTTCTCTTTGTGAAAATTTATAACTTATTTGGTGATGTATTAGTACTGACAGCTGGTGGTGTAGCAAGTATCTTTGGTGATTTTAATCCTGATGACCATAAGCGTGAAGAATTTGATATGGCAAGTACTGAAATGAATGAAGAAGACCTTGATATGACTTCTTATTTAGAAGTTGTAGGTGCTTTAGTTGGAAGTTATTTTGGTTTGTCTTTACTTATTGCTGTCCTTGTATTGCTAGGAATTTTTATTTACTTACTTTATAGAAGTCGAGTTAAGTTCCGGGAAGAGGAAGAAGTAGAAGACCTTGAATATACGAATATAGAGAATCGCTTACGAGCCGGTAGTAGTTATAACAAAGGTCTTAAGCGAAGGCGTAAAAGAAAAGTTAGTCACCCGATACGAAGAATTATTTATGATTTTGAAAGAAAAGCAGCGAAACACGATATGGGTAGACGACCATTTGAAACACTTGAAGAATGGTTAGAGCGAATAGGATTTACATCGGATTTAAATGTATATCAAAAGGTTCGTTATGCCGGAATGGAAGTAAGTAGTGACGAGAGAAATGACTTAGTGAATGAAATAAAGAGAATGGAAAGAAAATTTAAAGATAAGCCCTAGGGGGTGGAGTCATATTATAAAAAAACACCCTGTAGCAACGTATGCTACATATTTCTTAAGCGAATCAATCATTGTATTTCTTTTATTTCTACCAGTCTTATATTTGCACTATCAAATAACTCCTTTCCAGGAATATTTAGGTGTTGTCATTTTTAGTGGGATTTTCTTTGTTCTATTAGCGAGGAAAACAGCAACGATATCATGGTTTATTTTCCTTGGCCCAATCCTGTTTCTCTTGTTTTCTCTCGTTGGTTTTCCTTTTTTAGCTAGTACAGTATTGTCGATTATATTGGTGTGGAGATGTATTCGCATTAGAGGAGACATGGTAATCGATCAAGAGTCGAATTATCTTCTGATTACTATCTTTTTATCGGTTATCAACTTAATCGTTGTGAAAGATAGTTTCGTCATGGTTTATTTATTATTACAAACAACTACTATTTTGATTGGCTACATCGCAGCACATTTTTTTAATATTAAACGTGATGATCAGAAGAACTTCAATCATAAGCTAATCCCAGGACTTGCTTTGTCACTATTAGTAGGAAGTGGTTTTTTCTATTGGTTTGCCAATACACCTGCTTTATTAAAAATCTGGGATGGGTTTATTTTTATCGTATTTCGGACAGTTGGGCTCATCCTTAGTCCATTAGAATTTCTTGATAGCTTAGAATTTGGTAAAAAACGAGAGTCAGAAGAAGAAATAGTGATGACAGAACCGGAATTTATGGAACAAAGTGACCGAGAAACACTTGTGGAATCGATACCTACATCAACAATTATTACGGGCATTGCTATTTTTGTGATCATTCTAGTAATACTATTTATTATTCGACTCTATCGCCAAGGACTTAAGAATACTGAGGAAAAAGAAAAAGTGCATGTAGATATTTATGATGAGAGCATCAACAAAACGAACCAAGCAGAAAGCTGGATTAGTAAATTATTTAACTTCCGAAGTAAAAAGCCTGATCATCGTGTCCGACAATTAGTATTTCAATTTGAGAGAAGGGCCATTAAATATGATAAAGGAAGACATCGATTCGAGACACTAGAAGATTGGTTACAAAGGCTAGGGTTTAAAGTAAATTTTGAAGTATATCAAAAGGTGCGCTACGGAGATCTAAATGTTACTCAACAAGAAATTGAGACCCTAGAAGCGGAACTAAAAGAAGTAGAATACAAGTGGGGTAGGGAGTCATAAGTGCCATCTAATAGTTAATAAAACACTCAAAATATATACAAAGGTACTGGCGTGCTGCTTTCAAGGGGATTTATATGAATTGTTTGGAAGTTATTCTAATTGTTTCATAATATCAATCGCTCCGGAAATACACTTCGCTTTCACTTCCAGCACAAGTGCGACATCTGTTCAAACTTCCTACGGTCGTTTTCACAGTGTCTTCTATGCCGCGGGCGGCTGGTGAGCCTCCTCGAGCCGTATGCTCGTCGCGTTAGTTGTTCAGAGAAGTATTGCTCCTCGCAACTCGTAGCTTACTCGGCAGAAGTTTTGCTCGATGCTCTCCGGGGTCTCACCTATGTCTCTGCTCCCGCCGGAGTCTACGTGTATTTCCTGCGCTGGTTTTGCATATTATTCTTATATGAGCAATTAAATTGTTGATTCAATTTAAAGTTGACTCCCTGTAACAGCACTCATAATAATAAAATTCCTTTATGCGAGGCTGTACAAGATTTAAAGTAAAGACATCACAACAAAAACACCACCAAGAGTCATGAACAATGAACTGAGGACATAGCCTATAGCTAATCCATAACGTTTTTCCATTATAAGATTCAATGTTTCATTTCCAAATGTAGAAAAAGTAGTATATGCTCCACAAAATCCAACACCTAAGAACAACCATATATCATCTGTAAGGCTACCATTATAGTAATAATACACAATAAATGCTAAAAAAATAGAGCCTGTCACATTTGCAGCCCATGTACCGATCAGTCTTCGATCTACAATACTCGCTATGTAGAATCTTAGGACACTACCTAAAAAACCACCAAGTGCAACTAAAATATACTCCATCACGATTCCTACTTTCGAATGGCAAATTTATACCCGATGAAACAACATAATAATCCACCAAAAATACTTCCAACAACATAAACCAATGCAAGGGTTGTGCTTTGTTGGATTAACTCTAGTGTTTCAATGGAAAAGGTAGAAAAAGTAGTAAACGAACCGATTATTCCGATCGTTAGTCCTGCAAAAAACTCTGGGGAAATTTTTTGTTTTAATATTGAATGATTCATAACATAGGTAAGTAGAAAACAACCGAGTAAATTTGCAGTTAATGTAGCATATGGAAAAAGTTCGTTCGTTACTATGATAATTGAAAGGAAATACCTACCGATGGCCCCGAACATTCCACCAATTCCAACAGCTAATAGATATTTCCAATTCACGCTGTCTGACATTTTGGACATAATCCATAGATTTCAAATTTATGGTCTTCTATTGCGTAATTCATTAGTGATTTTCTAACCTCGTCCATTGGACAAACTTCAATCTCTTTAGTTTTTCCACAATCTTTGCAAATAAAGTGGTGATGGTGATGGCTAGTACAGTTCATACGAAAATGCTTTTCTCCATTTAGTTCGGTTGTTTCTAAAATACCAACTTCATTATACAAGTGAAGGTTACGATAAATGGTATCAAAACTAATTCCCTCATGAGTGGACTCTAAATGTTGAATTAAATCTTTAGCCGTTCGATAACCATCCGCTTCTTCAAAATAGTTTAGGATATCTTTTCGTTTACCTGTTGTTTTATATCCTTTTTTCTTCAATAGTTTAATAGCATCATTTAGATTCATTGTGTATCCCTACCTTTTACTGAATGAACGAAACCGTTTTACACTTATTGAAACTAGCAAAATAAGAATCGATACAATTACAATTGTACCACCTGGTGGAATGTTTAGATAATATCCTGATATTAACCCTATCATAACAGCTATTTCACCAAATACAATAGATAAAAATAACATTTGTTTAAAGCCTTTTGATAGTCTCATGCTTGCTGCAACTGGTAAAGTCATTAAGGCCGAAACTAATAGTACCCCTACGATACGAATGGAAGCAGCAATTACAAGTGCTGTTAAAACAATAAATAAAAAGTGGATCCTTTTTGCGTGAATTCCAGATGCTGTGGCGTGCTCTTCATCAAAAGAAAGAGTAACGAGTTCTTTATAAAATAAGAATATAATAGCCAGAACTACGAAGGATATCCCAATGATAGAGAGAAAGTCATTTCGACTAACAGCTGACACAGAACCAAATAGATAATTCATTAAGTCGGTGTTAAATCCATCTGCCAAGGCAATAAAGATAACACTTAAACCAACCCCACCAGATAGAATGATTGGGATAGCTATTTCTTGATAAGATTTATAGACACTTCTTAGTTTTTCGATAAAGACCGATCCAATAACAGAAAATACCATCCCACTGTATAAAGGAGTTATCATTGTGACAGCAAATTTCTTTTCAATAAATAATCCAAAGGCAATTCCAGCTAACGTAACGTGAGACAGTGCATCAGCAATTAATGACAGACGTCGTACTACGATAAAAGTTCCAAGTAATGGAGCGATTATGCCTATTAGTAAGCCAGTTAAAAATGTATGTCTTAAAAAATCAAATTCTAATATATCACTAAGCATTTCTGTTCCTCCATTAATGGTCGTGTGTAACAAGACTTACGGGATGACCGTATATTTTTGATAAATCATTGGCATTCAGTTCATGGTACGCTTCTGGTTTACCATGAAAATGTAATGATTTGTTAATACATGCAATGTCTGTTGCGTGTTCTGTCATGATACCCGTGTCGTGGGTAACAAGAAGTAACGTTATATTTTGATTAACATTTAAATCAAGCAACAATTCATAAAATCGTTTAACATTTTCGGTGTCGACACCAACAGTGGGTTCATCAAGAATGAGAAGTTCGGGATTACTTACTAAAGATCGGGCGATAAACACTCTTTGTTGTTGACCACCTGAAAGGTTCCCGACATTTTCATATGCATACTCACTCATCCCTACTAAATCAATTGCGTGTAATACTTTAGAGCGATGGCTCCTATTTAGAAATTTAAAATATCCAATTTTTGCTGTTAACCCCATTGATACAACTTCAAAAACGGTTGCTGGAAATCCTTTATTAAAGGAATTAGCTTTTTGAGAAACAAATCCAATTTTATTCCAGTCTTTAAATTTCTCAATAGGTTGTCCAAACAGCTGGATGGTACCAGCATCAGGTTTATTTAACCCTAAGATAAGTTTGATTAACGTAGTTTTTCCACCACCATTAGGGCCAATTAATCCTAAAAATGAGCCTTTTGGAAGTTCAAAGTCAACATTGTCTAATACAAGTCTTTGATCATAGGAGTAATTTATATTTTTCATACGTATAATGGGTTCATTCATATGTGACACCCTTTCTGTAGTTATTACAAGGTAAGTTCAGCATAATTTCAAAAAGCTATATTAGTTTGTTGCTTGGTCTAGTACGTTTAAGTTTTGTTCCATTAAGGAGATATAATCTTCATTATTCTCTATATCATCTTCAGTTAGCACAGATAAATTATGAATGATTAGTGCTTCTGCATTGATATGGTCCTGCACAATTTCAGAAACGCGACTAGAAGTATTTTGTTCAAAGATTATATATTTAATAGTATGAGCGTTTGCCTCTTCGATAATCTTCGTAAGTTCTTTTTGAGAAGGTTCACTACTTGATGAAAGTCCATTAATAGAAATTTGTTCAATACCGTATCGTTCTTCCCAATACCCATAAGCTGCATGGGATACGAGTAGTTTCTTATTCGATTTCTCTTCTAGAGTAGTGACAAATTTGTCATCTAGTTTTCTTAAGTCTTCTTCAAGTGCAATAATGTTTTCTTGGTAATCATCTTTTTTCTCAGGATTTAATTCTTCTAAGTTACTAGTAATGATGTGAGCCATCTCAATCATGCGAATTGGGTCTAACCAAATATGTGGATCATGATCCCCGTGGTTGTGGTTGTGTCCATCATGGTCGTCGTCTTCTTCATGTTGTTCTGTTTCTTCACTATGGAAAAGTTCTTCTTCTTCACCAAGCTCAATTAGCTTAACATCTTGTGACTTTAATGCACCTGCCATACTTTCTGCAAATCCTTCCATTCCAGCCCCTAGATAGATGAACATATCACTTCTAGCAATCTCAGTCATTTCTTTTGAAGTAGGTTCATAAGTATGCGCGTCAACTCCTAGAGGAAAGACAGATTTTACATTAATAGTTTCTCCACCAATACGTTCCACAATATATTGAATAGGATACACTGATGTATAAATAGTAATGCCATCGTTATCCACTGTATCGCTACTAGTTGTTGCACAACCAGTTAAATATATTCCAATAAATAATAGTAAGATTAATATTTTTTTCATAGGTTATGTTTCTCCTCAATTAAGATTGATAGGTTTCGAAAAAATAATACCTTTCATATCTTATCGTAATGATTACGATTTGTAAATAAGAATGATTACGATTTATGACTATTTATAAATGTATTCAAGATGGTACAAAATTAGAAGTAAGTATTTTTCTTGACCGCATATACATAAGGGGGGTATAGTATAGGTAAGAAAAGATAAAGGGTGTGAGTACAATGGACATGAAGCATGATAAGCATCCCGTAAAACCGAGAACCGACAATGAAAAACAAGCCGTAGTTAATCGTTTAAAACGAATTGAAGGGCAAGTTCGTGGAATTCAAAAAATGGTGGAAGAAGATCGTTACTGTGTTGATATATTAGTTCAAATTAGCGCAATAAATGCTGCGCTTAAGAAGGTAGGCTTTTCAGTTGCTGAAAGACATACGAAACATTGTGTTAGTGATGCAGTGTTGTCAGGAAATGGTGAGGAAGCAATTGAAGAACTAATGGAGGTAATGAAACACTTTTCCAAATAAGTAGGGGTGACAATGATGAGTGACATAAAACATGTAACAGTTGGCGTAACAGGGATGACATGTGCGGCATGCTCTACTAGAGTAGAAAAAGTTCTAAATAAGATGGATGGTGTGGAGGCGAAAGTTAACTTAACAACCGAAAAAGCAAGTGTTGACTTCGATTCATCAACAACATCTATGGAAGATATCACTACTAGAATTGAAAAATTAGGGTATGGTGTACTTACCGAAAAAGCTGAATTTGATGTTTTTGGTATGACATGTGCAGCCTGTTCATCGCGAATTGAGAAGGTTTTAAATAAACAAGAAGGTGTTAAATTAGCAACTGTTAATTTAACAAATGAATCTGCAGCAATTGAATACAATCCCAATTTAATTGAAGAAGCAGATATTATTGGTCGTATTCAAAAGCTTGGATATGATGCCAAGCCTAAAGCTGATAAAGAAGAAAAGGAAACTCAAAAAGAAAAGCAGTTGAAGCAAATGAAGTATAAGCTACTAATCTCTGCTTTATTATCTATACCTTTATTAGTAACAATGCTTGATCATTTACTAGGGTTGTCTTTACCAAGTATCTTTATGAATCCTTGGTTCCAATTTGCACTTGCGACCCCTGTACAGTTTATTATCGGTTGGCAATTTTACGTTGGGGCATATAAAAACCTACGTAATGGTGGAGCCAATATGGATGTCCTAGTTGCATTAGGTACAAGTGCTGCTTATTTCTATAGTTTATATGAAGGTTTAAAGACGATTGGTAACCTAGACTATATGCCGCATTTATATTTTGAAACAAGTGCAATTTTAATTACTTTAATCTTATTTGGTAAATATCTAGAAACAAGTGCCAAAAGCCGAACTACCATAGCTATTTCTAAGCTTTTAAACTTACAGGCAAAACAAGCAAGAGTAATCAGAAATGATGAAGAAGTTATGATTCCTATTGAAGAAGTAGTTTCAGGAGATCATTTAGTAGTTAAACCAGGGGAAAAGATACCTGTAGATGGTATCGTTGTTAAAGGAAGAACGTCAATCGATGAATCGATGATAACCGGAGAATCCATTCCAATTGAAAAAACGGAAAAAGATAATGTCATTGGTGCAACAATTAATAAAAATGGAACCATTGAAATGGAAGCGACAAAGGTTGGTAAAGATACAGCATTGGCATCAATCGTGAAAGCTGTAGAAGATGCTCAAGGTTCGAAAGCTCCGATCCAACGATTAGCAGATGTTATTTCAGGATATTTTGTTCCAATTGTAGTAGGAATCGCTGTTGTGACCTTTATTATTTGGATTACATTAGTTTCACCAGGTGAATTTGAAACAGCCTTAATAGCTGCAATTGCTGTATTAGTTATTGCATGTCCATGTGCGTTAGGATTAGCTACTCCAACATCGATCATGGTCGGAACAGGAAAAGCTGCAGAAAATGGAATACTATTTAAAGGTGGAGAACATTTAGAGCGCACGCATCAATTAAACGCAATTGTTTTTGATAAAACAGGAACAATCACTAAAGGGAAGCCAGAAGTAACGAATTTTACTGGGAATGATGATGTATTCCAATTGGTAGCGAGTGCTGAAAGAGGTTCAGAACACCCATTGGCGGAAGCAATTGTTGCTTATGCAACTGAAAAAGACCTTGAATTATTAGAAGCAACAGAATTTGAAGCAATACCTGGTCATGGTATTCAAGCAACTGTTAATCAAAATCAAGTGCTTGTAGGAACAAGAAAATTAATGCAAGAAAATAAAGTAGAAATTCAAGAAGAAGATAAAATGGTTGACTATGAGATGGATGGAAAAACGGCCATGTTAATAGCTGTTAATGGAGAGTATCAAGGAATTGTAGCTGTAGCTGATATTATTAAGGACACAGCAATTGATGCAATTAAAGAATTGAAAGCTGAGGGCTTGGAAGTTATCATGTTAACTGGTGATAACGAAAGAACAGCTAAAGCAATTGCAAAACAAGTGGGGATTACAGAAGTTATTGCGCAAGTCTTGCCAGAACAAAAAGCTGATAAAGTAAAAGCAATTCAAAATCAAGGTAAAAAAGTAGCGATGGTTGGTGATGGAATTAATGATGCACCAGCATTAGCAACGGCTGATATAGGCATTGCTATTGGTACTGGAACAGAAGTGGCAATTGAAGCTGCAGATGTTACGATTCTTGGTGGAGAACTATTATTAATCCCTAAAGCTATTCGTTTAAGTCATAAAACCATTAAAAATATCCGTCAAAACTTATTCTGGGCATTTGCTTATAATAGTGCAGGCATCCCGATAGCTGCTTTGGGCTTACTTGCACCATGGATTGCTGGTGCAGCAATGGCATTTAGCTCCGTTAGTGTA
The DNA here is from genome assembly GCF_900129485.1 of Ornithinibacillus halophilus. GTDB lineage: Bacteria > Bacillota > Bacilli > Bacillales > Amphibacillaceae > Ornithinibacillus > Ornithinibacillus halophilus. The sequence goes on from NZ_FQVW01000007.1 coordinate 82,320, forward strand.
GTGTCTAACTCACTTCGTTTGAAGCGAGTTAAAATATAATTCAATCCTTTTCCTTTAAAGGAGGTGAAATGATGAAAACAACATTAGATGTACAAGGAATGACATGTGGCCACTGCAAAATGTCAGTAGAAGGTGCTTTAAACGAATTGAATGGTGTTTCAAATGTTGAAGTAGACTTAGCTACTGGTAAAGTGGAAGTTACTTATGATGATTCTGTTGTGTCTTTAGAGGCATTACGTGAAGCTGTGGAAGATCAAGGCTACGATGTAGTAGCATAATATATAACTGACCTCTTACATAAGGGGTCAGTTTTACTTTGTTTTTGTGAAATATTTAGGGGTGTTATGGGGGTGTTCGGGAATCGACCCAATCCATCCTTAAGGCTTTTTATTTAAATTAAAACACTTACTATACATAATTTTATAAAATTTTAATTATATATATTGCGAAAACTTCAAATTTAATTTATAGTATTAATTAGATGGACGGATTGGAACTGTCTTTTATTTTTTACAATAAAATGAATGAGTATTCATTCAAATTATGATTGGGGGATAAAATATGAAGCGAACGATCAAGCGTGCTGCAGTTTTAGGGTCTGGTGTTATGGGCTCTGGCATCGCTGCTCACCTAGCTAACGTGGGAATACCAACACTAATGCTTGATATTGTGCCGCGAGAGTTAACAAAGCAGGAAGAACAAAAAGGGCTAACATTAGAGGATAAGGCTGTACGTAATCGAATTGCAAGCGATAGTAAAAAAGCATTGTTAAAACAAAAACCTTCTCCAATAACAACAAAAGCAAGTTTAGATTTAATTGAAGTTGGAAACATGGATGATGATATGGAGAAACTTGCAGATGTTGATTGGATTATTGAAGTTGTTGTCGAGAATTTAGACGTTAAGAAAAAGGTATTTGCAAATGTCGACAAATACCGTAAACAAGGTGCTATTGTTAGTTCCAATACGTCTGGTATATCGGTTGAAGACATGTCTGAAGACTGTTCAGAAGATTTCCGTAAACATTTTCTAGGAACACACTTCTTCAACCCACCAAGATACTTAAAATTACTAGAAGTGATCCCTACGAAGAATACGGATCCAGAAGTTCTAGCATTTATGAAGGAATTTGGTGAAGACGTACTAGGAAAAGGTGTAGTTGAAGCGAAGGATACACCGAACTTCATCGCTAACCGCATTGGTACTTACGGATTATTAGTCACTGTTAGAGAAATGCTTAAAGGTGGATACAGTGTAGGGGAAGTTGATTCTGTAACAGGCCCAATCATTGGTCGACCAAAGAGTGCTACTTTCCGTACGTTAGACGTGGTTGGTCTAGATACATTTGTTCATGTAGCAAAAAATGTTTATGACCAAGTGGAAGGTAAAGAAAAAGAAGTATTTGACGTACCTGAGTTTATGTTGAAAATGCAAGAAAATGGCTGGCTTGGAGCAAAAAGTGGGCAAGGATTTTTCCTAAAGAAAAAAGGAAAAGATGGAAGCACCATTTATGAATTAAATCCTGAAACACTAGAATATGAAGATCGTAAGAAACTAAAGACGGCTGCAACTGAAATGGCTAAGCAAGAAAAAGGGTCTCGTCGTAAATTGAAAGCGCTTGTATCAGCAAAAGGTGACCGAGCAGGAGATTTAGTATGGTCCGTTCTAAAACCAGCATTGATTTATTCTGCTGAGTTAACTGGAGAAATTGCTGATGACATTTTATCGATTGACCAAGCAATGAAATGGGGCTTCGGATGGGAAATTGGACCATTCGAAACGTGGGATGCGATTGGCGTTAGAAAATCAGTTGAGCGCATGCAAGCAGAAGGTGAAACAGTACCAGAGTGGGTACTAAACATGTTAGAGAATGGACATGAATCCTTCTATAAATCAGAAAATGCAAATGTATATTACTATGACAATGGAGAATATAAGCAACAGAATTTTAATCCAAAAGAAATCAACTTAAAATCATTAAAAGATGTAAATGGTGTGATTAAGAAAAATTCTGGTGCAAGTTTAATAGATTTAGGGGATGGAGTGGCAGCACTTGAATTCCATTCACAAAGCAATGCTATCGGTCTTGATATTATCCAAATGGTTAATTATGCCATCGAAGAGGTAGGAAGAAACTATAAAGGTCTAGTCATTGGTAACCAAGGGAAAAACTTCTGTGTTGGTGCAAACCTTGGCATGATGTTATTTGAAGCTCAAGATGATAACTTCTTTGAATTAGACATGGTCATTCGTCATTTCCAAAACATGACAATGAATATTAAATACTCAGATAAACCTGTTGTCGTAGCACCATTCAATATGACATTAGGTGGAGGAGCTGAAGTATCTCTTCCAGCAGCTGCAATTCAAGCATCAGCTGAAACCTACATGGGACTTGTTGAATTTGGTGTCGGACTAATCCCAGGTGGTGGCGGTACGAAAGAATTGTACCTAAAAGAATTACGCAACCTACCTAAAGGAATTGATTTTGACCTAACAAAAGTAGCTAATGATGTATTTGAAAAAGTTGCTATGGCTAAAGTTTCCACTTCAGCAGAGGAAGCACGTGAGTATGGATTTTTAGATGCAAATGATCGTATTAGTGTGAATCCAGATCATTTAATTTATGATGCGAAACAACGAGTATTAGAATTAGCAAATAATGGTTACCGTGCACCAAAACGTGAAAAGATCCCTGTAGTAGGTGATGCAGGTTATGCTGCAATGCTTATCGGAGCAAAAACATTGCAACTTAGTGGATACGCATCAGAACATGATGTGAAAATTGCTGAAAAATTAGCTTACGTACTTTCTGGTGGTCGAATTAAGGAAGGTACATTAATTGATGAACAAGTAATGCTTGATTTAGAACGTGAAGCATTCTTAAGTTTAATCGCTGAACCGAAGACACAGCAACGTATGCAACACATGTTGGTAAAAGGAAAACCATTACGTAATTAGAGAAAAGGGGGAGAAAACGTGAAGGAAGCAGTTATAGTTGCAGGAGCAAGAACCCCTGTGGGTCGAGCAAAAAAAGGAACGTTAGCTAATACACGTCCCGATGATTTAGCAGCGTTAACGATAAAAGAAACATTGAAGCGCGCAGGTAATTATGATGGCAATATTGATGATGTCATTATTGGGTGCGCAATACCAGAAGCAGAACAAGGAATGAATATGGCTAGAAACATTGCTGGTCTAGCTGGATTACCAAATGATGTTCCTGGAATTACGATCAACCGTTATTGTTCTTCAGGATTACAAAGTATTGCTTATGCTGCAGAAAGAATTATGGTTGGATCTAGTGACACAATCATTGCAGGTGGAGCAGAATCTATGAGTCTAGTTCCTATGCTAGGTCACGCATTTAAACCAAATCCAACGTTGGTTCAAGATGCACCGGGATACTATATGGGAATGGGACATACAGCAGAAGAGGTAGCAAACCGTTTTGGAATTTCTCGTGAGGATCAGGATGCATTCGCTGTACAAAGTCACGAGCGTGCAGCAATCGCAATCCAAGAAGGGAAATTCAATGATGAGATTGTACCTATAGAAGTTACTGAAAGAGTAATAGGAAAAAATAATAAAGTAGAAGAAAGATCGAAACTTTTTGATACAGATGAAGGTGTAAGACCTGGTACAACAATGGATGTGTTAGGTAAATTACGTCCTGCATTTAACGTCAAAGGATCTGTTACTGCAGGTAACTCTTCTCAAATGAGTGATGGAGCAGCATCTGTACTTGTAATGGAACGTGAAAAGGCAGAGGCAGAAGGCTTAACGCCATTAGTTAAATTCCGTTCATTTGCTGTAGCAGGTGTTGAACCAGAAATCATGGGTGTTGGCCCTGTTGAAGCTATTCCTAAAGCATTAAAGATTGCAGGGTTAGATGTATCTGATGTTGGTCTATTCGAACTAAACGAAGCATTTGCTTCACAATCTGTAAGAGTAATTCAAGCATTAGATCTAGATCCAAATATCGTTAATGTCAACGGTGGCGCAATAGCACTTGGGCATCCACTAGGAATGACAGGTACAAAGCTTACTCTAAGCCTTGCCCATGAAATGAAACGCCGTAACGTTCAATTTGGTGTTGTAACCATGTGTATCGGTGGAGGAATGGGAGCAGCAGGAGTATTTGAACTTCTGTAAGAAATAAAAGAGTATAATAATAGATTATTCTGTAGATGAAATAGGTAACTAAGAAATACTCTGAACAGTTGCCATATACGTAGACTCCTGCGGGAAGTGGGAGAACGGTGAGACCCCACAGGGCAATGCCCGAGGAGGCTCACCACTCCCCTGCGGCAAAGAAGACACTGTAAAAGCGCCCGGAGGAAGCTTTTACAGATGTAGCACTTGTACTGGAAGTGAAAGCGGAGTGTATGGCAACTGTGGTTTAGATTAAGAGTCTATATAAAGGGAGATGGAAACTATGAGTGAAACAAAAGAAAAGTTATTTAAAGGTGGCGGCTTTTTAGTTGAAGACATCAATGGTGAAGACGTTATTACACCAGAAGACTTCACTGATGAGCACCAAATGATCGCTAAAACTACAGAGGAATTTGTAGCAGGAGAAGTATTACCATTAGTTGATAATTTAGAGAACCATGAATTTGAACATTCTGTTGACTTATTGAAAAAAGCTGGTGAACTAGGATTACTAGGTGCAGATGTACCTGAGGAATATGGCGGTCTTGGCCTTGATAAAATCAGCTCATCATTAATTACTGAAAAATTCTCTCGTGCAGGTGGTTTTTCTGTAACTCATGGAGCTCACGTTGGAATTGGTTCATTACCAATCGTATTCTTTGGTAATGAAGACCAAAAACAAAAATATTTACCAAAACTAGCTTCTGGTGAATTATTAGCAGCTTATGCACTAACAGAGCCAGGATCTGGATCTGACGCATTAGGTGCCAAAACAACTGCGAAATTAAATGAAGCAGGTACACACTATATTTTAAATGGTGAAAAACAATGGATTACAAACTCTGCTTTTGCTGACGTGTTTGTTGTATATGCAAAAATCGACGGGGAGCATTTCTCTGCATTTATCGTAGAAAGAGATTACCCAGGAGTATCTACTGGACCTGAAGAGAAGAAAATGGGGATTAAGAGTTCTTCTACTCGTACGTTAATTCTTGAAGATGCAGAAGTACCTGTAGAAAACCTTTTAGGTGAAAAAGGAAAAGGCCACAGAATTGCTTTTAACATCTTAAACGTTGGACGTTATAAATTAGCAATTGGTGGTGTAGGTGGTTCTAAACGCGGTATTGAATTAGCTACTAAATACGTAAATGAGCGTAAGCAGTTCGGTACAGCAATCTCTAGCTTTAGCTTAACTCAAGAAAAGCTAGCGACAATGGCTGCTAGAACGTATGCAAACGAAAGTGCTGTATATCGTACAGTTGGATTATTTGAACAACGCATGGGATCAATGACAGATGAACAATTAGCAGATGGCCGTGAAGTTGCTAAGGCTATCGCTGAATACCAAATCGAATGCTCCATGAACAAATATACTGCAACAGAGTGCTTAGATTATGTAGCTGATGAAGCAGTACAATTACACGGTGGATATGGCTTCATGCAAGAATATGAAGTTGAGCGTATATATCGCGACTCTCGTATTAACCGTATTTTCGAAGGTACAAATGAGATTAACCGTCTATTAGTACCAGGTACATTATTGAAAAAAGCTATGAAAGGTGAATTACCTCTACTTCAAAAAGCACAAGGTCTTCAAGAAGAGTTAATGATGATGATGCCAGAAGAAGTTGGTACAGAACCGTTAGAGCAAGAGAAGCATCTTTTGAGAAATGCTAAGAAAATTGTTTTACTTGGAGCTGGATTGGCTGCTCAGAAATACATGCAAAAACTAGAAAAAGAACAAGAAATCCTAGTGAACCTTGCAGATATGGTAGCAGAAGTATACAACATGGAATCAGCAATTCTACGTACTGAAAAAGCAATTAATAAATCAGGACTTGAGAAGAACAACCAAAAACTACTTTATACTCAAGTTTACGTTCAAGAAGCATTCAACCGTATCGAAGCTGATGCTAAAGAAACGTTGATTGCAGTAGAACAAGGTGATACACTTCGTATGATGCTTTCATCACTACGCAAGTTAACTCGTCATGAACCAACAAATGTTATTGCGAAGAAACGTGAAATTGCAGCTAATATTATTGAAGCAGAAAAGTATGTAGTTTAATAATAATAAAGAAAAATGCTCGGGGCTGGTTTTCCCTGAGCATTTTTTTGTTACTCGATGTCCTATTGAAGGAAAAGAAGGGTGAAAAGGTAAACGAGAGCCGATCTCGATGCCGGAAGGAGGGGAAAAGTGCTAGCTACGGTAA
>NZ_FQVW01000045.1:0-490 GCF_900129485.1 Ornithinibacillus halophilus
GCTTCGGCTTCCGGCATCGAGACGCCACTTCGATTACCGTAGAACTCTTTCTTCTTCGGCTTCCGGCATCGAGAAGTCGGATCGATTACCGTAGAGCTCTTTCTTCTTCGGCTTCCGGCATCGAGACGCCACTTCGATTACCGTAGAACTCTTTCTGCTTCGGCTTCCGGCATCGAGACGCCACTTCGATTACGGTAGAACGCTTTCTTCTTCTGCTTCCGGCATCGAGACGCTCTTTCGATTACGGTAGAACGCTTTCTTCTTCGGCTTCCGGCATCGAGACGATACTTCGATTACCGTAGATCACTTTCTACTTCGGCTTCCGGCATCGAGACGCCACTTCGATTACGGTAGAACGCTTTCTTCTTCTGCTTCCGGCATCGAGACGCACCTTCGATTACCGTAGACTCCTTGATACTTCCGCTTCCGGCATCGAGAAGCCCCTTCGATTACGGTAGAACTCTTTCTACTTCGGCTTCCGGCATCGAGA
>NZ_FQVW01000045.1:805-23683 GCF_900129485.1 Ornithinibacillus halophilus
ATTACCGTAGAACTCTTTCTACTTCGGCTTCCGGCATCGAGACGCACCTTCGATTACCGTAGTTTCCCCATTCTTTTACCAATTCCTCTCTCTTTTCTTCAAATTGAAAATACTTTTAAATCCTTATTGACCACTATGGTCAAAAATGCTAATATTAAAATGACCGCATTGGTCATAATATCTTTGAAAGGAGATCACGGCCATTAACTCAAGTTTTAATAAATTAAATGAAGAGAAAAAAGAACTGATTATTAATGCAGCGATTAAGGAATTTGTCCAAAACGGATTTGATCGAGCATCAACAAACGAGATCGTTAAAACTGCAAAAATCTCAAAAGGTTCCTTATTCAATTATTTCAAAAGCAAAAAAGATCTTTATATTTATTTAATCGATTATGGAATTAATATTATCGAAACATTATTTGACCAAATCGACCTAAATGAAACAGACCTTTTCAAACGAATTGAAAATATTGGATTACAAAAATTGCATATTCAAAAAAACTATCCACTCGTCTTTGATTTCCTGGCCTCTACTGTTAAAGAGGAATCAGCAGAAATTAAAGATTTTATTAAACAAAAAGTTGACCCTATTTATGAAAATGGAACGAAAATTATCTATCAAGATATTGATTACTCGAAGTTTCGTGATGACATTGACATCGAAAAGGCCATCGAAATTCTTAATTGGACGATGTTTGGCTTTGGGGATAAAGCGATTGAGCAAATAAATACCTTTAAAGATATTGGAGATTTTGGGGAGCAATATCTGAAAGAATGGGAGAAATACTCAGAATTACTGAAAATGAGTTTTTATAAGTAAAGTCTACTTCAGGTAAAGGTGTGGTTTTTCAAGTCATCTCTTTATCGCATAAAGGGATGTCTAATTTTAAATAGAGGAGTGTCGGAGTTATGTCAGAAATTGTAACGATCCAAGGATTACAAAAGAATTTCGGGAAGTTGCAAGCATTACGAGACGTCAATTTTACAGTTAATGCTGGAGAAGTTGTCGGTTTTATTGGCCCAAATGGATCTGGTAAATCAACAACCATCCGAATCTTACTAGGGATAATCAAACGGGATGCAGGCCAAGCAAAAATTTTCGGTAAAGATGTTTGGAAAGATAGTCTCGAAATTCACAAACGTATTTCCTATGTACCAGGTGATGTCACACTTTGGGGTTCTCTTACTGGTGGAGAAATTATTGATTTATTCCTGAAGCTACATGGTGGAGGAGACAAGAAAAAGCGCGACTATTTAATCAAACGCTTTGAATTGGACCCTAAGAAAAAAGCTAAAGGCTACTCAAAAGGAAATCGTCAAAAAGTTGGTTTGATTGCAGCATTATCTGCTGATTCGGATTTATACATTTTTGACGAACCAACATCAGGACTTGATCCATTAATGGAAGCCATCTTTCAGGAAGAAGTCGAAAAGCTCAAAAATGCTGGGAAGTCCATACTGCTTTCCTCACATATTTTGAGTGAAGTAGAAAGGTTGGCAGACAAAGTGGTTATCATTCGTCAGGGAGAGATTGTAGAAACTGGTACTCTTGATGAACTGCGTCACTTAACTCGTTCAACCGTTACTTTGGCAACAGAAGGTGATGTGACTGAAATAGCAGCAATCGATGGCGTCTTTGATTTCCAACAAAAAGATAATGAAGCGACATTCTCCGTCGACAATCAATACTTAAATGATATTTTAGCAAGAGCAAGCAAATTAGGGGTTAAAAAATTTGAATCGGTACCACCAACTCTTGAAGATTTATTCATGCGTCATTATGAAGGATAGCCGTCTGAAAGGAGGAGAAATACGATGAATGAAAAATTTGCGCGATGGAGTACGCTGTTTTTTCTCTCTCTAAAAAGGGATTGGAAAAAAATAGTCTTTTGGGTGCTAGGACTTGGATTATTTTCAGCTGGTTTTGTACCTGCTTTTGAAGAAATCACAAAAGGCCAAGGGTTAGCTGCTATGTTCGAAACATTACAAAACCCTGCAATGATTGCCATGGTAGGTCCTACACCTGCTCAATCAGCGAGTGAATATACGTTAGGTGCCATGTACTCTCATGAAATGTTATTATTTTGTGCGTTATGTGCAATGATAATCTCAGTTTTACATGTGGTTGGTCATACTCGGAAAGAAGAAGATTTAGGATTAACAGAACTTGTGCGCTCCTTTCAGATTGGTCGCCAAGCTAACTCCTTAGCAGCTATGATGCAAGTCCTGTTTATCAATATAGTATTAGCACTTTTTGTTAGTGGTGTATTGATGAGTTTTGGTGCAGACGCAATTACTGTAGAGGGGTCCTTGCTATTCGGTGCATCGGTTGGAATAGCAGGTATTCTGGGTGGTGCGATTGCTCTAGTTTTGGCACAAATTATGCCAGCTTCCTCAGGTGCTACAGGAGCATCATTAGGAATTATCGGGCTACTTTATATAATTCGTGCTGGTACCGATGTCTCTAATGTTGATTTATCAATGATTAATCCATTAGGCTGGACCTATTTAACATATCCATTTGTGGAAAACAACTGGGTCCCACTTATAATTGCATTAATTTTTATCATCATCATGATGATCCTTGCATTTACCTTGGAGGGTGCTCGTGATATGGGGGCTGGTTATCTTCCAGAAAGAGAAGGGCGCAGTCACGCAAAAAGGTCACTCCTATCAGTTCGAGGGCTATTTACAAAAATAAATAAAGGCGTGATCATTAGCTGGTTGATAGCCTTTGTGATTATGGGTGCAGCTTATGGCTCTATTTACGGAGATATGCAGACCTTTCTCAGCAGTAATGAAATGATGCAGCAAATGTTTACACATGCAGGGATTTCTATCGAGGAATCGTTTACTGGAACAATTATGATGGTCATGATTGGTTTGGTTTCGATATTGCCTATTGTTATTGTGAATAAACTGTTCGCTGAAGAAAGTCGTATGCATTTAGGACAGATTATAGCTACAAAAGTAACACGTGGCCAATTATATTGGACCAATATTGGTTTAGCTATTGTTGCTGGGGTAGTTGGAATTGTAGTATCAGTTATCGGTCTAGGTGGTACAGCAATAGCTTCAGTAGGGGATAAATTGACAATGGGTATGGCAGACTTTTTTGCAGCTGGCTTCAACTTCTTGCCATCCGTCTTATTCTTTACCGGTCTTGCAGCTCTAGCACTTGGTTGGGCACCGAAATTAGGAAAGCTAGTGTATGTATATCTTACCTATTCGTTTCTACTAAACTACTTTGGAAATATATTAGATTTACCCGAATGGTTCTCAAAAACAGCCATTCAAAGCTGGATTCCACCAATGCCAATAGAAGAATTCGATGCATTCATCTTTATCACTATAACTGTCATTAGCATCGTGCTATTGATTATTGGTTATCTAGGTTATAAACGAAGGGATTTGCTAGCTTAGGTTGGTGCCTGTCACTTCCCGGTTTTTGTCGAAGCTGGGAATGGTGACTGTCACTTCCCGAGTTTTGTCGAATTGCAGTGCTGGACGATAAGTTCACAAAAAAGCTTGAGGAAATGAATCCTCAAGCTTTTTTACTGGCTACTTATTCTTTTGTTCTGTTGCCATAATTATCTTCTTCGGTATCTTTCTTTTCCATGTTATCCATATCCCCTACTGCAGCTGCAGCTCCACCAAACGGATCGAGCGCAGAAGCAATTGTATCGCCAGGGGCAATACCAAAGCCACTTCCTACTTTTTCCTGTTCATTCTGATCCTCACGTTTATTCTTGTTCACATCTGCCATTTACGTCACTCCCTCGGGTTGTATACATGAGCGCTATAATTGGGATAGCACTGTCTTTGTATATTTTGTCCAATCATGGCAAATTTACGAGGAAGATTTCAAAGTATCACTTGTTAATTACCTCTTCGTTTAAGGTCTTTGCAATAACCTCACATTTATCCATTGCCCACAAATAATGCTTGGACGTGTTAGCTCCAAAATAACTGTATAAGTTACTTGTTTTTGTCCACTTATAATATTTTTTGGTCATAACTTCTTCATTAGTATGCGACCTAATTATATCCATTACTCTTTCATGGCTTAGCTTTAGTTTTTTTATCGCTTGGTTTATTGTTACATCTTGAGAATTTTCCCAAATTTGCATATTTAGCTGTTTCATTTTTCTCCATTTATAACCAGGAGCCGGAATAGAAGGAGTATCCCCATCCATCCCCTCTCTATACCATCTCTCAAGCATGGCATGCCATTCATACAAGTGCATTAGTACGTCACGAAAATTTTTATCCCTATCTTGTGTCTCAATAGAGTTCTTTCTTTTACTTCTTGGAACTGATTCAATGATCTCAAACAGACCCTTTAAATTTTTGTCACTACTTTCTAACAAAGCTTCTTTTTCAGTTTTCGCTTCTTTAATAATATCCACCTAGTTTTTCCCCCATATAAAATCAATCAATTAGAACTTACAAAAATTACTATTAAGCTTAAAATAGAACTAATCCCAAATAGAGTTAACCCTGTCCAAATCTTTTTTCTACTTTCCTTTACCAATTCATCTGAAAGGACATCACCTGTGTTAAGTTTCTTAAATTCATTACGAAATGAGCGAAGATTTAAAAAGGACAAGATTAAAAAAATTAATGATATAATTGTTAACAGAATGGACCAATTCAATGAATCACCCTCCATCTATTATTCCGGCCTAAAAATTTTAGTCTATAATTTTGTACCACACCATGGGCAAAAATAGATTTCTATACTTGAAGTTCCACCATCATGAATGATCAATCCATAGTCATTATCTTTATTATCGTAAATGATTACTCTATCCGGACATTCATAAGGGTTTTCATGGATTTCACATTGATAATTCGCATGATAATCCATGTCCTCACAACAATGTTTTTTCATACTTCTTTCTCCTTATGTTAGCAATACACCTATTTTAAAAGTTGTTTTTTAGATCAATCGTTGGGAAAGGTGGTTTAGGCGTGAAAGTATCAATAGCAACATAAATTAGCAAAATAGTCCAAAGAATCATACCTACTACATTTCCAATTCTAATTAACTTAATTTGAATATCCGATAGCTCCGAAATTTCTTTAAATCTCCAGCGGTCTAAAAAGAAAAAACTCTCTTCTGGTTCATAGAGCGCCCAGATACCAAAACCGTAAATAGGAATGGAAAATATTAATAGAATGCCTAACATTGCTGTTCCCCCATTTACTTAATCACTAATACTATAAATACGAAATTTATTGATAGAAGTTTCAGTTTCTTTTCTTGATAAGGATGCTTAATTTACTCCCAAACTTAATGGCCCTTCTATAATTTAGTATTTCAACATCTGTTGTTGAATTGATTGTACATTCTAATAACAATTATTTTTTTCTACCAAAAATTCCTCTAGATTAGGAGATTGATTATACTTAACTGCAGCTTGCTTATCCTTATTGATAATGGCTTCTGTTAAATCAATATTATTTACGCTTGCAATCGCCAAAGTGTAATGTATCACATCGACTAACTCTTTTTCTAAAGAAGCATTCCCTGTATTTGCCTTTCTTCCTTCTAATTGGTTTAACACCTCTGCTACTTCTCCAATTTCTTCTACAAGTTTCATAAACAAATCAGATGAAGTACGTCTCTCTTTATATTTTAACGATAGGTAGCTCTGTAACTCTTGAAATGTTAATTGCTCCATGGTTATCCTCACTTTTATATTGAATAGTCTATTTTTCTATACTAACATAATATTCCAACAATAATAATATTTTTTGGCATAAAAAAAACGACCTAATATGATCGTTCTGTTGTTTATCTCTCACTATAACAACCATTGTAATCCCTCAATAGATTCTCTCTAGTCAACAGTCCAGATTTTCAATAAAATAGAACCTTAGGCCACCTCACGCTCAATAGGTCAATTAACAATAAAATTGGCAATCAATGCAATTATGATCATCAAAAACATACCACCAAATAAAAAGTAACCAACTATTTTAATAGGCAATGGCAATTTTCCTCTTTTACTGATTGGATAGCCTTGAATATTATGCATATGGTCCATCGCATCATTAAAAGGTTTGTCAGGTCCTTCATTATACTTAGACATTTTCTCTCTCCTTTTATAATCACCAGCCCCGAATCTACCTATGAATGTTCGGTGCCCATTTTACTATAAATTTCATAAGCAACATAACCACATAATAATCCTATCCCTGCGCCTATACTAATTGAATTTAGTAATGACCATGAGAAAAACAAGCTAATAATCACTCCGACACTACTACCAGCAAGTATTCCAATTGTAAATAAACTATCTAGTAGATATTGAGCATTTTGGTTTTTTTTCTTACCAAGAGTACCTTTTTTATATTTATGCTTCATTCTAAGAACCACAAATATTCCAATCGCTCCAGCTAGTACAACAGGGAGTATAATACGTAAAATTTCCATGGTGGTAAAACCTCCTTTTTCTTAAATATTCACCATAACTTAGATCATTCCTTTTTGTTTTCCATAATTTAATAGAACCTCATAAGGATTATCTCCTTTTAATTGAAGAACTTTACAGAATGCAGGTTCCGTTTTTAATCCTTGCTTTTTTAGTTTGATAACCTCTTTCCTTATATCCGGAAACTGCTTTAAAATACTATCTTCAATAATCATATGAAGGTAAGCGTTCTGTTCTTTTACAGGCTGATCTTGACCAAATAATTCGAATTCAAACCCATCGAAAATAAAATTAGCTTTGACCACAGATCGCCCTCTAATCTGAAGCCTTTTAATTCTGAAGTCTTCTTTATTACCATATAGTTTTCTTACCTTTTTCTCATATGACTGAAAATCTTGGACCTCCATAATAATATCTAAGTCGGAATTTTTACTATTAATTCCAATTGGTAAGGTGCCACAAAGTATAGGATCATAGTCAGATAAGCTATCTATTATTCCTAATCGACTAATTGCATGATATGCCTTCCTTTGTCCTTTATTTCCTTTTTTTAAGTAATCAATAGTACTGAACATACAGACAAACTCCCTTAATACAATACATCTCATATAAAATTATTTCATCATATTAAAAATATCTCTTGAGTGTTTAATCAAACCAAGTAACCCAAGTTCTTTATTTGCATCTCTAGTTAATTTCTTCTCTGCTATTTTTATAGTCTTTTTATCTACATATTTTATATTAAATCTAACTAAAATGGCCTAGATTCACTTTCTAAAAACGGAACAATAACTTCTTCTACTGCATTATTTATTTTATTGCGAATTTCCTGTGGATGATCATAGTAATTAAAATTGAGTTCTTTTTGGTACTCAGTTAAAGTATCGATAACTATTTTTAACTCATCTACAGAAAAATTCTCAGGACGACCTTCAATTAAATTATTCACAAGATGGTACAGATATGGATTTAAATTATAATGAAAACGTTCTAATTCGTTATGTACATCTATATGATTATTAACGAGGAGTTCTAAATTATAATTATTAGTAGATAATGCTACCGCTACATCTAAAGGACTAATTGGTTCTTCTATTATAGATTTTAAGATCAATAGTAAATCATATTGATTACGTACAAATTCTCTATATAATACTTGTTCCTTTTGTTCCAATACTTCTACCTGATCAGTGACTTGATTGACCTTGACGACAAAAATCGTTAACAAAACGATTAATAGAACATTAACTATAAGACTAATACGCAATAAAGCTTTGGATTTCATTTGTCTCACCTTGCTTAACTATATTTTGAAAATAAATAACATAATTTCCTTTACCACAATAAGTATTCTAGAAAAAAAGTGTTAATCCTTCCCAAAAGAATCCTTATAAATTGCCGAAGGATATCGTTCGCCTTCTTCATATTTCACTTCCAGCAGTAACTCCCAATTAGGGGAAATAAAATCTTTTTGTTCTTCATGTATTTCTAATTCAACACACTCTTCATAGTTACTTTTATCGACCTCTTTAAATTCAATATGCATAGCTTTCCTCTTTTCCGAAACTAGGTCTATTCTAACTCTTTATGACAAAGCAATATACAAGCATAGTATAAAAATAAAACCCGACAATGGTGTCATAAACACTCTTTCTTTCTTACTCCGAGATAGTAGATTTGCTATTGTATTTAATCCTAGGAAAATGGTAATAATCCAAACTAATATAGTTGTAGATAAAAATTCAAAACCCTTTAAAACATTCGTATGTTGCAAAAAGACAAGGCCCATAAACAAAAGAATTAAAGAATTGATTGCACTCACTATTCGTAATTTTTTTGGCAGTACTTTGTAAAATCCACCCATAGCAAATTCACCTAAAGGGTAGCCAAGCGAGAGTAGCACCTGAAAAACAGCTACGACCAAACAACAGATAGCAACAATGATTGATGCAATATGGACAAATTCCACTCATTTACCTCCTAATCTAATATTTTCTTTACAATACGTGTACTTTATTTTTCAGCTGAGATTAGTAAAAACATAGGTCTACGAAGTTCGTTTTTCATTTCGGGATTAGCCTTTAACATTTTCTTAGAGGGAATGGATTCTTTCACATTCCTTATTGTAAAACCAGCATGAAGTAAATCATTAATATACGTAGAAACTGTACGATGGTATTTTATTACCTTATCCGATAGGAAAGTTGTTTCACGTAAACCTTCTAATTGATAATTATCTACTGGCCAATGCATACGATTCCCGCTATCATCAAAATACCAATCTTGTTCTTCCCTTGAAGTAAAAATTGGGTGTTCCACAGAAAACACGAATGAACCTCCAGGATTTAGGTAATCATAGACCTTCTTACAAACCGTCTCGAAGGATTTTATATAATGGAAAGCCAACGAGCTAAGGACAACATCAAATTGCTGATTAGATAAGTTGATATCTTCAATTGGCATTTTTACATATGAAATAGAAGGATCCTTCGTCATTTCACGTGCTTGTTGAAGCATTTTTAATGATATATCTACACCAATAACTGACTTTGCTTGCTGTTCACGAGCATAACGGCAATGCCAACCGAAGCCGCATCCTAAATCGAGTACCCGTTTATTCTCAAGTTCTGGTAATAGTTCTTTGAATATGTGCCATTCTCCTGCACCTTCAAGCCCTTTGACCGAACGCTCCATATTCTTATATGCGAAAAAGAATTTCTCTTCATCATATTTATTTTGTTTCATGATCAAATACTCCTTAATTCACCTTAATTCCATCATTTTTTCAGAATTTATTATTATAACTTTTATATTAACATAAATAATTAAGACTATTTAGTTATTTTTTGTTAGAATGGAAATATTAAGGTTAAGGGAGCATTTATTCATGTCAAATGTGTATTAGCTGATGTAGGGGGATTTATTAATGTATGGATATGGTGTCGAACACGATTTTGTGGTGAAAATAGGAGTACTCCTATTGGTGATTATTTTATTGATGTTTTTCTTTAATATGATTATGAGTAAATGGTTCAATGTGAAGGGGAAGAATTTCTTTTCGTTAAATTACGTTAATGAAAAGCATAAAAAAATGGACAGGATTATTCGAGTTTTAACGATTATCAGCTTGCTCGTAGGTTTTGCTATTAATGCCAAGAGGGATCCAGGCAATTGGTATTGGTTTTTACAACCTTGGTCTATAATATATTTTTCTGTTTTATTATCTCAAATTGTTAGAGGGTATATGGAGAAGAAATATGATTCCAATCCTAATGCTTATAAGCTGACCATTAGTGAAACACTGTTTATGTTCATACTAGTCATTGTCATAATAAATACTAGTTTTTTAGGATTAGTATAGTTGGGCGACATATAATTGGTTAGTTACGGAACCTGGATTCATTCGATGCACGAAGGAATCCTCATTCCGTTATTCCTCCAAAAACACCTAATTTCCTGCTATTCACGGTTCCTCGTTCCTTTATTCAGCATTTTCCAGCTATTATTCTAGTATTTTTCCTAGTTAACGGAAACAGAATCCGCTTTGAGACCATTTTGCCCTATTTTTGGCCATGTAACGGAACCTGGATTCATCCGAAACTCGAAGGAATCCTCATTCCGTTATTCCTCCATGGAACCACACCCCGCAGCTGTTCGACAAAAATCGGGAAGTGACAGGCACCACCATAGGCACCACCATAGCTACGGTTAACTTCTTTTAGCAATCATTTCAATTTCTACTTCTGCTCCAAGTGGTAATGCTAAAACAGCAACACAAGTTCTTGCTGGATATGGTTCGCTAAACTTCTTCATATAAACATCGTTCATCATTTTAAAATTATCCATGTCAGTCAAATAGACATTCACTTTTACCACATCATCAGAAGATAGTCCTGCTTCCTCCATAACTTCAAATAAATTGTGAAAGCATTGCTCGGTTTGAGCTGCAATATCACCTGTCATGTCTTTTGCTGTTGGAGTATTCTTGGCAGTTTGACCAGAAAAAAATACGTAATCCCCTCCATCAACAGCATGTGAGTATGGACCTGATGCAGTTGCACTTTTTGCTTCATATACTTTTCTCATTATGTTATATCTCCTTTTATGTTTTATTCGACAAAAACCGGGAAGTGACAGGCACCAATTATTTACTATTTTCTCTTATAAGTCCAAATAAGCCAAGTAATATCTGAATTACACTCACCAAACATAACTGTGCTAATGGTAAGTACCATTCTCCCAATAAAATAACTGGCGACACACTAGATAGGAAAAGCAATAATCCCATTACGACAGTTACGATATAAAACTTTTTTCCACCGTTCTTTTTAAATCCATAAATTGAAACAACAGCATTTCCAATCCCAAAAACGCTCATTCCAAATATAGCTATAGTCGCCCAACTATTAAATGGCATTTTCCCAATCCATTCTGGTGGGAACGACCCAAAGACTCCTTCTCCTAATAACAATAAGGCTCCGACATAGAAAGCTCCTAAAAACAATAACAAATTATACGAACTTATCACTCGTTTGAATGTCATTCTAATCTCCCCTTTCATTATATACATAGAAACTCTATGTATATAGTTATACTATAATACTTATAATTTAATTTCAAGATAATTCACAAAATGTAAGCAAAAAAAAAACGATTGTTCTTCTTGAACAATCGTTTCTTTAAAATACTATTTATTTGGTGGGACAAGTCCCATAAAATTTATAACACTAACTGGATTTTTAACACCACATCTTCCACCAACATGTAATAGGCATTTTCATCAATTTCTTCTTTTTTAATTTCTTTGCTGTTTAAGCGATTTCCGTAAAATTCAGCTATTTCAAGTTGTCCATAAAACCCATTGTATTTATTTACTTCTTTTCCTTTTAAAATTTCATACAATACGATTTGTTCGTAGTCTTTGAGTGGTTTACTGCGATAGTCTTCCACTTCCTTTGCACTCTTAAACAATTTGCATTCCACTATGATTGGTTCTGGGTTTTGTTTAGCCAAGAAATACAAATTCGCATTCGACAAAATGTCAATGGGCTCTTCTTTCGTGGATAAATTATACTGTTCGAATTTTACGGTGCTTATATCGTTGTATGTTTGGACTAAGTAATCTTTTAATTTATTACCTGAATATACAATTGCCATCCAATCACCTCTAAGCATTATATTGCCCAAAAATGATGGATAAACGCTGTATATTTTTATGAAGTTTGGAGTCAGTCCAACACTTCTACGCATTGAAATCATCCATCTCTTTTTCACATTACACTTTTAAGAATTGGATTAATGGACAAGGTATAACTACGACTCATTTTTCTTTGGGGAGAGATGCCAAAAAATGTTTTCTTTTCGCGGTGATGCGCATAAATTATATCTTCATTTAAGGAATGCGCAAGGAAATGTTAATGACATTAAATTCATTCGAGAAACGAACGAAATCCGTACCTTTTATCAAACGCTAGATACAGATACACTACGATTAATTTACTATCGAACGATGAAAGAAAAGAATGGATCAGGGATTATCCCTATTTTTGCGACAGCAATTCCATGGCTGCTCTTTCTCTTAGCAAATCCATTAGAAGAATTCCTATTTAGTGATGGAAATCTAAAATGGATTATTTTTATTATCATCTATTTAATTATTCTAACCATTAGCCTGCTATTTCATTTCAAAGAAAGAGCCTGGGCCGTTCTTCACGCTGAAATTATCCAAGATATAATTGTAGAACGTAAAGATGATAAATAGGGACACGTTGCTCAATTCAGTGTCCCAAAAGCTTTAATAAAACTTTCCGTCTTTCACAGATAGGTCATATATATTCTCTAATATCATTGTCCTTAGTTCTACCAACTCATCATATTGATAGAAAAAGTCCACCTTATCATATTTCATTTCACTATTTTCTTCAGAATGTATCTCACTGCTGTTCATCATCACAAAAAAGGTGAAGGATTCTGCTAAATCTTCTTCTGGATAAGTCCCTTGATAACTATTGAAGAAACGATCCTCATATTTTAGGAAAAATTCTTTATAATCATCTTCTGTTTCCCAATTGATTTGTCTAAATTCCTTATCAATATCTTCCCAAAATTCTTGATAATAACTATAGATATAACTAGATTCTTCCACACAGCCCCAACCATAGACATATGGAACATCACAAATTTCTTCTGCATCCTCCCATATCTTCGTATCTGTTAGAAAATATGCCTCTTCCATCACCTGCACCTGTTCTTCATTAACAGTTAAAATGTGAGCAAACTCATGGATCAGAGTGCTTTTAGTAGCTGGATAATAATCTCCTATGTTGTGCGAAATCATCAATACTGTATCCTCTAAATTTTCTTCATCTCTTCCCACCCCAAAAACAAAATCCTCTCCGGTATCTGTCCAGTAAAATTTTGCTAATGATTCTCTATACTCTTTTGGGAATATATTGGAAAATACATACCAATACTCTTCAAGCTCATTTTCACCTCTTTGTGGATTTGATGAGTATGGATCAGCATATTCTGTAAAATGCTCTGTTTCTTTTAATTCAGTTTCATCACTCTGGCTATCTAAACTGTAATATAGGATGTCCTTCCAATGCTCCTGATCAATTTGAAAAGGAAAATAGAACTCTCGCTTTGATTGATCCATATACCACCTTAAGTACTTATCGTTTACTTCCTGGAAGCAATCCCCACGTTCGATGACATTATCAACTGTCTTACACTCTGCCCCGGATTGTTCGTACCTTTCGATAACAGTCCCTGAAGAAGACTTCTCTTCACTAACATCTTCGTTTTCCCCACAACTAACCAGAAAGACAACTATTAATGCAAAAATACCTATAATACCTATTTTTTTCACAAAATTCCCCCTCCTCTGATAAGATATACTTATTTTAATACGTACAAACTATTTAAATAGTTTCGAAAAATGTTATTTCCATGATTTTCTACTACAAAAAGAACCCACCTCGAAAACATCAAGATAGGTTCCTTTCACTTTATAATGTTGCACTTTTCAATTGTTTCACATAGGAAAATCGTACGATTAAGAAGTAAACGAATTGTATGAAGGCAAAGCTTCCCAATACAATAGTTGCCTCTAATGTTAAGTCATAGTTAAACAAATGAGATAGCGCAGTCAATGCAACAGCACCGTGAACAAGTGCTACGACAATCGGTGAGAAAAATAGCAAGGCTACTTGTCGGTTGACAATTCTTTTTAACTCCTTCTCTGTTAAACCAATTTTGGCAATCGCACTGAACTTCCGTTTCTCCCCTTCTACATCCGTAAATAAACGGAAATACAAGAAACTTCCTGCTGAGACGAAGAAGACTATCCCAATAAACAACCCAATAAATAAGATTGGCCCGTATGCTTTATTAATTTCATACACCGTATAATCGATTGCTGTGACTTTGTACTCTACTCGCTCTTTTAACTTTTCACCAGCTTTAATCAACTGTTCTTCCGTAGCATTCTCTGCTTGCCAAGCAACACTCAAATCTTGATAATCAGGAGTACCAAGTTGCTCAAAAGCTTTATCGGGTACAACATAGTAACCATTTATTTCAGTAAGCACATCTGTCTCTACTACTTTACTAGGATGAACGACCTCTCCATTTTCCAGTGGAATACTTCCGTCCATTAGCGTTTCACTGGCTTTTGGTCCATACGTGACTATGGCACTACTTTGTTCAATGACAATCGCTTCATTTACATTAGGGTTCAATTCTTCCTCCCCAATTAATGCTGCATAACGATTGTAATCCGAAGATTTTACCATCAACACACGACTATCAATACTTTCATTATCAAAATAAGTTAGTTTTAGTGATTCCATTTTAGCATCGATTTTTTCTTCTTTTAACGTAGCATTAATGACATTTAAATCATTTTCAATCGATTCTTCCGTATCATCACCCCAAGGAGCATACGTGAAGGAATACGATTTGATTTCTTTTGCTTGCTTTGTTAGATAGGATTGAAACCCATACAACGACCCAATGGCACTAAAAGCTACCGTCGAAATAATCGCGATAATGAAAAATGTTCGTGCATTATCTTTCATTCGAAACGATAGATCAGAAAATAAGAGCATATTTGTTTTACGCCAAAAAATAAGCTTGTTTTTCTTTAATTGACGGATAATATACACACTTAATTGTGTAAATAACAAATACGTTCCAAGTGTAACAACGATAATGACAGGAACCATTGCAAAAACAACTTCTGCACCTTCTACATAAAGTGCTGTTCCATACCCTGCAATTAACAGGAGGGCAGCAATAATTGATAAAATAATCGAAGCTTTCGGCTCACCCTTGGATTGTTTATCACCCTTGATCAAATCAACTAATTTATTCGTCCGTAAAATAACCGAAACAAATAACGATATACAGAAAAATAGGAAGATAAAGCTGACAAACGTGATTACAATCGCGAGTGTAGGAAAATAAAAATGAAGGGATTCATCGATTATTAAAATATTTTCAGCAATCAATAGAATCGCTTTAGCAAAAACCAGTCCTGCCACGATTCCACCAATCGTGGCAAAAAAGCCAATTAAGATATTTTCTAAAAATACCATCCAACGAATCTGTTTATTCGAAGCCCCAAGCATAATCAACAGGCCAAACTCTTTCTTTCTAGATTGTAAGAAGGAACTCATCGAATACAAAATAAAGAAGAAAGAGAACACATAGATGATTCCCCCAGCAACCGCCATTCCATATAATACTTCACCTCTAATCGAACCTATTGAAAACGCTGGATGGAAGGCAAAAATGGCAAACGTAAAAAACACCATTACAGTAAACAGGCTACTTAAGAAATAAGCAATATACAGTCGTTTGTTACGCCAAACATTATTAAACGCGAACTGACGAAAAGTCATTGCCATCCCCTCCCATCAATGAGAGCATGTCAATAATCTTTTGGAAAAATGCTTGCCTACTCTCTCCACAATAAATTTCAGAATGTAGCTTTCCATCACGGATAAACACTACCCGATCCGAATAGCTAGCTGCTTGTGGATCATGGGTCACCATTAGTAAACTCGTTTTTTCCTTTTCATTAATCTCAACGAGCATATTCATCACATCTTTGGATGCCTTGGAATCTAAGTTTCCAGTTGGCTCATCAGCTAAAAGTAGCTTCGGATCATGAATCATTGCACGTGCAATCGCTACTCGCTGTGCTTGCCCTCCAGAAATTTCATACGTTCTCTTATTCATAATCGATTCAATTCCAAGATTAACGGCTAGTTTTTTAGCCTTCTCCTTCATTTCCTTCACACTAGCACCATCTAATGTAAGTGGCAGTACAATGTTTTCCTCCACTGTCAACGTATGCAATAAATTAAAATCCTGAAAAATAAATCCAAGTTCATTTCGACGGAACTTCGCTAACTTATTTTTCTTCAGCTCATGTGGATTTTTTCCATCAATTTCTACTTTTCCTGTAGTTGGGGTATCATTTGTTGATATGATATTGAGCATGGTTGTTTTTCCACTACCCGATGGCCCCATAATTGCAACAAATTCCCCTTTTTCTATTTCTAAATCGATATCAGTTAGGGCGCGATAGGCCACTTTTCCTTCATAAATTTTACTAACCTTTGTAAGTTTAAGCATAATCAATCTCCTCTCTAGAACTTCTAGTAAAAGTATAGCCCTGATTTGTCACTGTAAACTATCGATTATGCTTTCATTTTTCTTACATGGATGTAAGGTTTTGTGTTTCTGTAAAAATGATCCGTATCGTCGTTCCCTCTCCAACCTCAGAATCTAATTCAATATGATGTTCCAATTGCTCTGCTACTTCCTTAACTAAGTAAAGTCCCATACCGGTAGATTCACGGTACTTTCTCCCGTTGTCCCCTGTGAAAAATTTATTAAATACTCGCTTCTGATCAACTAATGGAATGCCAACACCAAAATCCTTTACTTCTAATACCACATCAGACGACCGTTCATAAAGAGAAATCAAGATTTTATTCGACTCTCCACTTGAGTACTTCACCGCATTATGGACGAGTTGTGTAACGAGGAAAAATAACCATTTCTCGTCAGTCTGCACCGATATACCCTGCTTTTCCTCAATTAATTGAGGATAGACTTCATTTCGAATGTAAAAACGCTTGTTTTCCTGGTGAATCTCGTGAATAAGTTTTGCAAGATTGACTGGTTTTATTTGAAAATCTTCTGCAATGGTACGAAGCCTCGCCATATATAGCACGGTGTTTAGTCCATCGCGAATTCGTTCAGTTTCTTCACGAAGACTAGATGATTCTGGCTCGTCTAAATCTTGGGCTGTGAGCTCGATAACGGAAAGTGGCGTCTTCATCTGGTGTACCCAACGATCCATAAATAATAAATGCTCATCTTGTCTTTCTTCAGCCTTATGAAGGTGATTTAAGTATAAGCGGTACTGATTGTCCAGCAACCGATCCAAGGCTTTTGAAATCGGTGCCTCCCCCGTTACCTCAAGCGAACTATCCAGGGTTTCCAGAGGTTTTTCCAATCGCTTATAAAAGCTTCTTCTACTAAAATAACGATAAACGAGATAAACGGATAAAAGAAAAAGAGAGAAGAATGCCGCATATATACTTACACCGATACCACGAAATCCATCTAACCAAAATAGAATCGGGATGGTCACACTTTGAATAAGATGTACGACGATAAGAAGGAAGTGTTCACGCAAGAATAGTTTCATGCTTCCTCTTCCTTCCACGTAACTCGTAAACGATATCCTGCTCCTCGAACCGTTTCTACTGCATCCTCAATCCCAAGTTCCTGGAATTTCTTACGTACGCGAGTAATGTTCACATTTAATGTGTTTTCATCCACATACATTTCCTCGTCCCAGAGCTTCACTAACAAATCTTGCCGGCCTGCTACACGCGGGTATCTTTCCAGTAATGACTCCATAATGTCCGCTTCTTTCTTTGTTAAGGACACCACATTCCCTTTATATCGCAGTTCCAATCGTTCCGGATAAAAAGTCAATCCATCTTGATTAAGGACCCGTTCCTCATGTTTTGCTGCGTATTCCCCGTAAGCTCGTCGCATTTGGCTTCGGATTTTAGCCATTACGATATCCGGATGGAATGGCTTTGTAATAAAATCATCGCCACCATTTTCTAGTGCCATCACTTGATCCATTTCCCCGGTACGTGCTGATATAAAAATGACTGGACAAATGGATTCTTTCCGAATTTGTCGGCACCAATAATAGCCATCATAACTAGGTAAATTGATATCTAACAGAACTAAATTAGGCTTTACCTGCTGGAATGTAGCGATAATATTTTCAAAATCATCGGCAATGTAAACTTCATAGCCGTATTTTTCTATGTAAGTAGATAGATATTCAGCAATTTTCCTATCATCTTCTACAATCATGATTTTTTCCATGTTTCGAGTCTCCTCAATTTCTATTTGGTATAAGTTTAGTTTAACAAATCAATTACAGCAAGGGACAGCGCCCACTGGCCTTCTATGTACCTATTTCTTGAACTCCCCCCTCTTAGCAAAGCTTGAAGTGGGGGAATTCTGGCAAGTAAAGATAAACTATGAAACAATGAAGCTACTATAAGTCATCAGGGAAGGAGATAAACAAGAATGGAAGAAAAAGTAGCACATAAAGGGATTATCGTTGTCATTTTAGCTACCGCATTTTTATTCACATTTAGTCAATTCCTTTTAATTACAGCTTACCCAACAATAATGGACGAATTTGATTTAAATGCCACGCAAGTACAATGGCTGACGACGGCGTTCTTATTGACTACAATCATTTTTATCCCATTAACTGGATATTTATCAGACACATTTACAGCGAAAACCCTGGTGGTATGTGCCCTTTCATCGCTAGTCATAGGTACTGTTATTGGAGGATTGTCGCCTAATTTTGGCACGTTAATTTTATCAAGGGTAATTCAGGCCATTGGTGCAGGCATTATTCTACCATTGGTGCAGACGATTTTATTGAAGGTATTTCCTTATCATCGTAGAGGGTTTGCCATGGGACTATTAGGGGCTGTTGTTAACGTTGCACCAGCAACTGCACCATCTGTATCTGGTATGATTATTGACTTTTTCAGTTGGCGATTCCTTCATTGGATGTTGCTACCACTTATCATAATTACGTTGGTTTTTGCCGTATTTGTGATGAAAAATGTATTAGAAAAGCAAGATGCGAAAATAGATCTGTTATCGATTGTACTTTCAGCCATTGGGTTTGCTTTTTTCATTTTCGGCCTAAGTACGATCAGTGTAACTGGGTTTAGTGAATGGAAAGTTATTTTACCATTATCAATTGGTTTGATGGCATTGATGATATTTATACATCGTCAATTAAAATTATCCAAGCCGGTGCTAAATATAAAGTTGTTCAGTAATGCTACATTTCGATTGGTTATGATTCTTGTCTTTATTAATATGATGCTGCTCTTATCTGCTGAGACAATATTACCAATGTTTGCCCAGGATGTTCTTGGTACAAGTGCCTTTCTATCAGGCTTTCTTCTAGTACCTGGCACAGTTATTCTTTCGATTGTTACGATTATTTCTGGGAATCTATATGATCGGTATGGAGGAAAGAAGATTAGTATTATTGGCTTTGCTTGTACATTCACGTCGTTAATTCTATTGAATACTGTTGGGATGGAAAGCTCGCCGTATTGGATTATGATTCATTTTTGTTTATTCATGACGGGATTTGGATTAACCTTAATGACGCTAGTTACAGTGAGCATGAATGCTTTGGAGGATAAAGACATTGCTCATGGTTCGGCCATCGTTAACACGGTGCGCCAATTTGGAATGACATTCGGGATTATCATTCTCTCTACTATTATTAGTCTGACAACATCAAACATGGACACATCCTATGAAGTTGGTACCTATTGGGGAACGACTTATGCATTTGCTGTGATGGCAATACTAGCTTTAGTTGGGCTAGTTCTTACGACATTGATGAAAGATAGAGTACAAGAATAGAGAAGGGTCAGCTCCCTTAACACGGAAAGCTGACCCTATTCTTTAGTGATTGTGATATTTGGGATAAGTAGTGTCCTGGTGTTCCATAAAAAAATACACGCTTAAATTGTGGATAGGTTGAATGATAGTTTATATATATTGGAGCATTTAGAAAATGTGGATAGGTAGAAAAAAACACTCGATCTCCATAGATCATTCCTTTAATTGCAGTAGGCATTTCTTTTTGAAAAATCTCAAAGCGCATTTTCGCTTCTTCTTCGCCATACTCCCCATTATCTACATATGCATTGCCAACTAAAACAACATTGGATTGACGATCATACATCCATTCTCCCAACACTTCATCCCGCATTTGTTGGTTAATAGCCTGCAAATTATATGCATAGCCGATATCTAGAAATAGTTCACCAGTATCATCAGAATGCGTAAGCGTATATTTCCTTCCAATAACAGGTTGGATATTGGCTGCTGGTGAAAGTAAATTCACCGTTAATCGTTGAGGGTCAAATTCGGACATGATATCCTCCTTCTAAGATGAAAAAACCTTTAATTATACATATGCAGAAATTACGATAGCGCAACTTTTATTCAATGATAAAAGGGTCAGTACCCATATTGTGGCACTGACCCTTCTCATTATGTGGATGCAGTGAAGTTACCTGCAGCATTGGATTCATCATCTTTCACACAATCAATGGCAACAACTAACGCAAGCATTACTTCTTCCATATCTTCATTGATAATTTCAAGTTTGTAACTATCTCCCCAGCTAAACCATTCTTTGTTGACACTTCCTACAACCTCGCCATGTTGTACCACTTCGAAGTTCATATCCCACCAGTTTCCATTCACTTCAATTCCTGCTGCATCAATGGAATATCGAGCTTTAAAGAAGGAAAACTCCTTCTTGATTGTTAACACTTCTTGTCCATTCACCTCAACAAAGAACTTTGGCAAAAAGCTAAGAATTTTCTTTGTAATTTTTGCTATTTCATTTCCTGTTGTATCCATAATTGAGAATGTCTTAGGGAACTTTAAGAAACTTCCCTCTACATAATAAGCATCATTCTCATCCTGGTCCTTAACAGTGAACTTTTCCCCTATACTAAATACCTTTTGCTTGATAAATAGTTGTTTCATCCATATCCCCCTAATATACTCTTATCTTTTAATACGATTTTAAGGCGGGAAAAGTTTCTATTTAAAGAGGTTTTATTTTAATTCATTCAAACAAAAAAACCGAACGAATGCCTATATTCTGTTTCGGAAATAATGGCTCGTTCGATTTTTTCTATATATTTTCCTTATTCTGCTGGTTCTAGATCTTCGATGGAATCAATATCCATATATGTTGGTACTACTAGACCAATTTTAGCACCATGTAAGTTTTCTCCTAGATCTTCAAATTCACCTTCATACTCGCTATAGAAATCCCCATGTGTTTGAGGCATCCATGGAGCAACAGAGGCATCTCCATCACCAGATGCAATTGCTTGGAACATTACTGGTGGGTCTACTGGAGTTAATTCTACATCATATCCAACCTCTTCTAATGCGATTCTTACAACATTCGTTGAAGCACGTTCTGAATCCCAAGGTGTAAGAACCAATTCAATAGAAGCACCATCAACAGATTCTACCCCATCAATCCAAGAATCTACTTTATCACGATTTTCATCAACCCATTCTTGAGCTGCATCTGCAATGTCCTTCTCTTGACCAGCTAACATGATTGATTCCATATCTTCTACATCCCATTCGAAACGTTCAAGAACGGTATATGCTTCTGGCATATCTTCTTTAAGCCCTTCTCTTACAATAGTTGCGATATATTCTTCTCCACCATAAACACCTTCTGGATCTTCAAGATATTTTAAATCATACTGCGCAAATTTAAAGTGAGGCGTCCAACCAGCAATAACGATAGGTTCCTCATTTTCATATGCCATATTCAGTGCTGTTAGCATTGCAACAGTAGAAGATTCTTCATGTTCCCAACCAGCAAGATTTTCATATTCTTCTAATGCTTTATTTGTCGCTTGAGAAATACCAGCACCTGGCTCAATACCAGTAATGGTGTAATCTACTTTTTCACTAACATTAATAGTGGTGTCTGCATTATTATCTTCGCTACTATTATTGTTGGTATCATCTTGTCCACCACAACCTGCTACAATTAATGACAAGGATAACCCAGCAGCAATCCCTAATTTTTTCCAACTTACGTCAAACATGTTGTAAACACTCCTTTAATTTTTAAAAATACTATTCTTTACAAACTGCTAAATTAATCTGAATTAGTACTCACTTAAGACTTTTTAATTATATCGTTCTTCTCTATTTATCTTCAAACCTCATATTTAATGATTATTATTAATATAATACGTTTAATATATATTGAACGTATTATATGTAAGGTTACTATTAAAATCCTCAGTTTTATGGCTTTTATCTCCATTTAAGGAACTTTACTTTTTTTATTAGAAACTGTAGGCTTAAAATATACATAGTATTTGAGCAATTTATAGGATGTGAGCGAAATGGATGGTAATGAAGCATTACAACAAGCTAGAGCTAGAGTGATCGAAGCAATCTCGCAAAATATGAATCTCTATGGTGTCACCCCCTCCATTGGTCGGTTATACTGTCTTCTGTTCTTTTCAGACAAACCTCTCACATTGGATGAGATGAAGGAAGAACTTGGGATGAGTAAAGCTAGTATGAGTCTTGCAGTTAGAAGCTTACTTGATTTGAATATGGTGGAAAAGGCATGGAGAAAAGGTGTAAGAAAAGATCTTTATGTGGTCAAAGATGACTCGTTTCAACGATTTTTTGATTTATTTATGAAAAAATGGCGCCCTGCAGTCTCCATGAATACGAAAGCTATTGAAAAAACAATTGCTGAATTAGAAGAACTAGATGAAAACGAAGCTGCTTCCGATGAAGATCGTGAGCGTGCCAAAACAGATATTAGTAAACTACAAAACTGGCTTGTTTATTATGACTGGCTCGATAGACTAATCGATACGTTTGAATCGAAGGAAATACTGGACTTCGTTCCAATGGAAAAGAAGGAAAAAGATTAAAAGGTGTTGGTTACTTGCAGAAAATCAAGTGACCAGCGCTTTTTATTTTGGAATTGAAATACAGGGGATTGCGACCATATAAAAAGGAAAGAGGCTGGGACATAACTAATTATATGAACTCTAAATGCAAACAATTACAGTTGAATGGGTTTGATGTAACAGCTTTGTTGATTTGCACTGCGGACAGTCGCTTTCCGCGGGCACGGCCTCAGCCAGGCGACTACTTGAATAAACTTCTTTGCTGCCTTGTACCGAGGAATTGACTTCTTAGACTTTCTAGTAGACGCAGGTACATCTTTTGGGGTCTTCGGTCACGTGCTATTCCCGCAGGA
>NZ_FQVW01000020.1 GCF_900129485.1 Ornithinibacillus halophilus
ATGAACATCTGAGAATAAGCTAGTAGATGCAGGGACATGATTGAGCGTAAATTAAAACTTAATAATTTTCTATATACCATGCGGGTGTAGTTTAGTGGTAAAACCTCAGCCTTCCAAGCTGATGTCGAGGGTTCGATTCCCTTCACCCGCTCCATAATACATATGTCTTAACGCAGTATTTCGTAATGAGCTTACGAAGTATTGCGTTTTTATTTTCTGATTAATCCCACCCCAAAAGTAACTCATTTCTTTGTTCAACACTTGAACTCACCAAAACTTCAATAGTATGCTATATTTAACAATAAATTAATTTGAGGGATTATCGATGAATCGTTTAATACAACAGTTAAAGCAATTAGATGGAAAAGGCTATAAAGGATACAAAAGTGTTCAAGGTCACTACAAATTTCCAAAATATGATTTATATATAGATTATGTCCAAGGAGATCCATTTGCATCTCCATCCAAAATCAGAGTAGTTATTTCAAAGGAAAAGCGCGCAATCCATTCTGAATGGTTGCTAAACAAGTACCGTAAAGTAGCAACAGAAGACCGACTAGCTAGGGAAGTAGGGAAAGCGGTTCTTCAAAATCGCACGTTCATAAAAGGATCTGGAAAAAGTGGGGCTGTACTTTTTGATACACCTGGACAAGAAATATTAGAAAGAACAGCTGTTCAAATAACTTCATCACAGATTACTATTTGTTTGTCTGTTGGTTTCCCGGCAAATGGTCGACGAATAAATGGGAAGGAAGCAATAAAATTATTGGCAGAAGTTATTCCTTCCATTATTGAGAACTCGATTTTTTCTATTAGTAATGATGAAATTGAAAAAGCAGTAAAGCTACAGGATCAGCAGCAAGCAATTAGAAAAGAAATGGCTGATAAAAACTGGGTGGCTTTTATTGCCAATGGTTCCATTCTGCCTAGAGAAAGTGGAGTAAGCAATCGAACATTGAAAGGTGCTATTCCATTTCAGAGCCCACCAGAAAATGAAGTTTCCATTACAATACCTCATCAACAGGAGCCAATTGTTGGTATGGCGATACCTAAAGGCATTACATTAATTGTTGGTGGAGGATATCATGGGAAGAGTACCTTCCTTGAAGCATTGGAACGTGGTGTCTATACTCATACAAAAGAGGACGGACGAGAATTTGTCTTAACGGATCCAGAAGCAGTTAAAATCCGTGCAGAAGATGGCAGGAAAATAACGGGTGTCAACATTTCGCCCTTTATTAAAAATTTGCCACACGGACAAAATACGGTGAATTTTTCAACAGAAAATGCTAGTGGTAGTACGTCACAAGCAGCAAATGTTATAGAAGCATTGGAAGTAGGTGCATCAACTTTATTGATTGATGAAGATACAAGTGCAACTAACTTTATGATTAGAGATTATCGAATGCAAAAGCTAGTTACACAGGATAAAGAGCCTATCACCCCATTTATTGATAAAATAACACAACTTAAAAGAGACTTGGGAACCTCAACGATACTAGTTATGGGCGGTTCAGGTGATTACTTTGATACAGCCGATACGGTCATCATGATGGATGAGTATGTTCCACGTAATGTTACGGAAAAGGCAAGGGAAATTACACAACAATTTCCTAGTGAAAGAAAGTCTGAAAAAGAGTCTACTTTTGGTGAGATTGTACACCGACAATTTCAACAAAATTCTTTACAAACACAAAAAGGAAAACGATCGAAAACCCAAGCAAAAGGGTTAACAACGATATTAATGGGGAAAACAGAAATTTCCTTTAATCATACGGAACAATTGGTAGATTCTTCACAAACACGAATGATTGCAGAGATGATACAATACTTAGATAGAAAGAAAAACTTAGAGAAGCAATCTCTACATGAATTACTGAATCTAATAGATGATCAAATAGATAAGCATGGATTAGCATCATTTACGGTGAACCGGGATCAACACCCTGGCGATTTAGCAAGGCCAAGACGATATGAAATTGCATCTGTTATTAATCGGATGCGAACAGCAAAAGTGAAACAACTATAGAAAGGGGGCAACCTCTATGAAAATAGAAGACTTAAAGCAAGAAATCATTGAGTATAGTAAAGAAATTGGAATTGACAAAATAGGGTTTGCTTCTGCAGATGTATTTAGTGAATTAAAAGAACGGTTAAGAAGACAACAGGAATTAGGCTATCAATCAGGCTTTGAAAAAGGTTCTATTGAAGAACGGACAGAACCAAAAAGGCTATTACCACAGGCACAATCGATTATTTCTATCGCTATTGCATACCCATCAAGGATGAAAGATGCTCCAAAAGGAACTAAAGAAAATAGACGAGGGATTTTTTGCAGAGCATCATGGGGTGTGGATTACCACCACGTTTTAAAGGAACGTCTTGAAAAATTAGAAGCCTTCATTAAAGACAAGGTAGCTGAAGCTTCTACAAAAATTATGGTTGATACAGGTGAATTGTCAGACCGTGCTGTTGCAGAAAGAGCAGGTATTGGTTTTAGTGGAAAAAATGCATCGATTATTACTCCGGAGTTTGGTTCATTTGTCTACTTAGGAGAGATGATTACAAATATCCCATTTATACCAGATTCACCCGTTGAGGATAGCTGTGGGGACTGTCGCAAATGTCTTGATGCTTGCCCAACAACTGCATTAGTTGATGGTGGTCAGTTGAATGCACAGCGTTGTATTGCCTTTTTAACTCAAACAAAAGATTTTCTACCAGAAGAATTTCGGTCAAAAATTGGCAACCGTGTATATGGTTGCGATACTTGTCAGCAAGTTTGTCCTAAGAATAAAGGGATAGATTTTCATATTCATCCAGAGTTTGAACCTGAACCAGAAGTTGCAAAACCAAAATTAAAACCGATGCTTCGTATGTCGAATCGTGAATTTAAGGAAACATTTGGTCATATCTCTGGCTTCTGGAGAGGGAAAAAGCCGCTACAACGAAATGCTATTATTGGCCTTGGGCATTTTAAGGATAAAACAGCAGTAGAAGAGTTAATTGCTGTTCTTCAACATGATCCACGCCCTGTTATTCGTGGAACTGCAGCATGGTCATTGGGTAAAATCGGTACAGAAGAAGCAATCGATGCAATTAAAGAAGCAATGGAAAAAGAAAAAGATGAGCAAGTATTATATGAAATGGAAAAAGGGTTAGCTTTTCAAGAATCGACTAGTACTCTGAATTAAAGGGGAATTTGATGGTGTTATTTTTTGATGAATTCGAAACACCCGTAGGAACAATGATGGCAATGAGTAATGGAGAACATGTGGTACGATTGGAATATGGTACCTTGGAACAGTTTAAGAAAAGTCGAATGAATTGGCTTGATCAGTATTTTAAAAACTCGGAAATTACACATGACCCTAGTTATTTAGAACAAGTAACAAGGGAAGTGAATGAATATTTTCAGATGAAGCGAAAAGAATTTTCTTTTGATTTTATGTTATACGGCACATCCTTTCAAAAAAAGGTCTGGCAAGCACTATTCGATACAATACGATTTGGCGATACCAAATCATATAAGGACATAGCAAATACTATTGAAAACCCGAAAGCAGTTAGGGCTGTTGGTGGAGCAGTAAATAAAAACCCGATTTCTATCGCTGTTCCATGCCACCGTGTAATCGGAGCCAATGGAAAATTAGTTGGGTATAATGGTGGTCTAGATAAGAAAACATTCTTATTAGAACATGAATCTATGAAACTTTAAAACTAACTATCTTTATACAAGCATCCTCTCCATATAAATATAGTGGAGGGGATTTTACATGGAAAAATTAAAACAATTGTGGTTTGATTTTTTAGAATCTGATCGTAATGATACATGGTGGAAACGTAAAAAAGAACTTTGCTCAAAGAGAGATGTTGAAATCATACAAATCAAAGGAAAAGGGAATATATTCCGTAGAACAAAATACGACCATAAAGAAGAAGTGCATTATTTAATGCATCTTTCTTTTTTAATGAAACAAGGCAAACATTTTTATCTGGAAGAAAAGGTTAGTCCATATCGTTTTTTACTGGATGGGGATACGATATCTAAGCACCAAGAAATACCCGCACAATATTTGACAGATAAGAAATTGGGAACAATAGAGCCAGATACGAAACGAACCGGTGAAAGATTTGATTATAATCGGATGGCTGCCGTACGATATGCAGAACGATGGTGGAATAGTTACAATCCAGAGTTCAGACAATTCGATGTAGATTGTACCAATTATATTTCACAGTGCCTCTATGCTGGTGGTGCACCAATGCGTGGCGCACCAAATCGAAATCAGGGTTGGTGGTATCAAGGAGATAATTGGAGCTTCAGTTGGGCCGTAGCCCACTCTCTAAGGTGGTATTTAAGTGGTTCAACTCAAGGATTAAAGGGAAGAGAAATGAATTCTCCGGAAGAATTAACATTAGGAGATGTAATTTGTTATGATTTTGAAGGAGATGGACGTTGGGATCATACAACTATTGTTGTAGCAAAGGATGCGTACGGGATGCCGCTAGTGAATGCCCACACTGACAATAGTCGCCATCGATATTGGTCATATGAAGATTCAACAGCATGGACAGAAAATATTCAATATAAGTATTTTAAAATTGGTGAGTAATGGTATAATAAATAAGTTCTTAAGATATTTTAAAAGGAGAATGAAAAGTGGGTTTACATGTAGTACTATTTCAACCAGAAATTCCTGCCAATACTGGCAATATTGCTAGAACTTGTTTAGCAACAGATGTAACATTACATTTAATTCATCCATTAGGTTTTTCAACCGATGATAAAATGGTTCGACGTGCAGGGTTAGATTACTGGAAGCATGTTGATATACAAGAGTATAACTCCATTCAAGAATTATATGACCGTTATCCTGAAGGGGATTTTTATTATATCGAAAACTTTGGAACAAAACATTATACAGACTATGATTTTAGTGATGTAGATGAGGAAATCTTCTTTGTATTCGGTCGAGAAACGAATGGAATACCTAAAGAATTACTAGTTGGAAAAGAAGACAAGTGCCTTCGCATTCATATGAATGACAAAGTGCGATCGTTAAACCTTTCCAACACGGCTGCTATTATCATCTACGAAGCAATGCGTCAACAAGGATTTCCTAATTTAACTTAAAAAAAACGTCATGCTGGGTGCATGACGTTTTTTTTATTGATTATGTTTAGGTACTCCTGGTTTTGCTTCGTATCCTGAGGTTAAGCAAGATACTATGAATGTAATTACTACACCAATGATAAGAGCTAGTTTCATGTGTATGTCCTCCTTGTATGTAACGATAGCTTAATTATTATATATATTATTCTCCCCCTATTATAGCGAATATCATTCGTAATGTGAACTGTAAGTATGTAAATTTATTGAACATTTCATAGCACAAGGACATGTAGATAAATTTTCCTAATTAATAGAATATATTATAAATACAATAATTTGCATAAATCGACTAACATATATTGTTCTCCTACATAAAATAAGGTATATTAGTTGATGTAGTAACAGTTGAGTTCTATAATGAAAGATGAATTTGAAAACACCGTTATCAACGGAGAAAGTTCACTTCAAATGGGGGTATAAAACGTGGCACAGAATGATGAATCTGCAGAAAGATTCTGGGGAGAATTTCATGGTCCGAACATGGGGTATGTAGAAGAACAATATGAGTTGTACAAAGAGGACCCTCAAACTGTTGATCCTTCTATTAAGGAATTATTTGATCAACACGGGGCTCCGACTTGGATTTCCCAACCAACTAATATTTCAGAAGGA
The DNA here is from genome assembly GCF_900129485.1 of Ornithinibacillus halophilus. Lineage (GTDB taxonomy): Bacteria > Bacillota > Bacilli > Bacillales > Amphibacillaceae > Ornithinibacillus > Ornithinibacillus halophilus. The sequence goes on from NZ_FQVW01000020.1 coordinate 5,789, forward strand.
TCTGTCTCTACATCTATCGATAATGTAGAAAAGCTTACCTCAGCAATCAAACTTGTTGAGGCTATTCGTCGTTTCGGACATTTGGAAGCAGACATTTATGCTGTTGGTTTGCATAAGGAACGAAAATCAGAGCTTTTAGATCCAAAAACATATGGATTAAGTGAACAGGACTTGAAAAATATTCCTGCATCATGGCTATGGAAGAAAGCGCCAGCTGGTGTTGACAATGGTTATGATGTTGTAAAAGAACTAAAGAAATATTATACAGGAACAATCACATTTGAATTTGACCATGTCGATGATGAGAAAGAAAGACAGTGGTTATTAGATAGAATTGAGTCAGGTAATGCTAGACTTGATTTATCAAATGATGAGAAAAAAGAATTATTGAATCGCCTGGCTGAAGTAGAAGGGTTTGAAGGATTTTTACAGAAAACGTTCGTAGGGCAAAAACGTTTCTCCATTGAAGGTTTGGAAACGATGGTTCCAATGCTAGATGGAATTGTAAAAAGTGCGGTTCAAGATAAGGTAGAAAACATTATGATGGGGATGGCACACCGTGGTCGTTTAAGTGTACTAGCACACGTACTAGGAAAGCCATTGGATAAAATTTTCTCTGAGTTCCATCATTCACCGAACAAAGAACTAATTCCTTCAGAAGGATCAAGAGGAATTAATTATGGTTGGACTGGTGATGTTAAATACCATTTTGGTGCAGTGAAAGATGTTGATGAATCAGAAACTAGAACACGTATTACATTGGCACATAACCCGTCCCATCTTGAATTTGTAAATCCAGTTGTAGAAGGGTTTGCTCGTGCAGCACAAGAAGACCGTTCCGAACCAGGATATCCAAAACAAGATGTAAATAAAGCGATTCCAGTGCTAATCCATGGGGATGCAGCTTTTATTGGTGAAGGTGTTGTTGCTGAAACATTAAACCTTGCAAACTTACCAGGCTACCGAACTGGAGGTACTCTGCACATCATAGCAAACAACCTTGTTGGTTATACAACTGATCAACAAGAAGGTCGTTCAACTCGTTATGCTAGTGATTTAGCAAAAGGATTTGAAATTCCAATTATGCATGTTAATGCAGATGACCCAATCGCATGTATATCTGCTGTACGTGTGGCATATGAGTATCGACAAACATTTAATAAAGATATTCTAATTGATTTGGTTGGTTACCGTCGTTATGGTCATAACGAAATGGATGAACCACGAGTTACTCAGCCATTGTTATATAAAGAAATTGACAATCATCCAACAGTAGCTAACGTTTTTGCAAAACAGCTTGAAGAAAAAGGCGTTATTACTACAGATGAATTTAATAGTATGAAAGAAAATATCAATAATAACCTTCAAGAAATCTATGATGGAATGAAGGAAAATGATTCAGACAAAGTAACATGTCAACCGATGCCAGAGGCGTTGAATGAGGACCTAGGCAAGTTTAAAACAGCGGTTCCACTAGAAGATTTAAAATCTCTTAATGATGGGTTATTAAAACGTCCTGAAGGGTTTAATGAAAACAAAAAATTAAGCCGTATTCTAAAACGTCGTAAAAATGCTTTAGAGGAAGGCAATAAAGCGGACTGGGGTGCAGGGGAAGCATTAACTTATGCATCAATTCTCCAAGATGGTATTCCGATTCGTTTAACAGGTCAAGATTCCGAACGTGGTACTTTTGCTCATCGTCACGCTGTCTTAAAGGATGTAGAGACGAATGAAAAATATTGTATTATGCATGGATTAGATGAAGCAGAAGCTTCTTTTGATATTCGAAATAGTCCATTATCGGAAGCAGGAGTATTAGGATTTGAATACGGATACAGTGTTCAATCTCCAGAGACTTTAGTACTATGGGAAGCGCAATTTGGTGACTTTGCGAATGCTGGTCAGGTTGTATTTGACCAATTTATTTCTGCTGCTCGTGCTAAATGGGGAGAAAAATCGAATATGGTAATGTTGCTTCCTCATGGATATGAGGGACAAGGGCCAGAGCATTCTAGTGCAAGATTAGAGCGCTTCTTACAAATGGCTGCCGAAAATAATTGGATTGTTGCTTATGTAACATCATCTGCACAATTCTTCCATATCGTTCGTAGACAGGCAGCATTGAATGGTCGTGAAGAAGCTCGTCCATTGGTATTAATGACACCAAAAAGTAGTTTATTACGTAATCAAATCATCGCTTCAGAAGCAAAAGAATTTACAGATGGGAAGTTCGAAGCATTACGTAATCAACCAAACTTAAAAGTTAGCAAAAAGAATGCTAAACGTCTACTAATTGGTAGTGGAAAAATAATGGTAGATATCGAAGAAGCAATAGGTGAATCAGATGAGAAATTTGATTGGCTTCGTGCAGTTAGACTAGAGCAAATATATCCTTTCCCTACTAAAGAACTGGAAAAGGTAATTAAAGACCTACCAAACCTAGAAGAGATTGTTTGGGTTCAAGAAGAGCCTAAAAATATGGGTGCATGGGATTTCGTAGATGATTATTTAAGAGAGGCTTTACCAGAAGGTGTTGAGCTACGCTATATCGGTCGTCCAGATCGTTCTGCACCTGCAGTTGGTGAACCAAATATTCATAAACACGAACAACAACAAATTATACAACAAGCACTTAACTTAGCTTAGGAGGAGATTCTAGTGAAAGAAATTAAAGTACCGGAACTTGCCGAATCAATTACAGAAGGAACTATCGCCGAATGGTTAGTAAAAGTAGGGGACAAAATCGAAAAAGGTGACCCAATTGTTGAATTAGAAACTGACAAAGTAAATGTAGAAGTTAACTCCGAGGTATCCGGTGTTTTAACGGAAATTGTTAGTGACGAAGGCGAGGACGTTGAAGTAGGAGACATTATCGGAAAAGTTGATGAAGCTGGAGTCGCTGGTGGCGATAACTCTGCACCAGCAGAAGCACCGAAAGAAGAACCTAAAGCAGAAGAAAAAGTAGAAGAAGCAGCACCACAAGTACAAGAACAGGAAGAAACTAGCAAACATGATGTTATTGCAACACCTGCAGCTAGAAAACGTGCACGCGAATTAGGTATTGATTTAAGTGCAGTGGCTCCTCGTGATCCACTAGGTCGTGTTCGTCCTGAAGATGTGGATGCAACAGCTAAAGCAGCTAGTCAACCAAAATCAGAATCAAAACCTGCTAAAAAAGAAGCAGCTAACCCAGAAAAAACAGAATTTGATAAGCCGGTAGAGCGTGTGAAAATGACACGTCGTCGTCAAACAATTGCAAGTCGTCTAGTGGAAGCACAGCAAACAGCTGCAATGCTAACTACGTTTAACGAAGTAGATTTGACAAATGTAATGAAGCTTCGCAGTGAACGTAAAGAGAAGTTCATCGATAAACACGGTGTAAAACTAGGATTTATGTCATTCTTCACTAAGGCAGTTGTAGGTGCTCTTAAAGACTTCCCACTGTTAAATGCAGAAATCCAAGGTAATGAACTAGTAATTAAGAAATTCTATGACATTGGAATTGCTGTATCTACAGATGATGGTCTAGTTGTTCCAGTTGTTCGTGATGCTGACCGTTTAGATTTTGCAGGAGTAGAACGTGAAATTTCCAATCTAGGTAAAAAAGCACGTAATAAAGAATTAGGATTAAGTGATTTACAAGGTGGTTCATTTACAATCACTAATGGTGGAACATTTGGTTCAATGCTTTCAACTCCAATCCTAAATGCACCACAAGTTGGAATTTTAGGAATGCATAACATCCAAAAACGTGCGATGGTTATGCCAGATGATACAATTGAAGTACGTCCGATGATGTATTTAGCATTATCTTATGACCACCGTATTGTTGACGGAAAAGAAGCTGTTCAATTCTTAGTAAGAGTAAAACAGTTACTAGAAGATCCATATGATCTTTTACTAGAAGGTTAATAGAAGAATACCAAAGCCTCGTTATGTGGATACTCATAACGAGGCTTTTTCTTGGTAATTAATAACTATAGTTTTCCCTAGAGTCAGTAGATAAAAAATGTTATACTCTGTAAGTGCTGTTTTAGGAAACTATAGTTTATCCATCATGAAACGTGGATTAGACGAGGCCTATCCAATAAGGATAAGTGGAAGAAGCTAGGCCCTTACGAATACCTCTGTAATATATGTGCTCGTAAATTTAACTGAAATTCAAATCTTTTGGAAGGTGTGCATCATGGAACGATTATTTAAATTTAATCAAAATAATACTACGATAAAAACGGAAGTTACAGCTGGTATTACAACTTTTTTAACAATGGTATACATCATTGTTGTAAACCCTGCCATTTTATCATCAGCAGGGATTCCGTTTGAACAGGTGTTTATGGCTACGGTAATTGCTGCTGTGGTTGGTACACTAATTATGGCTTTATTTGCAAACTATCCAATTGCAATAGCACCAGGTATGGGATTAAATGCATACTTTGCTAGTGTAGTAGGTTCTCAAGGGTTATCCTATCAAGTGGTATTGGGATGTGTATTTTTAGCAGGTCTGTTATTTATATTATTAAGTTTAACTAAGCTAAGAGAAACGTTAATCTCTGCTATTCCAGCCTCATTAAAATATGGGATCACATCAGGAATCGGTTTATTTATTGCATATGTTGGTTTAAGAAATGCTGGTATCGTTGAAGCTAACCCTGAGACGATTGTTGGCCTTGGTGATCTGCATAATTCAATGACCCTTTTAACGATTGTAGGTCTATTAATTACTGTTATATTGTATGTTTTACATATTAAGGGAGCACTTTTCTTTGGAATGCTAATCACAGGAATTATTGCTTATTTCACGGGACATTTAGAGTTTACAAATGGTTTCATATCAACACCACCATCACCAGTGTTTTTTGATATGGATATTGGTGGAGTCATTACGAATGGATTGTATACAGTTGTATTTGCATTCTTACTAGTAACGATATTTGATACTACCGGTACCTTAATCGGTGTTGCTGAACAAGCAGGCTTTATGAAAAAAGGAAATCTACCGCGGGCGAAACAAGCGCTTTTAGCTGATGCTACTGCAACAACAGTTGGTTCAATGTTTGGGACAAGCCCATCAACTGCATATATCGAATCTACTTCGGGTGTAGCTGCTGGTGGTAGAACAGGATTAACGTCATTAGTCGTTGCTGGTCTATTTTTCTTTTCAATTTTCTTTACTCCAGTTATTGGTGCAATTGCAGGTATTCCGGCAATTACTGCACCTGTATTAATTATTGTTGGTACATTTATGATGGAGGGGCTTTCGCGAATTGATTGGAAATCGTTTGATGAGGCTTTTCCTGCTTTTGCCATTATTTTAGTAATGCCATTTACTTCTAGTATTGCAACTGGAATCGCAATTGGATTTATCACATACCCAATTCTTAAGTTAGTAAAAGGTAAAGGAAAAGAAGTACATTGGATTCTGTATCTATTTGGACTTATCTTTTTATTACAGATGATTTTTATTCCTACTCATTAACCTAGACGCAGGTCTTACACCTGCGTCTTCGATATTCCTATTGGATTTTTATAGTAAAATATGTCGTTTAGGGCATAACTAAAACTCGATAAACTAATAAACAGTACATAACTTTTTTGAAATATAAGGAGGACTTTTCCGTGGATATACTTCTAGGAATTTTAGCTATCATCGCACTCTTCGGAATAGCTTATTTGATGTCAAATGATCGACGCAATATTAATTTTACTGGGATTGGAATTATGCTCTTAGCCCAGTTATTGACTACTTGGTTTATGTTTTCGACAAGAATTGGTCAGATGATTATAAATGCCATTTCTGATGCTTTTAATAAATTAATCGAATTTGGTACAGAAGGTGTTAATTTTGTTGTAGGAGGAATTGTCAGTTCAGAAGGTGGAGTTTTCTTCTTTAACGTATTATTACTGATTATCTTTTTTGCAACGATTCTCTCTGTTCTTACGTACTTAAGGATTTTACCAACGATAATAAAATATGTTGGTGGATTAATTTCAAAAATTACTGGTTTGCCTAAAGTAGAATCGTTTAACGCAGTAAATAGTATCTTTTTCGGTCAATCAGAAGCCTTACTTGCAATAAAAACACAGTTCCATCATTTGAATGCGAATCGTCTGTACATTGTTAGTGCTTCAGCAATGGGGTCTGTTTCTGCATCAATTGTTGGTGCTTACTTACAAATGTTGCCACCACAATATGTATTAGTAGCATTGCCTCTAAATATGTTCAGCGCCTTAATCTTGGCATCAATTATTGCTCCAGTGAAAGTGCCAAAAGAAGAAGATCACGTTGATATTAAAGATGTTTCAGAAGATAATAGTATTTTTGAAGCGATGGCCAATGGAGCATTAGAAGGTGGTAAAATTGCACTTATCGTTGCAGCTATGCTAATTGCATTCATTGCCTCACTTGAATTAGTGAACTGGATTATTCAATTAGTATTTGCTGGATTAACTCTTCAAGAAATATTAGGATACATCCTTTCTCCAATTGGTATCCTCATGGGAATTCCAACTAGTGAAGTTGTGGAAGCTGGAGGAATAATGGGAACTAAAATCGTTACTAATGAATTTGTTGCGATGCTTGATTTCCAGAAAGTGATGCATGAGATGTCAGAAAAAACAGTGGCTGTCGTTTCTGTATTTTTAACTAGCTTTGCTAATTTCTCTTCAATTGGTATCATTGCAGGAACTGTTCAAGGTATCGACGCTAAAAAAGCTGGTGCAGTTTCTGGGTTCGGTCTAAAATTATTAATCGGAGCGACACTTGCATCTATCCTGTCTGCAACGGTTGTTGGATTGTTTGTATAATCTTTAAAGTAAAAAACTCATTAGCAATAATTGCTAGTGAGTTTTTTGTTATGTCATGTGCTTTTATAGGTGGTCTCGATGCCGGAAGAGGAAGAAGAGAGTAATTTACGGTAATCGAGAGAGTGTGTCGATGCCGGAAGAGTAAGGTGAGAGGATTCTACGGTAATCGAGGAGTAGTCTCGGTGCCGGAAGAGAAGGAAGAGAGGATTCTACGGTAATCGAGAAGGAGTCTCGATGCCGGAAGAGAAGGAAGAGAGGATTGTACGGTAATCGAGAAGTGGTCTCGATGCCGGAAGAGAAGGAAGAGAGGATTCTACGGTAATCGAGAGCGGGTTTCGATGCCGGAAGAGGAGGAAGAGAGGATTGTACGGTAATCGAGAAGTGGTCTCGATGCCGGAAGAGGAGGAAGAGAGGATTGTACGGTAATCGAGGAGTGGTCTCGATGCCGGAAGAGAAGGAAGAGAGGATTGTACGGTAATCGAGGAGTAGTCTCGCTGTCCGTAGAGGAGGGAGCAAGGGTTGTACGGTAATCGAGGAGTAGTCTCGCTGTCCGTAGAGGAGGGAGCAAGGGTTGTACGGTAATCGAGAAGTCGTATCAATGCCCTTTGAGAAAGAACGAAGAGTTAAAAGGTGATCGAGCATGTACCCTCAACCCCTTTAGAGAAAATAAAAAAATCTAAGGTAACTGATCCAGCTACCTTAGAAAAAAAAGAATTAGTTATATTTTTTCTGTAATTGAAGAAGCCTGAATAATAATGCAATCGCGCCACTACTTAGACCAACTATTATTCCGACCCAATACCCAAATGGTTCGAGTGAGGTATAATTTGCTAAAATCCAACCAGTAGGCAACCCTATAAACCAATAAGAAACTAGTGCAATAACAAGTGTCATGTTAACATCTTTATAGCCTCGAAGTGCCCCTTGAATTGGTGCACCAAAAGCATCAGCTAACTGATAAAAGATAGCAAAATAAATAAATTGCTTCGTTAACTCAATTACAGCTGGGTCACCGTTATATAATCTCGCTACGGCATCATCAAATATAAACAGAATAATGCCATTAAAGATGGCAATAAATAATCCACCACTAATTCCTATTAATCCATAAGTTTTCGCATCATTTAGACGCCGTGCACCAACCTCAAATCCAACAGCAATGGTTAATGCCATACCGACACTTAGCGGAATCATGTATAGTAGTGATGCAAAGTTCATTGCAGCTTGGTGTGCGGCAATTGTATTTGTGCTATAGACACTCATTAGTAGGGTGACTGCTGAGAAAATACTAGTCTCAAAGAAAATAGCAAAACCAATTGGGATACCTATTTTTAACTGTTCCCACCACTCACTAAAAGCTGGCTTAACCCAATTGGAGAAAATGCGATAGTTACGCAATGGTCGTACTTTGTAAATAACAGCAATCGTTATAATACATACGAGCCAATAGGTTAAAGCTGTTGCAATTCCAGAACCAATACCTCCAAAGGCTGGAACACCGAATTTACCAAAGATAAAAATATAATTAAAAAGAATATTAATTGGTAAGGATATTAAAATAATGAACATGGAAATTCTTGTTTGACCGAGTGCATCGATGAAACAGCGCAATGTATTAAAAATAAATAATGGGATAATTCCAGTACTTACTGCTACTAAATAATAAAAAGCAATGTTGCGTACTTCTGATTCTAAGTCCATTAAATTCAATATGGGTTTAAGCACGATAATACCTAATAAAACAATGGCAACTGCTAATGCAATAGCCAAATAAATAGCTTGTTGCACTTTTCTAGGAACGTCATCATTTGCTTTAGCCCCAGTAAGGTGAGCTATAATAGGAGTAATTGCTAACAAGATTCCATTGATTCCTGTGAAGATTGGCACCCATAAGCTTGAACCGATCGCAACACCTGCCAAATCTTCTGCACCTGCTTGACCAGACATCACCGTGTCGAAGAAGTTCATCAAATACATACCGACTTGGGTAATTAAAATAGGCAACATAATAATCGTAAATAATTTTATTTTTTCTCTAATTGTTTTTGTTTCGTACATAAAACTCTTCCTTTTTTTATATTTTTCTAATAGGATAGAGAAGGAAATCACAAATTTAAAATAGGTATTTGTAAGAAAGGATTCCTAAATAATGACAAATAAACGTATTCTTTTTACCGGTGGTGGTACTGCCGGCCATGTAATTGTTAATTTAGCTCTAATTCCTATGTTCCAAAAAGCTGGCTGGGAAATTGATTATATTGGATCCAAAGATGGCATTGAAAAAAAATTAATTGAACCATTAGATAATGTAACATACTATCCGATTTCAACTGGAAAGTTAAGAAGGTATATGTCAAAAGAAAACTTTAAGGATCCGTTTAAAGTAATGAAAGGTACAATGCAGGCAGCACGAATTATCGGTAAACGAAAGCCTACCGTTATTTTTTCAAAAGGTGGGTTTGTATCTGTTCCCGTAATTTTTGCTGCGAAGATGCGCCGAGTACCGGCGATAATCCATGAATCTGATTATACTCCAGGTCTGGCGAATAAGCTAGCTATCCCTTTTGCGAAAAAGGTATTGGCAACATTTCCCGAAACGATGAAATATTTACCTGAACAAAAAGCCGAATATGTTGGGGCTGTTATTCGTGATGAATTATTTGAGGGACGTAAAGAAGATGGATTAGCCCTGTGTGGATTTACAAAAGAAAAACCTGTCCTATTAATTATGGGAGGAAGTGGTGGAGCACAGAAAATTAATGAAACGGTTAGAGCTAGTTTAGATGAGCTGCTCCCGCATTTTCAAATCGCCCATATATGTGGACATGGTAAAACTGATGAGAACGTTAAAAGAGAAGGTTACGTCCAGTTCGAATATGTAAACGAAGAACTAAAGGATATTTTCGCTTGTACAGACTTTGTTTTGTCTCGTGCAGGCTCGAATGCAATCTTTGAGTTTTTAGCTCTACAGATTCCGATGTTGCTTATCCCACTTTCAAGAAGTGCGAGTAGGGGTGACCAGATTATCAATGCTAATTCCTTTAAAGAGAAAAGTTATGCACGAGTGCTAGAGGAAGAGGATCTAACCCAAGAAAGATTAGTAGAAGAATTAGAAAAACTAAAGAATCAAGCTCCTGTGATTACAGATAATATGAAGAAATATAGTAGTGAGAAATCAAGAGATCGTGTGATTGAGTTAATAAAAGAAATAGCAAAATGATGGGAAGCGGAATAAGGATTTCAACTGAAAATGTTGAGTTTCCTTATTCCGCTTTTTGTTGGTGGGACAAAGGGAAGGCAACTTGTCTCACCAACAAATCTTTAGTATATCCGAGTTATGTAGAGTATAATGCGCAATCTATCTATTATCGTTAAATTATCGTAGTTTAAATAATAATATTCATAAATAATCAAGAAATATCCGAGTTTATCCAGTTTGATTATATCTTGTGGGTTTTATAACATTATAAGTGTTGCTTATTACTATCCTTTCTACTTTCCGCATTCACTATTTTATTTTCCGTTTACTAATCGATTAATTTTTCAACTTAATATACTTAATATGCTAAAGGGTAGCAAATTTAGTGTGCGTATTTTCTGAAATGGATAGGCCAATTTAACTAAACAAAAAAGGGGATTTTTCATGAAGAAAGTAATAATATTTCTAGCAGCCACTTTGTTAGTTGTACTAGCTGCTTGTGGTTCAGAAACAGGATCAAACAATGATTCAGATAAAGGAATAGATACTATCACTCTTGCAGATGCTGGTTGGGACAGTATTCGAGTACATAACAGCATTGCACAAACAATTTTGGAAGAAGGCTATGGATATGATACTGAAGTCACTTCCGGTTCAACAGCTGCAACTGTACAAGGTTTACGCGATGGAGATATAAATGTCTACATGGAAATTTGGACAGATAATATTAAAGAAGTATATGAAGAAGCAACGGAAGCGGGAGACTTTGAGACTGTTTCAGTAAACTTTAATGATAATGTACAAGGTTTATATGTACCAACTTATGTAATTGAAGGTGATGAAGAACGTGGCATTGAACCTTATGCACCTGAATTAAGAACAGTAGAAGATTTAAAAAAATATCCGGAAGTATTTGAAGACCCAGAAGACCCTGGTCGTGGACGTGTCATCAATGCACCAAGTGGTTGGGCAGTAAATGAGGCTATTACTGAAAAGTTTGAAGTATATGGATTAGAAGAAACAATGAATAACTTTATGCCTGGTTCTGATGCAGCAGCAGTTGCTGACTTAGTAGACTCTTATGAGGCTGGTGAACCATGGGTAGGGTATTATTGGTCGCCTACACTAATTACTGCAAAGTATGATTTAACTCTATTAGAAGAGCCAGAATATGATGAAGCAACTTGGAATGAAACAAAAGCAACAGAATTCCCACCGAATGATGTAGTAGTTGCTGTTCATAAGGACTTCCCTGAACAAGCTCCTGAAGTATATGAGTTTCTACAAAACTATGAAACTAGTAGTGAGCTAACGGGTGAAGCATTAGTCTACATGGACGAGAATGGTGTAGAGCCAGACGAAGCAGCTAAATGGTGGATGACACAACATGAAGATTTATGGACTAGTTGGGTACCAGAAGATATTGCTGAAAAAGTGAAAGATGCTCTACAGTAAGTAAAAAAGAGCAGCTAGCCTTTTGGTTGGCTGCTTTTCTACATTAATAAAAAAAGAGAGGTGAATGGGCTGCATATGCAGTCTGACCTATGGGAAGTTTTCCAGATATAAGTACAGAGATAGGATTATATGTTAAAAATATAGTTGATTTCTTAGATGATTCATTAGAGGGTTTATTTGATTTTATAGCATTGATGTCGTCAAGAACCATTAATGGAATAGAAGACTTTTTAGTTTGGATGCCATGGTGGAGCTTTATTTTAGTTATCTTTTTATTGGGATGGTATTTCAAAACAGTATTTGCTGGAGTACTTTATGGATTTTTTATTTTCTTAATCGGTACATTTGGTTTATGGGAAGATATGATGACTACCATAGCCATCATTCTAACAGCAGTACTTATTTGTTTAATCATCGGAATACCATTGGGTGTCTGGATGGCTTTTAGTAAAGGATTCTCAACCGTCATGAGACCACTACTAGATGCGATGCAGACGATGCCAAGTTTTGTTTATTTAATACCTGCAATTTTCTTCTTCGGTTTAGGAAATGTTTCCGCTATTTTTGCTACATTAATCTATGCATTACCTCCAGTGATTCGTCTAACCGAACTCGCTATACGTGGTGTGGATAAAGAAGTAATTGAATCTGCACAGTCCTTTGGTTCTTCTAGATGGCAAATGCTAAGAAAAGTACAGCTTCCACAGGCATTACCTACAATTATGGCTGGGGTAAACCAGACAACGATGATGGCATTAGCTATGGTTGTTATTGCTTCAATGGTAGGTGCACAAGGGTTAGGAGAACAAGTACTCGTTTCAATTAACCGTATTGATATTGCCTTAGGATTTGAAGCCGGAATTAGTATTGTATTTTTGGCCATCATTATTGACCGAATTACGAATGGTGTTGCTGGGAAATTTCAAAAGCATCGGGGGGTAAACTAATGACTACAAAGATTAAAATTGAACATGTATCTAAAATATTTGGGCCAAAACCAAAGACAGTTATTCCTATGGTTGAATCTGGTAAGTCAAAAGAAGAAATCCTATCGGAAACAAATCATACCGTTGGTGTATATGATGCATCATTGGAGATAAAAAAAGGTGAAGTGTTTGTCATCATGGGTTTATCCGGTAGTGGGAAATCTACATTGATACGTTGTTTCAATTTATTAAACAAACCGACAGCTGGGTCAATTTATATTGATGATGAGGATATTGTTAAATATGATAAAGAACAACTTAAAAAAGTTAGGCAAGAAAAGATTGCCATGGTGTTCCAACATTTTGGTTTATTTAGTCACCGTACGATACTGGCAAATGTGGAATATGGACTAGAAATTCGTAATATTCCTAAAGAGGAACGCCGAGAAATTGCCTTGAAAAATATTGAAATTGTTGGTTTAAAAGGCTATGAAGATAAATATCCAGATGAACTCTCTGGGGGAATGCAGCAACGTGTAGGGCTAGCTCGTGCTCTAGCAAATGATCCTGACATATTATTAATGGATGAACCGTTTAGTGCCCTTGATCCATTGATAAGACGGGAAATGCAATTAGAATTGTTAGACATACAAGATCGTTTACAAAAAACAATCGTCTTTATTACCCACGATGTAAATGAAGCATTCCAAATTGGAGATCGAGTTGCAGTGATGAAAGATGGGCACGTCGTACAAGTTGGTACACCAGAAGAAATAATCGATGCACCAGCTAATGATTATATCTCTGAGTTTATTAAAGACATCGATCGTTCTAAAGTTGTTCAAGCAGAACATATTATGATTAAACCTAATGCGCTAGTCTCCGAAAAAGATGGACCTAAAGTAGCAATTAGAGAGATGGAAGAAAACGGGATATCTAGTGTGTTTGTTGTTGATCGGGGACGACGTGTAAAAGGAATTGTCACCATTGACGATGCCATTGAAGCAGTAAAAGAGAAAAAGGGACTACAGGATATTTTACGGAATGATTATTCTATCGTTCACAAAGATGAGTATATTAGTGATCTGATTCCTAAAGCACTCGAGTCAAAATATCCACTAGCTGTAGTGAATGAAGAGGATAAGTTAGTAGGATTCATATTAAGAGTTCACGTACTTTCTGGATTAGTTTCAGATGATGTTACAGAAAGTGATGAATATATTGTATAAGGATGATAAAACGGTATGGTGGAGCTTCTACCATACCGTTTACTTTGCTTCTCTTAATTTGTTATTCCATGTCTAATGATGTTAGTTTTAATTTTGAAATCCACTTTTATGTCTGGGTATATTTCACTCCATTCTTCAGTTGTTAATTTGCCGTCTTTCTTTTTAATTCGATAGAGTACTCCGTAATCAAAAGGATCTGCATTTAATTCTTGAAGCGTTGAAAAAATTCTTTCATAATCACTTTGAATCTTTTTATTAACTTCTTCTTCCAATTTTTTACGTACTTCTTCATTATCTAATGGAATCTCGGCTGATATTTCAAACAAATTTACATCCATCATAACTTCAGTCTCGTACTTCAGAGACTTTTTTTCTTTTAACTTAGACTTACTATCACCTTTTATGATATTAAAGGCTAGATGTAATTCTTCCTCATCTTTAGGCTCGTTTTTTAGAAACTCTTTAAATGGTTCCATTGATAAGGATATTTCTAACCATCTATCCTTTATATTGCCTTCCATTAGATTTATATACAAGAGGTCTCCATTTGGTAATTCCCCAACTAACTTATCCTCTTTAAAGACACCAATCCCAGCTATAAATGGTTTGTTATCCTGTAAATCGATTATTGGCAATAGAGGATCTTGGCCATCATCATAAAAAGTGGTGATAAAATCCTGTAATGATACATTTGGGAACTTCTGACCAGTACCATTTTCTTGAATTAAATCATGAAGAAATTGACCAATGTTCATCGAGATATTCTGTTCTTGGATATTAATCATGTCTTTAGCAGGGGTATTACTGACAGCAAGCAACATCGTATCGGGAATGTTCGCATCTCTTTTAGCCGTGTCAAGATAAGGAAGTATACCTTTTTCTGCAGTCTCTTTACCAAAAAGATCTAATTGAATTTTTCCGGGTGCAAGAATGAAATTGGTTTCTAATCCTGCATTTACAACTGCCCCTTTAATGGTACTTCCCTTTCCTGAAACAACTTTGGTGAAGTTCTGTGATTGTGCTTCAAATTGAAAAATAACTAGACTTAATTCGATTTCACCTTGATCGGTTATATCAATCCCTCTTGTATTGATAACACCAAGCCTTTCAATTTCTTGACTAGATAAGCAACTGGTAAGAAATAAAGAAGACAGGATAAACACTAAAATCATTCTATAATTCATTTAGCATCACTTCCTTTTTTCTTTTTAGAAAGCCATTTCTTCTTAATCAACACAATAGGAAGCAAAATGAGTGGATACACGAATATAAGCCAAAAGCTCACTTGACTAACGTAATCTGTAATCTTGTATATTATGTGGTTTTCCTTAATAAATCCGACTAAGACAATTAGCACAACGAAAGTTACATGAAGAGATGACTTTTGTTTTATGCGATAAAGTCTTTTTAACCCATAAGAACTTGCCCACAGTAAAATAACTAGGTTCGGTAATATAACCATCATCCATCCAACAACAACAATGTAATCAAGACGTTCGATAAATGGATAAGATACACTCTTGAAGAGAGTTAATGTTGCCCAATCATCCTTTTTCAATTCATCAGGACTAAAATAACCAATTGAAATAATCATAAAAATTAACAACAATATTGTTGTGGCTGTCACACCAAATAACGCTGGCTTTAATACCTTATTCTTTTTTGTAAGAAACGGATAGAATACAAATAATATTTCAAAACCTGTTAAGGTATAGGTTGTTGATTTTGCTCCCTTTAATAATTCTGGGATTGAGGATTGGAATACGGGCAGAAAATGATACCAATCCATTCTCGTAATTGGATCATACAATAAAAACAATAACCATAAGGGTAACACACTAAATAAAAAGGCAGCTCCAACGACAGAACGTACACCACCTATTACACAATAATGGGCTAATAAAAGAACAGAACTCCCAATAATTATAGGTGGAAAAGTTGGGTATAGAAATAATTGAATTACATTGACATACGTTAGTAGGACAGATAATAGGCTCGCTAAAAAAAAGAGGATATATATTGTTCCTAGTATGGACCCAACCCATTTACCAAACAAATCAACTTGGATGCCGAAAATATCAGCGTTAGGGTATTGCTTTAAAATTTGAAACATAACATAAATAACAATTACCATTGCAGCCCATGCAATTAATATGGAAATCCATGAATCTTGCATGGATTCCATAAAAATAAAGCGAGGTGCCCCCATAATTCCAACACCTACCTGTAAACCAAAAATCATAAATAGGATATACAAGGGGCGCACCTTTAAATTGTTTCTTATTTTTGGACTAATATCCATGTATTCACCTACTCATCTATATCTTTCCTCTTTTCTGCTTCTTGTTTACTAAAACGAATTAAGTCTTTTGGGCGATAGGATCTCGCACGTTTGTTCAAATGATTAAATGGAGTTCTAAAAAATACTTTATTAAAATCTTTTAGTTGTAAAGGGTATAATGGAACTAGATATGGTCTTCCTAATGATTTTAAGTTTAGTAAATGAATGATTAAGAAACATATACCAAATATAATTCCATATAAGCCAAATATTCCTGCTAGGACAATCATTGGAAAACGGATAAGACGAATAGTTGTCCCTAGTAAATAGCTAGGTGTAGTAAAAGATGCTAATGCACTCATAGCAATAACGATGATTAAAATATTACTAGTTAAACCAGCTTCTACTGCTGCTTGGCCAATAACAATACCACCTACTATACCCATGGTTTGACCAACTTTAGTCGGTAACCGAGCACCCGCTTCCCGCAATAGTTCAATTAAAAATTCAAGAATTAATGCTTCTATAAGAGGAGGAAAGGGTACTGCAGCCCTAGATTGACCTAAGGAAATAAGTAATTGTGTCGGTATAATTCCATATTGATAAGTCACAACTGCGACATAGGCAGGAGTAACTAAAACTGAGAAAAACATGGACATAAAACGTAAAATTCTTAGAAATGATCCAGCTTGCCACCTCATATACAAATCTTCCGTAGACTCCAAGTAACTAAACAAGGTAGCCGGTGCTACAATACCTGTTGGACTATTCTCCATTAAGACTCCTATTTTTCCTTTAGTCAGTCCATAGGTGAAACGATCTGGCAATTCTGTTGAATCAAACTGAGGAAATAAATTATTTTGAGAATCCTCTAGATACTGTTTTAAAACAATGCTATCTTCAACCTCGTCGATATCTAAATCTTCTATTCGTTGACGCATCGTATTAACATCAACTTCATTAGCAATGGATTTCATGTAGACAAGCCTTACACCAGCTGGAACAGTCTTACCTACTTTTAATTCTTCGACAACTAGGTCTGTTGATTTAATACGCCAGCGAATAATGTTTAGATTTGTTTTTAAAGACTCTGTAAAAGATATTTTAGGACCGAGAACAAGAGATTCAGTTTCTGCTTTCTCTAATGAGCGGGTCTCTTTCTTAACGATAGAATATGAAACTGCCTCCGATTCTCCTTCAACATAAATAAACACATGGCCAACTATTAAACCTTCAAGTATTTTTTCTAACTCTGTTTCTTTATTTGGAGAAGTTAATGGAATATGATTGATTAATTCATCATTTGTCCAGTCTTTTTTGATATGTAAAATTGGACGCAATAAATAGTTCTGAAGCATATCGGAATCTGCTTGATATTCAATATAAAACAAAACAAGTTTTTTTCCATTATGCTCATGTTTCGATATTTTTAAATCATCATTACCTTCAAACTTACTTTGAATTGTTTCTAATAATTGATCGATAGGAAGTGGAAATATACTGTTTTTACTTCTCTTCTGTTTCTTTCGCATAACAACCTCCTACTATTCCTAGTAACTTTTAGTATGCCTATTATTGGTTACTATTATGAGGAGGAATTTTTGAGGGTATCGAGAGAAGAAAAAAGCCAAGAGTATAATAAAATGACCTAAATAATGGGTGCATTTCATCAACTCTTAGCTTTTCTTAATTAATCTTCTCTTGTTACTACATCAACTTTTCCTGTTGCTGGATCAATGACTAAGCCGTGAACTTTAACATGAGATGGAAGTAGTGGATGGTTACGTATAATAGAAACACTTTGGGCAACGGATTCTTCCACCGTTTCGAACCCATGAAACTCATCATGAAAATCAATCCCACCATTTTTTAATGTATCAATTGTATCTGGACTTATCCCTTTCTCAATCATCGTTTTTGTTAACTCATCAGGATTCGTCCGAGACATGCCACAGTCATGGTGGCCAATTACTGTAACTTCTTCTGCTTTTAATGCGTATATGGCAACAAGGATACTTTTCATTATGCTATCAAAAGGCTTACGAATAATGGCCCCAGCGTTTTTCAGCATTTTAACATCACCATTTTGTATGTTCAGGGCCTTAGGTAACAGTTCAACTAAACGAGATTCCATACAAGTGAACACTACCATCCGTTTATTTGGTATACTGTCCGTTTTATATTTTTCGTAATTCTTCCCTTCGACGAATTTCTGGTTGTATTCTAACATTTTATCTAAATGCATAAAAACAACTCCCTTATTATTATCTATTTGAGGTATCTTAGGTTACATTTTATAGCTAATAGAAAACTCAAAGTTAGAGCTTAGTTGATTTGCACTGCTGGTAGTCGCTTTTTCTTCCAGTAAAGAGTTGACTGCCATCGGCTCCAATCAAAATTCATATTGAATTAATAAAAAATGATATAGATGCTAAACTAGCGAAGGAAATATACGTAGACTCCTGCGGGAGGAAAGGCATAGGTGAGACCCCACAGGACGAATGTCCGAGGAGGCTCACCAGCCGCCCGCGGAAAGCGAAGTGTATTTCCGTAGCGATCGAATTCACGCCTCCACTATGAAAACCTAATATTGAGACTCATTTAACTAGAATCGTTTGCTTTTAAAGAGCATATAGTTGGATATACCCTAGGCTCTTTTCTTAAAGTTAAAAAAGCATAAGTTCAGATACTTTAATACGCTCTACGCTTTTTATTAAAATATAGCAGGTTTGATGTAGCATGACAAAAATAAACTCAGGAAAAATAGTTGAAAATATTTATTGACTTTAAATTTTCCTAATAATATAATTGTTAGGAACAAAGTTGAAGATATAAAAATAATTTTATATGTTAACACAACATTGTTAATAAAAAATGGAAAAGGAGGTTGCAAAATGAGAATTTTAGATATGAACCAAAAACAAGAGAATTTAATATGTATTGTGGCCTTCGGTGGATCCATTTAATATGATAATCAATTGATTACATAATAAATTTGGTATTTAAGGGTCACAAGCGTTCTGTGGCTCTTTGTAATATTATAGGTGGATTTTGCATTTTTGTATTTGCAGTAATCTTACCGTCATTGCATGCGTCATAGACGTGTGTTTTTTTTATGCTTACATTATCCACTGAAGGAAAAGACAGAGATAGGGTGATAACACATGTTTCAAGTATTTAAGAAATTAAGCTGGTTTTTTAAACATTATTGGAAAAGATATACATTTGCAATCGTTACATTAATAATTGCTAGTGCTATTGGATTAATTCCACCAAAATTAGTAGGTTACTCCATCGATCTCATACAATTTGAGACGATGACAAGTCAAATTCTTGTTATGTTAATTGTTGCGTACCTGGCGTTAACATTTATTCATTACACGATTTCATTTTTCTGGGATTATACATTATTCGGGGGTGCAGCAATTTTAGAACGCTGGCAGCGCAGTCGATTAATGAATCATTTTTTGAAAATGACACCGACATTTTTTGGAAAGCACAAAACTGGTGACTTGATGGCTCGAAGTACGAACGATTTGAAGGCAATTAGTATGACAGCAGGTTTCGGCGTACTTACACTGGTCGATGCAACAACATTTATGTTTATGTTAATTGCAATGATGGGCTTTACAATTAGTTGGTCCTTAACATTAGCAGCATTAATTCCATTACCAATTATGGCAATAGTGATGAATAAATACGGTGCTGCAATTCATAAACGATTTACGAAGGCACAATCAGCATTTGGTGATATGAATAATAACGTACTTGAATCAATTCGTGGTGTTCGAGTTATTCGAGCATTTGTACAGGAAAAACAAGATGCCAATCGTTTTTATGATATGACAGAAGATGTTTATCAGAAGAATATTGCAGTGGCAAAAATTGATGCCTTGTTTGAACCGACGATGACGATCTTAATTGGACTATCTTATACGATTGGTTTAGGTTATGGAGCTATTCAAGTATTCGAAAATAAAATTTCTTTAGGTGACCTAGTTACCTTTAATGTCTATTTAGGGATGTTAATTTGGCCGATGTTTGCGGTCGGAGAACTAATCAATGTCATGCAACGAGGAAATGCGTCGCTTGATCGTGTTAATGAAACGATGGATTATCAAGCAGATGTAAAAGATGTAGAAAGTCCAGTGTATGTCGATTCAGTTGAAAAAATTGATTTTGACTTTGTGACTTTTTCATATCCTCATACCAAATCCAATCAGCTAGAAGGTATTAGTTTGCAAGTGAAAAAAGGTCAGACAATTGGTGTTGTTGGTAAAACTGGTGCTGGTAAAACAACTCTATTTAAATTACTTCTACGTCAGTATCCAGGAGTCCAAGGCAGCATTAAAATATCAGATGTTGACATTGATACGATTAGTCTAGATCAGATTCGTGAATGGATTGGTTATGTTCCACAAGACCAAATGATGTTCTCTAAGTCTATCCGTGAAAACATTCAATTTGGTAAAGAAGATGCGACAGACGAAGAGATTTATCGTGTTATGGAATTAGCCCACTTTTTAGAAGATATTAAAACACTACCAAAAGGATTGGATACACAAGTTGGTGAGAGTGGTGTCACGTTATCTGGTGGTCAAAAACAACGTGTTGCACTTGCGAGGGCATTTATTAAAGATCCTGAGATATTAATATTAGACGATTCTTTATCTGCTGTAGATGGAAAAACTGAAGCAAATATTATTGCACATCTACGAAAAGAGCGAATGAATAAAACAACATTTATTGCTGCACATAGGCTTTCTGCTGTAACACATGCGGATCATATTATTGTGCTAGAGGATGGGAAGATTTCAGAGGAAGGTACCCATGAAAAGTTAATGGCACAAGGAGGTTGGTATAAAGAGCAGTATGAAAACCAGCAGCTAGATGATGGGGAGGTGATCTCCTAATGAAGAAGAGATCAACAGAAAAACGATTATTACAATATGCACTTCAATTTAAACGTAGCATTATTTTTGGGATTATTTGTTTGGTTATCGCAACTGGACTGGAACTAGCTGGACCGTTAATTGCGAAAACAATTATTGATGACCATATTTTAGGAATTGAAGGTACGTGGGAAGAAGTAGAAGGAAACAACGATTCGGATACGGTTAATTATCAAGATAAATACTTTAAGCGATCCGACCGGGTAACAGAAAATGATCATCCTGTAGCGACCGTTAGCTTGCTACAAGTAAATCGAGATTATTACTTCATTGAAGAAGAGATCCCTTTACAAGGTCAACGAACGGTAGAAGAAGGAATGATATCCATTGAATTAGCTGATGAAACAGTAACCGTTGAGGGAGAAAAAATCGCTTTATCTGAAGTTTACGCGTTCTTTAAACCTGAACAGAAGCCAATCTTGCTATTACTTGGGTTATATATGGGGTTATTAGCGATTGCGGCAGTATTTCAATTTTATCAAACATTTATTTTGCAAAAAGCATCGAATCAAATCGTTAAGAAGATGCGTAATGATGTATTTGCTCATACTCAACGAATTCCAATTAATTACTTCGTAGATCAACCAGCTGGAAAAATTGTAGCTAGAATTACGAATGATACAGAAGCTATCAGAGATTTGTATGAACGAGTACTTTCTATTGTTGTGACGAGTATTGTATATATGGCTGGGATATTTATTGTACTTTTCATTTTAGATGCAAAGTTAGCGGCATGGTGTTTATTGTTAATTCCACTGATAATCGTTTGGTCTAAAGTGTATAAATATTATGGTACGAAATATAACAAAGTCATTCGTTCTACCAATAGTGAAATTAATGGAAATATAAATGAAGCGATTCAAGGAATGACAATTATTCAGGCATTCCGTCGTGAGAAGAAAACAAAAGAAGAATTTGAAGTATTGAATGAAAGGCATTTTAATTACCAAAGGAAATTAGTAAAACTAAGTGCACTTACTTCATGGAACTTAGTTAACGTTTTCCGTAATTTAGCGTTTGTTGCATTTATATGGTACTTTGGTTCATCATCTTTAGGACCGGAATCGATTATATCCATTGGGATGCTCTATGCTATCGTTGATTTGTTAACTCGATTATTTGAACCAGTGAATGATATCGTTAACCAATTGCCACTAATTGAACAGGCGAGGGTAGCTGGTGGTAGAGTATTCGAATTAATGGATCTTGATGGAGAAGAAGTAGTAAATGACAAAATACCAAGATATGATGGCAATATAAAATTTGATAAGGTGTCCTTTGCTTATGAGGAAGATGAATATGTACTAAAAAATATTTCATTAGAGGTAAAAGCAGGGCAAACAGCAGCTTTTGTTGGTCATACAGGCTCTGGTAAAAGTTCAATCATGAATTTATTATTCCGTTTTTATGACCCACAAAAAGGAAAAATAACAATCGATGGTAACAATACTAAAGAATGGTCTAGACAACAAGTACGTAGTCATATGGGCATTGTGTTACAAGATCCATTCTTGTTCTCGGGGACAATTATTTCAAACGTAACGATGAATGACCCTTCCATTTCACGAGAAGCTGCAATTAATGCATTGAAAGCTGTTGGTGCCGAACGATTTATTGAAAAACTCCCTGGTAAATATGATGAGAAAGTGACGGAAGGTGGAAGTACCTTCTCGTTAGGGGAAAGACAATTAATTTCTTTTGCTAGAGCTTTAGCATTTGATCCAGCAATCCTAATACTAGATGAAGCAACAGCCAATATTGACACAGAAACAGAGAATATTATTCAGTATGCTCTAGATATATTGAAAAAAGGAAGAACGACACTTGTTATTGCCCATCGCTTATCAACGATTCAGCAAGCAGATACCATATTTGTACTTGAAAATGGTACAATAAAAGAACAAGGAAACCACAATAAGTTAATTGATGAAAAAGGAATTTACTATCAAATGTATCAAATGCAAAGAGGTAGTACACAAAAAGCAGTGGGTTAATCCCTATCAAATTGTGAGATTCCAATAAGTGATTACAGGTGGGAAATGAATGCGTGATGATGAACAGTATAAAAACGATATTATTGATGAAGACCTTTATGAAGAACTTGATGAGGAAACGCTTCTAGAGCTGGTTGAAGAGGAAAGGAAAAAGGCATTATTACGAGCGAGGCAAGAAAAGAATCAAAAGCCCAAAAGCCCTTTTCCTAAATGGGTATTTTGGTTAATTGCATTAGCGATGTTACTTAATGTAATAGCACTATTGCCTCAAACTGTTTCCATACCAGCAATAGAATTTATCAAGACATCTACGAGGCTATCTGCTCAAGATGATATCAAAATGTATAAAGAAGCCGTTGTTGTCATTGAAACGAATGATAGCAAAGGTACAGGATTCTCAATCGATGCTGAAGGAACCATCATCACGAATCACCATGTAATTGAGGGAGAAGAAAAGGTAACGGTCGCTTTTCCAGAGCAGGGACTATTTAGTGGAGAAGTGGTAGCGACTTTTCCTGAAGTTGATTTAGCAGTTGTAAAAACAGATGGAGAGGGATTTCCCTATTTAAGTTTGGCTGATAAAACGGAATTTGAGCCAGGTGAGGCCATTTACTTTATTGGTAATCCACTAGCATTTAATGGAATAGCAAATGAAGGGACAATTTTAGATTATCTTCAATTATCCAGTTGGCCAGAAAATACAGAGGTTATTATGATTGAAGCCCCAGTTTATCGGGGAAATAGTGGAAGTCCAATAATTAATAAAGATGGAAAAGTAATTGGTGTTATCTTTGCCACATTGAATCATGATGATTATGGGAAAGTCGGCTTGTTTGTACCAATTGATTATTATTATGAGAAAATTAGGTAATTGTATAAATGACATGGACATTTAATGCGTTATTCTCACAATCAAGCCTTATTTATTAATTATATGGACATATGGTACGTTATTTAACAAAGATTAGGGGGAAATAGTCCTCTCTTTGGCAAATAAAGGAATAAATGTCCTTGAAAGTCAAAAAAAAGTCATTTTGTCACTAATAACGGAATAGATGTCCGTTTGTAATCATAAAACGAGATAAAAAATGAACAAGGGGCCATCCCTTGTTCATTTTCTTATCGTTCAAACATTAGACTTCCATTATTGCTTGTGGTACTTGGTGTTTCATTGCATGGTCAATATAATAAAGTAAACTATCGTGTGAACTTAATATTTTTTGTTCATCTAATGAATAATGGTAAGCATGTAAAAAGTGTTGTATTTTTTTGGATAACAAATCGTCATTGGTTCGAACCATTAATACTAATAAATCATCCCATTGGCCCCAAAGCGTGTAATACAAAGCTTTGTCATAATCTGGAATATCCATTAATTCCCCTCCTTAATCCAAGGGTAATTATAGTTTCCCCGTATTATATATATATTTGCAAAAACAATTTGGTGTACCTACCAATTTAAGGTTTACGGGACTCAAACAGTATATTCCCCAAGTTTACGTTTGATACTAATCACAAACCTAAAAGGAGGAATGGATTGATTTATGAAAAAACAAATCATTAGTGCTCTTGCCGTTACAAGCTTGTTAGCAGGTTGTGCCGATAACGAAGAAGGTCAACGATATAACCCTGATGCTTTGAATGACAATAATAATGTGCAACCGACACGTTTTGGTGGTGAAGATGGAAATCAGCTAGAAGAGCGTAATTACACGATGGAGCGTGGAATGGAACGCAATTTTGACAGAAACAACAATAATAATCGTAACAACAATTTTATAAATACACGAAATCGCGAAAATACAAATGGACAAGCCGACCGATATGATGTAGCCGAAGAAGCTGCAGAACAAATTTCTAATAACGTTGAGGAAATTGACCGTGCCTATGTATTAACAACTGACAATAATGCATATGTAGCTGCTCAGTTGGATGTTAATGAGCGTAATAATGGAAATGGCAACGTAAAAAATAATAACAATCGTGGTGACGATTTAACAGATGAAGTTAAAGAAGAAATCGCTGATATTGTAAAGTCGGTGGATAACGATATCGATAATGTATATGTTTCCACTAATCCAGACTTTATGGATTTGACAAATAATTATGTTAGGGATGCGAATAATGGTGAACCTGTAGAAGGGTTTTTTGATCAAATGGGAAATATGATTGAACGACTATTCCCACAAAATCGTTAATTTTCTAATGGGTGCTACTTAGTGTAGTACCCATTTTTTAGTCTTTTGCCGAAAACTTAAACATATGCTAATGTTATACATATAATTCATATTAAACATAGCTTATTACTATGATTAATATGGGAGTTGAAAAAATGGGAAGAGAATTCCTAGGGATTTTTGAAGAATGGGCAGAAAGTTATGATCAAACAGTTATAGGAGCTAACCCACAATATGAAGAAGTGTTTAAAGATTATGATATAATTTTGGATAAAGTTGTAGAAAACACTTATGGAACAGTCTTAGAGTTTGGAACAGGTACGGGAAATTTGTCAAAAAGGCTTTTAGAAGCGGGACATCAAGTGATTGGAATTGAACCCTCTACAGCAATGCGTGATATTGCTCAAGAGAAAATTCCAGATTTAGAAGTGCTTGATGGAGATTTTATTAATTTTCCTGAACAATCAGTTCCTATTAATACAATAACAAGTACCTATGCGTTTCATCATTTAACTGATTATGAGAAGGAAAAAGCAGTAAGTCAATTCTACGATATTTTATCAACAGATGGGAAAATCGTGTTTGCTGATACAGTCTTTGAATCAATGACAGCAAAGCAAAAGATGATACAGGATGCAATCAATAAAGGATTTAAAGATTTAGAAGCAGATCTCAACCGAGAATATTATCCTACTCTAGACGTGATAGAACGTATTTTTACAACGAACAACTTTGAATTAACGTATCAACAAATGAATGATTTTGTATGGTTGCTCATAGCTAATAAGAGATAATGATTTTAAAAGGGAGAGAATGCAATGACTAAGAAAATGAATGTAGAAAGCTTCAACCTAGATCATACAAAAGTGAAAGCACCATATGTGAGATTAGTTGGTGTAACAGAAGGGGCAAACGGCGATAAAGTATATAAATACGATATTCGTTTCAAACAACCTAACAAGGAACATATGGAAATGGCAGGGTTACACTCCATCGAGCATTTAATGGCCGAAAATATTCGTAATCATATGGATAATGTCCTTGATATTAGTCCTATGGGTTGTCAAACAGGGTTTTACTTGTCAATTTTGAACAATGATGATTTCGATGCAGTGTTAACAACATTAGAAAAAACGTTAAAAGATGTGATAGCAGCTGATGAAGTTCCCGCATGTAATGAAGTGCAATGTGGATGGGCAGCTAACCACAGCTTAGAAGGTGCAAAAGAAATTGCACGCGACATGTTAAACAAAAAAGATGGATGGCGTGAAGTCTTTTAGGTTTTCATTTGGCAATAACAATACGATAAGTATGAGAAGGGGAAATCATGACTATTTATCATTCGATTCAAGAGTTAATAGGTCATACACCTTTACTAAAGATAAAGAATTTCCCTATTCCTGAAGATGTTCATATTTATGCTAAGCTGGAATTTCTCAATCCTGGAGGAAGTGTGAAAGATCGCTTAGGTGTCGAATTGATCCGTGACGCACTTTCTTCAGGAAACTTAAAGCCAGGTGGCACAATAATTGAACCAACTGCAGGAAATACGGGAATTGGATTGGCAATTGCAGCGAAAGAATATGATTTGAACGTTATTTTTTGTGTACCAGAACATTTTAGCCAAGAAAAACAAGTGATTATGCAAGCACTAGGAGCTGAAATCGTTCATACACCTAAAGAACATGGGATGAAAGGTGCAATCGAAAAAACAACTCAATTATTGAAACAAATTCCACACAGTTACTCTCCACAACAATTTTCAAATCAAGCAAATCCCAATGCGTATTATAAGACCTTAGGACCTGAAATATGGAATGACCTTGAAGGCAAGGTTAATGTCTTTATTGCAGGTGCCGGAACAGGTGGTACGTTTATCGGCACTTCTAAATTTCTAAAAGAAAAAAATCCAACAATAAAAACGATCATTGTAGAACCAGAAGGATCAATAATTGCAGGTGGTGAACCAGGACCACATCGTACGGAAGGCATTGGAATGGAATTTTTACCATCGTATATGGAGCCGAATTATTTCAATGATATTTACACTGTTTCCGATGATCATGCTTTTCAAATGGTGGAGGATTTAGCAAAGTTTGAGAGTCTACTTGTAGGCAGCTCTTCAGGATCAGCAATGTATGCTGCACTTGAAGAGGCAAAAATGGCGAAAGCTGGAACAACGATTGTAACGGTTTTTCCTGATGGAAGTGATCGTTACATTAGCAAAAACATCTATCAAGAAGTAGAAAGTAAAGAGGTGTAAAAATGAAAGCAAAAACAAAAATGGTACATGGAGGAATCACTCGTGACGAACAAACAGGTGCTGTTTCCGTACCGATCTATCAAGTAAGCACTTATAAACAAGATGGGGTTGGAAACTTTCGGGGGTATGAATATTCACGGACAGGAAACCCAACTCGTCATGCCTTAGAAGAAGTGATCGCTGATTTAGAGAATGGCCATGCTGGATTTGCATTTGGTTCAGGAATGGCTGCAATCACTTCTGTTATGATGCTTTTTAATTCAGGAGACCATATTGTAATGACAGATGATGTTTACGGTGGTTCGTATCGTTTGATGACAAAAGTTTTGAACCGCTTTGAATTAGACCATAGTTTTGTAGACACAAGTTTTCCAGAGCAAGTAGAAAATGCAATCCAAGAAAACACGAAAGCACTATTTATAGAAACGCCTACAAACCCACTATTAAAAACAACAGACATTCGTAAAATGGCTGAAATTGCTAAGAAGCATAATCTACTATTAATTGTGGATAATACTTTTGCAAGTCCATACTGGCAGCAACCTCTAGATTTTGGTGCGGATATTGTACTTCATAGTGCAACCAAATATATTGGTGGTCATAGTGATGTTGTTGCAGGACTTGTTGTTGTAGGTACAGAAAAATTAGCAGAAGATCTTCATTTTATTCAAAACTCAGTTGGAGCTGTTTTAGGGCCACAGGATTCG
The DNA here is from genome assembly GCF_900129485.1 of Ornithinibacillus halophilus. Classification (GTDB taxonomy): domain Bacteria; phylum Bacillota; class Bacilli; order Bacillales; family Amphibacillaceae; genus Ornithinibacillus; species Ornithinibacillus halophilus. Next base: position 33,779 of record NZ_FQVW01000020.1, read on the forward strand.
TGGCTGCTACTGAGAGGAATAAAAACCTTAGCATTAAGGATGGAAGCAATTGAGAAAAACACAAAAGACATTATAGAATTTTTACAAAAACATGATAAAGTAACTAAAATTTATTACCCTGGACTTGAAGACCATCGCGATCATGAACTAGCAAAGTCCCAGACATCTGGCTTTGGAGGTATGGTCTCCTTTGACGTAGGAAGCGAAGAACTAGCAGAACAAGTTTTAGCAAAAGTGAAGTACTTTACTTTGGCAGAAAGCTTAGGAGCCGTTGAAAGTTTAATTTCACTACCAGCCAAAATGACCCATGCATCCATCCCAAGAGATCGTAGAATTGAATTAGGGATTACAGATGGATTAATTCGTGTATCTGTAGGAATAGAAGATAGTGAAGATCTAATTGAAGACTTAAAACAAGCGATGAAATAACTAAGGCAGCCTTGATTTGGGCTGTCTTTCTTATAAAAGAGGACATTTAATACGTTATACTATTAAATTCGGGCATGTAAAATTTTAAGAGGACAAATGATGCGTTATTTAGCTTATTTTGCATTAATTCAGGCTGCTTAGAGGTAAATAGAGGAAAATATGTCCGAAAAGTTCAAAATAACCCATTAATAAAACAAATAACGGAACGAATGACCGTTACATTAGTCTAGGTTTGAGGTCTACCACTCTTCCAATTCAAATAAATTATGCTAAAATAAGGGAAATGATGAAAAAGGGGTTGTAGATAGTATGAGTGAACAAGCATTACAGTATTTAACTGAGAATCGCGAGCGTTTATTAGAAAAATTAAATCACTTTTTATCCATTCCAAGTGTAAGCACAGATAGTGTACATAAAGATGACATCAAGAAAGCAGCAACATTTCTTGAAGACTACTTAAATGATATTGGCTTTGAAAATGTTAGCCAACAAGATACTGGTGGACATCCATTAGTATATGCAGAATATAATGGAGCAGGTCCAGATGCACCAACCGTATTACTCTACGGTCATTATGATGTTCAACCAGTAGATCCAATTGAATTATGGGATAGTGATCCTTTTAAACCAGAAGTTCGTGATGGACGTTTATATGCCCGTGGCTCTAGTGATGATAAGGGTCAAGTGTTTATGCATTTAGCTGTTTTTGAGGCAATCATGAAAACAGAAGGGAAGCTCCCACTTAACGTAAAAGTTTGTATTGAAGGGGAAGAAGAGATAGGCTCAGAAAATCTCTATGAAATCCTTCAAGAGAAGAAAGATCAGTTCCAGGCTGATTTTGCAGTAATTTCTGATTCTGGAATGGTTGCTAAAAACCAGCCTACTATTTTATACGGCTTAAAAGGCTTTACAGGAATTGAGATTACTGTAACAGGACCAGACCATGATCTGCATTCTGGTATGTATGGTGGGGCAGTAAGAAACCCAATTATTGCTTTATCGCACATTCTAGCTTCTATGAAAGATGTAGATGAGGTTGTTACTGTAGATGGTTTTTATGATGGAATCGAACCTTTATCCGATGAAGAGCGTAAATTAATTGAGCAAGTTCCAGGAGAAGATTTTAAAGCGGCAACAGGTATCACAGAGACTGCTTCTGAAAAAGGGTATACTCCAAAAGAACATACGATGGCTCGTCCGACATTTGAAGTGAACGGTATATATGGAGGTTATCAAGGTGAGGGAACAAAAACAATTATCCCAACATCTGCAACAGCCAAAATTACTTGCCGTTTAGTTCCTGGACAAGATCCAGATACCATCCAATCCTTATTAGAAGAACATGTTCATAAAGTTGCACCAAAAGGGGTAACAGTTGAAGTTGTGAAAGAGCGACTTTCTGCTAAGGCATATAAAGTTTCACCAGATCATCCACTAATCCAGAAAGCAGCAGATAGCTATACAAAGGCTTTTGGAAAAGAAACAGTATATGTACGTATGGGTGGATCAATCCCAGTTGTTGAATGGATTGAAGCTATTTATAAAATGCCAATTGTACTTTTAGGTTTCGGTACTCCAGAAGATCGATTGCATTCTCCAAATGAAAGTTTTCCATTAGATAGTTATGACAAAGGAATGGAAACATTAGTATATTACTGGGATTCTATCAAAGAATAATTTAAAAATCTCCTCGAAATAGGGGAGATTTTTGTATGTATGTTCCGTTAATAATTAATAATAATTGTATTGAATTATTGTATAGAGGGGTTGCAGGGATGAAAATTGCTATCGTTACAGGTGTGTCTAAAGGCCTTGGAAAATCAATTGCTGAGCTATTTATGGAGTCAGGGATTGATGTTATTGGAATATCTCGCTCCGAAACTAAGTATTTAGAAGAACATGCTCAAAAACATCAAGTTACATACTATCATCATAAGTGTGATCTAGCAGATTTACTGAGTATAGAAGAGGTGTTAGCTCAAGTTGTAGAGCAGATAAAAGAACCGGAGATAAGTACCATATATTTGGTTAATAACGCAGCGACATTGGATCCGATTGAACAAGCAAATAATATTAAAAGTCAAGAATTAGCAAAGCATGTACAAATAAATACAGTCGCACCAATGGTCATTCTGAATCGACTACTGCACGAAATATCTGAAACAGATGCAAACTTATTTGCTGTAAATATAACCTCAGGAGCGGGGGAACGTCCTATTTATGGATGGAGTGCTTATTGTAGTACGAAAGCAAGTATTAATATGTACACGAAGACTGTTGCCTTAGAACAAGGTAAGCAGACTACAGGGAACAAAGTGATTGCATTTAATCCTGGCGTTATGGACACTAATATGCAGGAAAAGATTCGCGCAAGTTCACCAGATGCATTCATTGATGTAGAGAAATTTAAGGCATACAAAGAAAATAATGAATTAAAAACTTCCCATGAAGTAGCTCAAGTGGTAGTAGATATAATGACAGACGATATAAATATGGAAAATGGAAAAATATATTCTATTAAAGATTATGTATGAGTATAAAGCAGCAGACAATATTAGCGTGACTGCTGCTTTTCTCTTATTAATAAACTCTGCCGTATCCTCCTGCACCTACGATGATAAGCAGAATAAATAAAACGACAATTAGCGCAAAACCACCGTTAAAGCCGCCACCTGAATAGCCCATTTATGTCACCTCCAGTTCAAGTATTGAACTAAGATAAAAGTGGTAGTTGGATTACCACCAACCGCCACCATAACCGTAATCGTATCCACCATAGCCACCAGTGTATCCACTAGCTCCTACGATAATTAACAGAATAAGCAACACAACGATGAAGGCAAAGCCGCTTCCATGATTTTCTTTACTCATCAATCCCACCTCCTCTAATGTAATTTATGCATAGACTAAAGTAACGACCGGGCTAATGTGTAGATTTGGGTAAATAATTATTACTAATATTGGCTGTGTACCTTATAATAAAGAACAAAAAAAGCCGAACGATTATGAATAAATCGCTCGGGAAAATGATCGAGTTATGTGAGATTAAATTTTTAGGTGGTCTCCATTAGATAATTTTTTCATTAGTACATAATGTACGACTCCAATAGCTATGAACAGTACGATAAGTAGAACAATAGTTGTCGGCATTATACCCTTAACTGCATCCATTTTCCAAACTATCATTCCTATGATCCCAAATGGCACAAATTCTATTAATAGAGCAATAAAGATGACCATTCTCGATTTAAACACTTCTTGTTCGTCGGTCCAATTTAGTTTAGGATATGTAAAGTCCAAGTAAGTCCCCAACGCACTAGTAAACCAACTTGTTAGTAAAGCTATGACTAACCATATGATGGTATATTCAATCGGTAGCTTTATAGCAAATAATAATATCCCTAGAAATAGTCCAACAGTAAACAGGTTGATAATCCAAGCTGTAGCTATTTTACTATAAAAGACTTGTTTCATGTTAATTGGTAAAAATAGATTGGCAGACCAACTAGCTCCATCTCTAGAAATACTTGATATTGCTGTAGCATTCGCGACAAATACAAATAAAGTTACTAAGAATAGAACTAACAAAATCTTTTTCGGGTCAAATGAATCCATGACAAAACCTAATGAATTTGTATCCAACATCATAATGATGAATAGAAAAATTGGTGCAAATAGACTTTGAATAACACATTGCATAAAAAATGTAGGAGTTCTAAAAATAATTCGTAATTCTTTTAATATAAGTGTAGTAAAAACATTTCTATTTTTGACCCTGGTTAGTATTTTACTAGTAGTAATATTTTTCTTGTTTCCTGAGTTTACCCCTAATACTCCTTTAAGGTAAAACCGTTGTCCTGCCAAAATAAATAAAAGAAAGATTAGGGCAGTCAATAGAAGGACACCTACAAACGATAAAATACTTACCAATGAAAAGTCTCCTAAAGCCTTTGCACTTATATAAGCAGGTGGGTAAAAAGCTGTTATCATGGAAAGTAATCCATCCTGTTTCTGGATAAATGAAGCAAACTTCTCCATAACATCTTCGGTATTCGTATTGAGTCTAATAGCAACATTAAATAAAATAATAATCAATAACGTCAGTATTCCAGCAATCACTTTTGACCGGTCTTTATTTTTAGCGATATTAACAAATCGCATAATAAACATTAGAATAATTGCAGCAATCGTAAATGGAATAACTGGTAATAATACTGCTAATATAATTCCGAATAGGTAATAGAAAATGGATCCTCCACTAACACTTCCGTAGAAGAAAAAGACCGGTAAATAAATAGCAATGACCGTGAAATATAAATAGATAAATGGTGTTGTTGCTTTTCCTAATAAGAGCTGATATGGCTGTAGTGGATATGGAATAAATGACTCAATATCCTCAGCGAAATAAAATGCACTAAGTACTGTAATAATACTTACAATAAATAAAAGAAGATGTAATGTTAGAAATAACATCCCAAGTATCGATGAAGCTTGTCCTAATGGTTCTAAAAATTGATAAAGGGCAGAGACAGCATTTCCAACCAAATTAATATATAAAAATAGTACCGGTATTAACATAAGCCCGGCAAGGAGAAGGAGCATTAATTCTGTATTTTTCTTTCCTGCTCTGGAATAATGCATCTTTAACATGGTTTTCATGACTAGCCAGGTTTTATTCATTGTTGGTCAACTCCAAGAAGACTTGCTCTAATGATTGATTCGATTCGTATTGTTTTCGCATATCATCTAAAGAACCGTAGAACAGAAGTTTTCCATTATTTATTATTGCTACTTCATCACAAAGTTGTTCAACAACTTCTAAGCCATGACTAGAGAAAAACACAGTTTTCCCCTTATTTGCATGTTCTCTCATCATTTCTTTTAAGGTGTAGGCAGATTTAGGATCTAGCCCTGTTAACGGTTCGTCTAAGATCCATATTTCTGGCTCATGAATTAGTACACCTGTGACTATAATTTTTTGGCGCATTCCATGAGAATATGTTTGAATATAGTCTCCAAGTGCATGATCAATCGAAAAGAGTTGCGTTAACTTTGTAATTCGTTTTCTTCTAATTTCAGTTGGGATGTTGTAAATGTCTCCAATGAAATTGAGGTAATCGATTCCTTTTAAACGTAAAAACATATCTGGTCGGTCTGGAACATAACCAAATATCTTTTTCGCGTCCATCGCATTTTTTTCGATATCAAAGCCATTCAATGAGATGGTGCCTTGGTCGATCGGTAAAATACCAGTCATCATTTTTATAGTTGTTGACTTTCCAGCACCATTAGGTCCCAAGAATCCTATGATTTTTCCATCGGGTATGGTTAAATTAAGTTGGTCAACTGCTCTTTTTTTACCAGCAAAATCTTTTGTCACATTATTAATCTCTATCAAGATTTTCTCCCCTAACTTGAAATAAGTGGTTGTTACTGAAACAAATTTTAATATATGATAAACTTGATAACGTGAATCTTAAGAGGATATGTATTTTCATGCTTTAGCATAGTGTAATCTAGTTATCATGATAAGTTAAGGTTACCATAATATAGATTTTTCTGTAAATACGATTGAAAGGAAGATTGAATTGATTACAAGAAAGAGTAAGCGCGAAATTGAACAGATGCAAAAAGCGGGTGACTTACTAGTTGCTATTCATAAAGAAATTGCTAAGATGATTAAACCAGGTATCTCTACGTTAGAAATCGATACATTTGTGGACAAATATTTAGAAGAACATGGTGCAACTCCAGAACAAAAAGGGTACAATGGCTATCCGTATGCAACTTGTGCTTCTATCAATGATGAGATTTGTCATGGATTTCCTCGCGAGGACAAATTACAAGATGGAGACATCGTAACGATTGATATGGTAGTAAACCTAAATGGTGGTTTAGCTGATTCTGCTTGGACTTATGCTGTTGGTAATGTAGATGAAAAAGGGAAACGTTTAATGGAAGTGACTAAAACTTCTCTTTATAAAGGAATGGAGCAGGCGAGAGCTGGTAACCGTATTGGTGACATCGGGCATGCCATCCAAACATACGCTGAAGGGGAAGGCTTCTCTGTAGTACGTGATTTTACTGGTCATGGAATTGGCCCAACTATCCATGAGGATCCACATATTCCACATTTCGGCCTACCAAATAAAGGGCTTCGTCTAAAAGAAGGTATGGTTATTACGATCGAGCCTATGATTAATGAAGGTAGCTGGGAAAGCAAAATGGATAGTAATAATTGGACAGCAAGAACAATTGACAAAGGTCGTTCAGCGCAATATGAACATACTTTAGTAATTACAAAAGGCGAACCAATTATTATTACTGATCAGGATAAGTAATAGGATAAAATAAACGTAAATATCTAGCATGTGGTGGTAACCATATGCTAGTTTTTTTAATTGATTATTATTTGTGAAGAGAGCTAAAAGTCCGTACGTCGCAAAGCGGGCACTCTCTAGCTTTTCTTAAGTGTTAATTCTTTTTAATTTTAGAAAAATCAGTTATAATGTTATTTAATTTTTAGTAAAAAGGGGAAATCAGTGTGGATACAGTTGATGTAGAGAAGCAGCAGGCATCACCGTCTTGGTTCATGATAAAAAGAGGCATTACCGTAGGATTTCCTATCATGTTAGGGTACTTACCAATTGCAATTACTTATGGTGTTCTAGCAAAACAAGCTGGGATGACGCTTACGGAGTTGACATTAATGAGTGTCTTCGTGTTCGCTGGTGCATCACAATTTATGGGGGCAAATATGATTGCAGTTGGAGCTGGTGCAGTAGAAATTATTATTGCAACGTTTGTCCTTAATTTTCGGCACTTCGTGATGAGTTTGTCGTTTATGAATCGTTTGAGAGGAATCGGCATGAATTGGAAATTTCCGTTATCAATGGGATTAACAGATGAGACATTTGCCGTATCTGCATTACATACGAAAGAAGCAAAAATGAAGAAAGGCCCACTATTTTATACTGCATTATTCTTAACAGCTTATATTGCTTGGGTAGGTGGCTCTTTATTAGGGGGAATACTAGGGGAAGTAATACCTGAAAAACTAAGCCAAAGTATGGGCATTGCTTTGTATGCCATGTTTATAGGTTTATTAGTTCCTTCTGTAAAAAAAGAAATGCGAGTGGGTATGATCGCCATCATCGCTATGCTTATTAATTTCATATGTGTCCAGTTTATGAGCACTGGGTGGGCAATTGTAATAGGAACAGTATTAGGTGGACTGAGTGGCGTGTTTCTATTGAAAGAGGAGGAGGATCCGGAATGATATTTCTTATTATAATTGGTATGTCTCTAGCTACAATGATTCCTCGAGTAATACCTGCGTTCATTGTGGATAAACTACAATTTCGAGATTGGGTGAATCGTTGGTTGAATGCTATTCCGTACGCTGCTTTGGGTGCCTTAATTTTCCCAGGTATTCTATCAGTAAAAGAAGATCAACCAATGATTGGATTAGCTGGTGGTTTAGTAGCAATCGTTCTTGCATACATTGGTTTAAATATTATATTAGTTGTGATCGGAGCAATTGCAACTGTTTTCCTCCTATCAAGCGTGATATAGTAGAGATAGAAAATTCCAGGAAACGACAGTATCAGTACTGTGTCTAGGAGGGGAACCATGTATTCTATTCGAGAAGCTAACTTTGAAGATGCTGCTTCCATAGCAAATGTTCATGTTAGTAGTTGGAAAAGTACCTATCAAGAGTTACTGGAAGAGAAAGACTTATCGAACATGACGTATGAAAATAGAAAAACCCTTTGGGAAACCATATTAAAAATCCAAAAAGATAATCAACGTACATATGTGATGGAAAGAACTCATGATAATAAAATTGTTGGTTTTATTTCCGGAGGTCCAGAACGCACGAAAAGGTTTGACTTTGATGCTGAAATTTATAATATCTATCTACTAGATGAATTTCAGAAAAAAGGGTTAGGTGCACAATTATTACATAAATTTACATTAGAAATGAAGAATTTGGGGTTCGAATCGATATTAGTTTGGGTGTTAACTCGAAATCCTTCCAGCCGATTTTATGAGCGTTACCAAGCTAAACCGATAGGAACAGAAGATACAACGATTGGAAAGGGAACGTATCAAGAGACGGCATATGGTTGGAAACAACTAGACAAGCTTCTTGAGTTGCTATGAAGAGAGAGTATTCCAATCTGGAATACTCTCTCTTTTAATTATTCAAATCAATATAAAATGTCTCTGGTCCTGTTGGGGTTAGGCTACCACCGAGTGGCTCTACACTTACTTTTACTAGTTTTAATTCTGTAATATCTCCCATTTTATAATAAACACGTGCTTTTCCATTACGTAACTGTAGAATGTCACCATTCCAATTATTGTTAGAGTGTACCAACCATAACTGATAATCTTGTTGTTCTAGAGGGACAAGACCATCTACGAAAAGCATCATTTCATTAGTTACTTCATTTAACCATACGTCACTCTTTACATTTGAGTTGGTCGTGACAGGAAGAATATCTAAGCGGTTCGTATCAGGGTTTTCCAAAAATTCATGCTCAGGAATTGAATCATGTTGAGCAGTAATATATTGTGTGGTTGATTGATTATTTGGTCCATCTTGAACGATTTGATAAAGTCCGATACTCATTAAGATTAGAGTAGCAGCTATTGCAGTTATGAATTTAGGCGTTTTCCATTTTCGATATTTTGAATTCATTGCTTTTTCATCAATGGTTTGAAGGAGCTTTGCTTGAATAGCCGGTCTAGGTGCTTCATTTTGTTTCATGGATAGAGACTGCTCCCAGTAATCATATATTTGTTGACAAGCACTACATTGATTCAGATGTTGATTCATTTTTTCTACTTGTTCATCATTAAGATTTCCCATTATAAAATCAACAATTGTCTCCTCTGAAAAATGCTTCATCCTCTTCACTCCCTATCCATTTTTGCCCATTGTAGTAGTGTTTTTTGTTTACGTAAATTATTTAAACCATATCGAATAGAAGACTTAATCGTTCCTAGTGGTTTATTGAAGTCTTCTGCCAATTCTCGCTGTGTTTTCCCCTCAAAATATACTGCATATATGATATCTCTTTGCTTCTCAGGTAATTGGTCTAATGCATTTAATAAAAGTTTGTTCTCAATTTGGTTTAAAACATGAATTTCTGTTTTAACGGCTTCTTCTGAATCTAGTTTTTCTAATTTCTGAACAAGAATCGGTCTTTTCTTTCTTAATCGATCAATACAACGACTCCTTGTTTTCACAGCAAGCCAAGCTTTAATACTTCCTTTTGATTGTTTATATTGATGTGGCTTCTCATAGATTTCAATAAAAATGTCATGACAAACATCTTCGGCTTCCGTTCTGTCACCTAATACTTGGATAGCAATAGTTAGAATGAAAGAAATATGGTCCTGATAAAATTGATTAAATGCAGCCTGTGATTTTTTACCAATCAACTTTAACAATTCTATATCTCTACTTTGTTTGTCATCCATTTTTCTCCCCCCTTTAAAAATTGAAGTTAGAAAATATTTCTAAAAAAATTATAAAAAAACAAATCCATTTCTTCAATATTTTCGTATCATGTTTGATTATAAAAAAGGAGGATTTGTAACATGGTGAAAAAAGTGATTTCTTTATTACTAGTTTTGTTGATGGGGGGATTAACAGTAGGTACAGTAACATCTCACGCTGATGTTACAGTGTATACTCCTTTAACAGGTTTATCTGTTACACCTGGGGAGGATATAGAATACAGTGTAGATGTAATTAATGATGGGAATGAGATAGAACATATCACTTTTGATGTTGAAGGATTACCTGAGGATTGGGATTACTCAATTACAGCGAGTGGCTCTAGTGTTAGTCAACTTTCCATTCGACCTAATCGCGAAGAAGATATTCTTGTGGCAGTAACGGTACCACTTCAAGTAGAAAAAGGAACCTATGAATTTGATTTGATAGCAAATGGGAATGGTGATAATCGTGATGCGTTACCAATTGTAGTGAATGTAACGGAAGAAGGAACTTTTAAAACGAATTTGACTGTTGAACAGCCAAACATGCAAGGACATGCAGATTCTACATTCAGATACAGCACAACATTAAAAAATCAGACGGCAGAACAGCAGCATTATTCACTTATATCTCAGGAACCACAAGGATGGAATGTTCAATTTAAAGCAGATAGTAAAGGAGTTACTTCTGTTACTTTAGAGCCAAGTGAAGAAAAAACAGTGGAAGTAGTCGTTACCCCTGCAGAAAATGCAACAGCCGACTCGTATACAATACCAATTCAGGCATCAGCTGGGGCAACATCCAGTGAAATAGAATTAGAAGCTGTAATAACTGGTGAATATGGGGTGAATTTAACAACTCCTGATGGAAAGTTAAGTGAGGACATTACAGCTGGTAGAGATCGTAAAATTGAGTTAGTTGTAGAGAATACAGGGACCGTAGATCTTACGGATATTCAATTAAATTCATCTACGCCACCTCGATGGGAGGCAACATTTGATAACGATACGATTCCTACACTAGAAGCAGGACAATCGACAACTGTTACAGCTACTTTAACAGCACCAGATGATGCGATTGCTGGTGATTATGTTACAACATTTCGCGTAGAAACAGCTGAGGCATCATCAGAAGCTAACTTCCGGATGTCTGTGAAAACATCGACCACTTGGGGATTTGTTGGTGTTGCAATTATTTTAATAGTAATCGGTGGACTTTACTATATCTTTAGAAAATATGGGAGGAGATAATCCGTGAGTGAGGCAATTATTAACATAAAAAACCTGACAAAAATTTATGATGACGTGCCTGCCGTCGAACAATTATCTCTTTCTATTAACAAAGGAGAAATCTTTGGATTACTAGGTCCAAATGGAGCCGGTAAATCGACTACTATTTTTATGTTACTCGGTTTAACCGAACCGACAAGTGGTAGCATCAAAGTTTGTGGCATAGATTCAACAAAAAGTCCTTTAGGTGTTAAACAACGAGTAGGGTATTTACCGGATGATTTAGGATTCTATCAAAATATGACAGGTCTTGAAAATTTACTCTATACGGCTCAGTTAAATGGAATATCTAGAGAAGTGGCAGAAAAGAGAGCACACCATTTACTAAATCAAGTTGGATTAGAAGATGCTATTCACAAAAAGACTGGTAAATATTCTAGAGGGATGAAGCAACGATTAGGACTAGCTGATGTTCTAATCAAAGAACCCGAAGTAATTATTTTGGATGAACCAACATTAGGAATTGATCCCAAAGGTGTACGAGAATTACTTCATCTCATTAAAAAACTAAATCAAGAGAAAAACCTTACTGTCTTACTCTCCTCTCATCATTTACATCAAGTGCAACAAGTATGTGATCGAGTAGGAATATTTGTTAAAGGTAAATTGCTTGCAAAAGGAACATTGAACGAACTTGCATTACAGTTATTTGGTAATGATAATTATGTAGTGCATGTAGAAGCAAACCCAATAACAGAACGATTGCTGAATGAAATAAAAGAACTTCCAGAAGTGACGTATGTAAATCAAATAACAGCCACGTCCATTGATGTTTTTTGCAAGAAGGATATTACACCAACGATTGCTAAGAAGTTCATGGATGATGAAATAGAATTATCGAATATTAGCAAGAAAAACTATGGATTGGATGAAATTTACCATCGCTATTTTGAAGGGCGTGAGTCAAATGAAACTGCCTAATCTAAATAAAATAATGGAAAGATTTCAATCTACCGAAAAGAAAGAGAGTAATCCATCCGTTTTTTGGTCGATTGTTCGAAAGGAATTTACTGATTATCTAACAAGTTGGCGAATTATAATTTTATTACTAATCATTGTGTTAACTTGTGTTGGTTCCTTATATACGGTGATAGTTACTATTAAAGAGGCATTAGATGCTACAGAACAAGCGAAAGAAATTGCAAAAGACTCCCATCTTTTCTTAAAGTTATTTACATCATCTGATGGCTCATTGCCACCATTTATTACGTTTGTAACGTTTCTTGGTCCATTATTAGGAATTGCTCTTGGATTTGATGCAATCAATTCTGAACGAAATAAAGGAACATTAACAAGATTAATGGCACAACCAATCCCTAGAGATTATGTTATTAATGCAAAATTTGTTGCTGCCTTACTCATTAACGTTGTTCTTTTCTTTTCATTAGGGTTTTTGGTAATGGCATTTGGCATATTACTTCTAGGATTGCCTATTACTTTTGAAGAGTTTATCCGTATCATCTGTTTCTTATCTTTATGTATTGTATATATAGCATTCTGGTTAAATTTAGGCATTCTGTTTTCTGTCCGTTTCAAGCAAGCAGCGACATCAGCACTTGCAGGAATTGCTGTTTGGATTTTCTTCAGTATCTTTTACAATATGATTATTGATTTTATAAGTAAAAGCTATTTAGAAGCTGTAACGAGTGCAGAAGAAATGGTTAACCGGCAAGGAGTGCTATTAAATTTAATGCGGTTATCGCCGAATTATTTATTCTCAGAATCTACAACAACCTTACTTTCGCCTGAAATTAGGAGTTTAGGGCCTTTAACGATGGAACAAACGGTAGGTGCTTTAGCTGGACCACTACCATTAGGTCAAAGTATATTATTGATTTGGCCTCAATTAACTGGAATGATTGCTGCAACATTAATTTGTTTTGCAATATCGTATATTTTATTTATGCGCCAAGAGATACGTACAAATTAGAAGTGAGTACCCTTTTAATAGAATTTGTTCGGATTTTTTGAAGTTACGAGCAATTCTTAGTCGTGGTGTTAATTCGACCGCTACGGAAAATACACTTCGCTTTCACTTCCAGCACAAGTGCGACATCTGTTCAAGTTTCCTTCGGTCACTTTCACAGTGTCTTCTTTGCCGCGGGCGGCTGGTAGCATAATCATCGCACGAAGGAAATTGGTCTTCATTTCTGAGGAGTCTTCGTGTATTTCTTACGCTAGTAAGTATTCTTAGACAATAAGAATTATGGTTCTACTGCAATATCACTAGTTGAGTGGAGCAGAGGGCAGTCGACTCCTTGAAAATGCAATTACATGTGCATTTTCTGCGTGCGATGCATCGCTACCACAGTTTTCCTTGGGACTGCGATTACTCGCCCCACCGAAAACATTTGTCCTGAGGGAATAGCACGGTCCGAAGACCCCCAAGAGATATACCTGCGTCTACTAGAAATTCTAAGAAGTCAATTCCTCGGTACAAGGCAACAAAGAAGTTTATTCAAGTAGTCGCCTGGCTGAGTCCATGCCCGCAGAAAGCGACTGTCCGCAGTGTAAATCAACAAAGCAGTTACATCAGATTGAATAATTCATTGAAAATTAGACTTCCCTAAAGACTAACATTCTAACTACCTTCATGGTAATTGTTCGAATTATAGAGGTTAAGTAATGTCACAGCCCTTTATGTTTAATCGGACTTTTTCAGCAGCTTCATCTTTATGGCTGTTTTTCTAATTTACTATTTGGCCGGTTCAATATGAATATGAGTATAGGTTATATCGTGCTCATCGGCTAACATTCGTTCGATATTGACTGTAATATCATGACTTTCTTGTACGGTTAATTTTGGATCTACCAAGATGATAATATCAATAAAAGGCTGGTTCCCATGGATCCTTCCCTTAATATCTTTCACCTTTATCACTTGTGGCTCTTTTTTTACGGTTTCTCTAACTTCTTCGATTTTCTCAATGTCAAACCCATCCGTTAATGTATGGGATGATTCTCTAAATATATTCCATGCTGTTTTACAAATTAAGAAACCTACTACAAGACCTGCTAATGGATCTAACCATAAGAGGCCGAATTGTGCACCGACAATACCTATAAAAGCACCTATACTTACCAATGCATCTGTTCGATTGTCTTGAGCAGCTGCATAAATAGCACTACTATTTATTTTTCGAGACAACTTGAGATTATATCGATAGACAATCAACATCACTAAAGCAGCACCTAAAGCAGTCCAAGCTGTTAGCATTTCTGGTTGAGTTGCTTCATTGTTCATAATTTGTTTGAACGTACCAATTATGACTTGTATACCGACTGTAATCATAATAAAAGATGCCAGCAACGAAGCAATTGTTTCTGCCCGGTAATGCCCATAATGGTGATTCTTGTCTGGTGGTTTTCTAGATATTTTTAAACCAATTAAAATCGCAATCGATGCGATGACGTCTGTTGAATTATTTAACCCATCTGCTCGCAATGCTTCAGAGGAACCTATGTAAGCTACGATTAATTTAACTACGGATAAAACGAGATAAGCAAAAATGCTTAACCAAGCGCCTTTTTCTCCTTGTTTAAGATTATCAGAGTGATTCATTTACTTGGCCTCCATCAAAAACTTCATCATATATGCGTATAACAGTCTACCAAAGTAGTATTGCCTTAGTCTAGAGAAACATTCAAGCGTATATAAACATCAATTTCCCAATCCAAAGAATGTTTCGCTTAGTAAAAGTTCATTTTTCTAATTTTATCATTGCAATTATTCTTAAAATTTAGGATAATAGAGTAAAGGAGCAAAGGGGCGTTGAGCCATGAAAAAAGAAAAAGTGGTATATCGCTATTTTCCTTATAGTGGTAAGGTCCTTCAAGCAAGAAGAGAAATTCCGTTTGAAATGAGATTAACAGCACAAATGGTATTAGATGAATTGTGTTTTAATTGGAACAAGAAACAGTTGGAAGCGGAACTGAATAGCTCCATTGATAAAGGAAACAAGGAAAAGTTTAAAGAATTAAGTGAAGCATATATGGATTATATATGGGAATGAATGAGACCTTATAGCATGAGTTCTTAACTAGCCTTACCCAAGTATGGTGAGGCTATTTTATTGAAATAAAATAAGTGTAATAAATGTAGGAGGTTACTATGGACCAAAACGAAGCAATTAGACATCGACAAAATAAAATACTATTCTTCATACTACTTTTTTCATTGTTCTTAGGTCTTGGTGCTGAGATTGTTGTAGGTGCTCCCTTAATAAATAAACTTACACTTGGTGGCGGTGGAGCATTAGCCGTATTAATCATTGGGCTTTTTTATTATAAAAAAATATATAGTAAGGTCATCCCTTATATAGCGATTAGTAGTTTAGCTGGAATTGCATTCGTAATAATTGTTAGTTCAGATTATGTTACGAATATGTTATTTGTGTTTTATGTACTTGCTGTCGCAGCGATTGCTATTTCAAGAGCAGTATTAGTAACTGGTGGAGTATTAGGATTAAGTTTGTTAACTTTCTTTGTCATAGAAAAAGGACCACAATTAGGCTTTGATACACGCGCAACGGCGATAACGATTGTATTCTTTATTTTAATATTCCTTGTATTATTTACTCAAGTTAAAGTTGCACGCGATTTATTAACAGATTTACAATTAACTCTTAAAGAAAGTAACCAACAGTCAAAAATACAAAAAGAGCAATCAGAGCTGATTAAGACTGGTGCATTCAATGTCAGAGAGCAGATGAATATCATTGAACAAGATAGTAATTCCAATACACAAGTTATGAATGAGATGCGTGAAGGATTCCAAGAAATAACACAAGCAAGTCAAACGCAATCAGAAGCGGCAGCAACCATCTCCGATTCAACGAATAAGACAACCCAATTATTAGATCAAATGATTGAATCTTTTTCAAAAACGACACAAGATGGAGAAGAATTAATTAGCTTGTCTACAACAGGAAAGCAATCCATGGAAAAACTTTCTGACACGATTAATGGCTTCCAACAATCTTTCCATAAATTAACCGACAATATGGAGAATTTGGTACATAAAATTCATGAGAACAATACGTTTGCAACGAAAATCCAAGAAATTGCTGAACAAACGAATTTGTTAGCTTTAAACGCTAGTATTGAAGCAGCTCGTGCTGGTGAATCCGGCAAAGGTTTCGCAGTTGTAGCAGGTGAAGTACGTAAATTAGCTGAAGTATCCCAGCAAACTGCTAAGCAAATTAGTGAAAACCTATCCATGGTTGAATATGAAGCAAAAATGGCTCAAGAAGAGGTCAATCACAATAAAGTACAAATACAGACGAGTGAAGAACATACAATAGAAGCAAAAGACAACTTTGAAAAAATACTTAATCAAGTAACGCAGTTCATCAATTATTTACAGTATTTAAATAACCAGGCAGGAGAGATTCAGCAATCATCGGAATCCATTGACAACTCAATCGATCATCTAGCTTCAATCATTGAGGAAACAACAGCTACTATAGAGGAATTAGAGGCGATGGTAGACGAACAAGTTAATCGAACTGTCAGTTTAGCAAATGCTATTGAAAAAACAAATCAAACGGCAGCAACATTAGAAAAATCATAAACTATTGTTCAGATTACATCACATCACTGAAATTCATACTGAACTTTTAACAAAACGAGGTTTTCACTTATTAGACCTCGTTTTTTGTTTACAAAATCTTAACGCTACACTTAACAAAATTATGGTATGTTTTGGTAAAGGGGGCTTATTAATGGAGAAGAACAAAAGGAAGACACAGCTTAGTTGGGCATTATACGATTTTGGAAATTCTGCTTTTGCTACAACAATGATGGCTGCAGTATTACCGATATTTTATTCTCAAGTTGCTGCAAACAATCTAAGTGATGGATTAGCAAGTAGTTATTGGGGCTATACCAACTCAATTGCAGTATTAATAGTAGCAATACTAGCACCGATTTTAGGTGCAATCGCTGATTTCTCAGCAGCAAAGAAGAAGTTTTTGCGATTTTTTGCTTTTATGGGAATTATAGGTAGTATTTTATTAGCTTTTGTAGGGGAAGGGGATTACATACTCGTCTCGTTCCTATTCATCATTGCTTCGATAGGGTTTTCAGGAGGGAATGTTTTTTACGATGCATTTCTACCTGAGATAACGGATGAAAAAGATATCGATAAGGTTTCGTCTAAAGGTTTTGCTCTAGGCTATGTTGGTGGAGGAATCTTATTATTAATCAATGTTCTAATGATTTTACAGCCTGGTTGGTTTGGTTTACCAGATGTTGTTATGGCAATGAAGGTTTCCTTTGCAACTGTTGGAATATGGTGGTTAATCTTTTCTATTCCACTCCTTAAAAATATTTTCGATGAGAAAAAGGCACCTGTAAAAAAAGATAAATCTTATATTTTGATTGGATTCTCAAGAATAGGAAATACGTTTAAGGAAATAACTCAGTATAAGCAACTGCTGATCTTTTTACTAGCTTTTTGGCTATACAATGATGGAATCTCGACTATTATAAGGATGGCAACCATATACGGGACTGAAATAGGGATAGACCAAAATTCATTAATTATCGCGCTATTGATTACTCAATTTGTTGGAATCCCATGCACCTTTTTCTTTGGTTGGTTAGCAACAAAACTAACAGCTAAAAAGGCATTAATGATTACTTTAGTTGTATATTTAGGAATTGTATTATTAGGCTACTTTATGTCAAGTGCACTTCATTTTTATTTATTAGCCATTTTAGTAGGGACCGTACAAGGTGGGGCACAATCACTTAGTCGTTCGATTTATGGAAGAATGATTCCAGATGGAAAACAAGGAGAGTTTTTTGGATTCTATGGTATTTCATCCAAATTTGCTGCAGTATTTGGACCATTTCTCTTTGGTTTGATTGGCCAGCTTACTGGTAACCCTCGACTAGGAATTCTATCTTTAGTTGCATTCTTTGTTATCGGCATCGTATTATTAACCTTTGTAAATGTTGAAAAAGGGATGAAGGATGCTAAAAAGATGTCAGAGGCTTAGACGTTATAGGAGGATTCTCGATGAATATAAATAAATTAAGAAGAAACTTATATAGAATTGCTCGTATTTTAGGTGATATCAACGCTGTAAAAAAAGGCAATGTAGGAAAACGTGTTGGTAGAAGAGTAGCCGGTAGAGCGACTGGAAAAGTATTGAGGAAGTTATTTAAATGAGGATTGTTGTAGATATTATGCAATAACAGTGACGCTTGAACTAGCGAAGAAAATACACGTAGACTGCGGGAGCAGAGGCATCGGTGAGACCCACAGGGCGCAAGCGCGAGGCTGCTGAAAAAGTCCGATTAATAAAAAAGTCATACACAT
>NZ_FQVW01000105.1 GCF_900129485.1 Ornithinibacillus halophilus
GGCTCTGTTAAAGCTAGATGTTGATATTTGACCAAAAGGAACAGATGTTCTATAATAGGCGTAACAATATACGAGTTGGTGATGACCTTGAGAGCAACTGATATCCTTAAAGCTATCCAAAAACTAAATCCAGCAGAGAAACATCGATTACGAGAGTATTTAATTGATGCACTTACTGCATCATCTTCGACAGGAACTGTTCTTCAAGAAATATCTGAGCGTAAAAATAAGAATGGTTATCATTGTCCAGATTGTGAGTCAGAGCATATCGTCCGTTTTGGAAAATATTCGACTATCGTTGACGGAGAAGAAGTGAAAAAGCAACGCTATCGCTGTAAGGCGTGTAAAAAGACATTTACTGACCTTACAAATACAGCCCTATATCGAACTCGTCGTCTCCACCAATGGATAAAATTTATCGAGTGTATGATAGAGGGCTATTCTTTACGAAAATCTGCTGAATTAGTTGGTAATGTTACTCACGTCACTTTGTTCTACTGGAGACATAAGCTCTTAGCATCATTAAAGCAGATAGAAATCCCAAACTTCGAAGGTATCGTTGAAATGGACGAGACCTATTTCCTATACTCTGAAAAAGGGCAAAGAAAGATTAAAGATAGAAAATCACGTAAGCGTGGTGGTTCTGCGAAGAAACGTGGTATTAGCAACGAACAAGTATGTGTATTAGTTGCGAGAGACCGTGACAAGATGACTGTTTCGCAAGTATTAGGAATGGGAAGATTAACAAAAGAGCAATTGGATAAAGCTATCGGTCATAAACTATCAAGCGAGAATATATTATGTACCGATTCGTGGCGTGCCTTTAAGACCTATGCTGCCGAAAAGGGTATGGACATTTATCAATTCAAATCAGATGGAAAGGTTCGAACAAAAGGTCTATACCACATTCAGAACGTTAACAATTATCATCGTAGACTTAAGGCGTGGATTCAACGATTTAACGGTGTTGCCACTAAGTATCTGAATAATTATCTTGCTTGGTTTCAGGTGTTAGAAAGCATTCAACATCAAAGAAATGAAGTAACTATGAACGATTTAATTATTCGGGGGAATCTGATACAAAATTCGGAAACTTATGATACAATTAGATTAACTAAATTTGCGATTTAACGAAAAATCTTATTCAACTAACGGAGCAGAAGAGTTGAAGAAGAATTTCTAATAAATAAATCCGATTTAATTTAA
>NZ_FQVW01000041.1 GCF_900129485.1 Ornithinibacillus halophilus
CATACCCCTATGAAGGGGCATGTTTCCTTTATCTCCTTGAAAATGCATTTACATTTGCATTTTCTGCGTGCGATGTTTCGCTGTCGTAGCGTTCCTTGTCCTACGTAGGAATGTTCAATTAAAACCGCCACTTTGCGTGGCAACATTGAACCACCTGGCATGGCCAGGCGCAAATGTTTTCGGTGGGGCGAGTAATCGCAGTCCCAGTCCGTACGTCGCAAAACGGGCGCTATACGCTTTTATAAACATATTCAAATATTTGAATATATGATGTTGATTATACTCCGTAAAGGGAAAAGAATCAATGGAATAGATTTGTAGGATAAGTTTAAAACAGTGTGTGGTGTTTGTTAAGTTTTCCCTACAAATTCAAAAATAATAGATACGATTATTATAGCTATTACTTTTAACATATTGTTCCCTCTAATGCCCCTTTTGGTATATAAGAACATGATTCATATGTTCAAACTTTCGATAAGGAGGTAAATACCTGTGAAACTCAAAAGTATATATGTAAATATCCTGAAAATACGTTGATTAAGCCATTTAAAAATAATTTGCCCTATAAATAACCCCAAAAACACAAGTGGTATTGCATAAAGACTTGATTCCCATATTAATGTATTTGTACCCGTAAAGATTATTTGTGTCACTAAACTGATAAAATATATAAATAGGTAAAAAGCTAAAGTAGTTGCCCTTAACTTTTCTTTTTGAGTATCAGTTCCTGTAAAATACAGCAATAATGGAGGACCAGGCATACCGATGCTTGTAGTTAAAAGACCAGACAATCCACCAACAATGAAATCTCTAGTGCGAGTACCCTTTACCCTAAAATTAAGTATCAACAGCAATGTTAAAACTAAAAGCAGTATACTAACGCCTATTTTAAAAGTGGTTATGCTCATGGAAATAAAGATAATTATACCAAAGGGTACTCCCACTATACTGCCAATGATAAATCTCTTTACAATTGAAAAATCAATGTCCTTTCTGATTTTACTTATTAATGAAATGGAAATAATTAAAGATAAAATCAGATTTATTTGTATGGCTTCTTGAGGTAGAAATAACATTAGTAAAAAGGGTGTTGCCATGATGGAAAACCCAAAACCAGTACTAGTTTGTAGAATAGAAGCAATTAATATAATACCAAAGAAGAATAAAATAGAACCCAAAGTTGAAGCTACCCCCTAAAAATTAAATATGCTGAACAAACCCCGGGAAATGCTTTGGTTGCTCACTTAAAGAAATCCTTTACTTTTGAATTAGCTCTGAATACACCAGAAACGATAATCGATTTGATGGTTTTTCTTGCTAAATCTAAATCGACATCATCATCTATAACTAACATCCCTACCACTTTAATATCTAATACTTTGTTCTTCTCCAATAAATTCTCAAGATTTTTTCTACTGTAATGGACAATTCCAATTGCATACGACTTTTCTTCTATTACATGATCAATATCTCTTGAATGGGAGGTTAATTGATTTCGAATTGAAGTTTTGATAAAATCTGTACGGTTTGAATAGAAGCCTTGCTCCACCAATAAATCAATCTTCCCCAAATCTACAACATTTGAATTAATTGTGATTTTTTCTGTTTCAGCCATCTCAATACCATCTCCTTACCCATCTGATTTTCCACTAGTTTATCATGAAGATTCTGAAAAGTAAACATCCAATTGGAATCTGTATGGATGGTAAAAATAGTTTTTTCATTTCCTACAATAAATAGTCACATTCTAATTGACAGTTGCATAGGTATATCATAACGTATATATGAGCATATGTTCATATATTGTTCGATTGAAATTGGAGAGGTGAAACGAATGAGTGAAGAGAAAAAAGAAGAAAACTCTTTTACTGACAGTCAACAGCATTTGGATGAAGAAACATTGTTTGTGGTATCACAAACCTTTAAAGCTTTGAGTGATCCGACTAGAATTCGCATTTTAAATTTATTGTGTACAGGGGAGCATTCCGTTAATGAGATTGCAGAAACATTAAATTTAGGACAATCGACGGTTTCTCACCAATTGCGTTTCTTGAAAAATTTACGGTTGGTCAAATATAGAAGAGCAGGGTCTACATTATTTTATTCAGAAGATGATCATCACGTCATGAATTTATTAAAACAAGCAATCAATCATGCTACTCATCATTAGATTAGGGGGCAAATCATGGGACACGGTCACGGCCATACACATGGTTCAAATAAAAAAGTTTTATTAATTAGTTTTATTATTATTACGTTATACATGGTTATTGAGGCAATAGGTGGCCTTCTTACGAACAGTCTTGCTTTGTTGGCCGATGCAGGACATATGTTAAGTGATGCGATATCTCTTGGGATTGCCTTAATTGCGTTTAAGTTTGGAGAGAAGGCTGCGAATTATAGTAAAACATATGGATATAAACGGTTTGAAATATTGGCAGCTGTGCTTAACGGAGTAACCCTCATTATTATCGCTATTTTTATATTTTATGAGGCAATCGAGCGTTTCCAACATCCACCGGAAGTTGCTTCCACTGGCATGTTAATTATCGCTTCCATTGGTTTAGTCGTTAATATAGTTGTTGCATGGATTATGATGCGTGGTGGAGATGTAGAAGAGAATTTAAATATGCGTGGAGCCTATTTGCATGTAATAAGTGATATGCTCGGTTCCATTGGTGCCATTATTGCTGCCTTACTCATTATGTTTCTAGGGTGGGGTTGGGCTGATCCACTCGCTAGCGTAATTGTCGCAGCACTTGTGTTACGCAGCGGCTATCATGTAACCAAATCTGGCCTTCATGTTCTGATGGAAGGGACTCCCAAAAATGTTGACGTGGAGAAAGTCATTCAAATTATCCTGAACACAGAGGGGATTCATGATGTTCACGACTTGCATATTTGGTCGATTACTAGTGGGCTAAATTCACTTTCCTGTCATGCAGTTGTAGATGATCAACTGACCATTGCAGAGAGTGAACAAATGCTTCGACAAATTGAACATGACCTCGAACACCAAAATATTCATCATATGACGATTCAATTAGAAACGTCTGCTCACCTACATGACAATTCAATTTTGTGTCAAATAGAAGGTGACGCACCAGGACATCATCATCACCATCATTAATCGAATCTAAAATATTGCTATAAATAACATTGGTTTCGTCATTGTATTTGACGGAACCTTTTCTTGTACTATTTCTTTAAATCTGAATAAATACTCTGAATATAGTGAGTCTTGTGTTAAGATGTGGGAGTCTCAAACTAAAGGGTACATCTTTAATAAAGATTTGATGTGAATTAGTGAAATTTTGATATAATGATGGTAAGAAAATTTTGAAGAGGAGGAGCATATATGTTATGGGAAGAAGTGAGAAAAGCATATCCTGATAAATGGGTTGTATTTGAAGCAATTGAAGCTCATTCAGATAATAATTATCGCATAGTAGATGATATAGCAGTAATAGACTCTTTCCAAGACTCGATGGACGCATTTCGTCGCCATAATGAACTACATAAGCAAATGCCGAATCGGGAATTGTATTTCTTTCATACATCTAGAAAGGATCTTGATATTCATGAGAAAAAATGGACAGGGCTTAGAAAAATATGATTAAGATTAAGGAAATGTCAAAATTACCATTTACAGAGGTTACAGTAACTTTTCGAGGGCGAAGCTTAAAATTAGAAAAGGTTTTAATTGATACTGGTTCTGCTGGAACAATCTTTAATGTCAATAAACTAGAACATATAGAGGTAAGACCAGAAGCACATGATGTAACTCAAACCATACAAGGAGTCGGAGGACTTGAGTTTGTTTATACCAAAAATATAGACCGAGTCTATGAATATTTACAAAGGGGAATGAAAATGAACAAAAAATATATTGGTTTATTTGTGGCAGGAATAATTGTAGGTGCTGTTCTGTATTCTTTATTTCCGATATTTTGATTGATGTAACGGGCGCTTTAGGACGGTGTTTATTATGAAGTGGTCAGAGATTAGAAAAATGTATCCAAATCAATATATTAAACTCAACATCCTCGACTATTACCTAGAAGATGATAAAAAGATTGTAACTGATGTGTCGTTAATAAATGTTATTGAAGATCCTAAATTAGCTACAAAAGAGTTACTTAAATCTAATGGAGATACCATTGTTTATCATACAGGCGCTGAAGAAATCATAATTGAGATAAGAAATGCAATAGGTCTAAGAGGAATACGATTATGAAGTTAGATTTTTAGAATTAATCCATGAATAGTAATGTAGATAATTTTTTTGACACTACGGGAACAAAATACTAGAAATGTTAAGGTTAACATCATCGCTTGGGATAACTGCTATGATGTTATTTTTTATATTGAAATACTGATGTTTGGTGATAATGTACATAAAGTAACTTGTACATTACTAGAACAGCAACAATGATGCTTTCTTTGGAACTATTAGGAGAAAAGTTAAGTTGGAATTTTTAATAATTATGGCTACAAATAAGGGGTGGTATTTGATGAATAATGTGATTTCTGCTATTTATATATCAACATCACTATTACTATTTTTTATTGTTCGAGTTATTATCATGTATGCTGAACAAACTCATCCAGAAAAACCATTAGCATTTATGAAAATGTCTGTTTATTATTTTCCATATATTCCATTAGTTATTGGTTTAATCTATTTGGTTGTTCATATCGTTTCTGTGAGAGACAAAAGACGGCAAAAAGGAGATTAAAGTAAATAAAACTTATTGTTATAATGCAGCAGGAATGGCTTAATTGCAACGAACAGTTTAGAAGAAGAGAAATTTTGAAATCCTATCTCTTTTGCTTACCAAGGGTATCATTAGCTGGTAAGTTCTAATTTTACCCTTTAGTACCCTCATTGAAATCCCTGTTTCACCGATTACTCTTTCGTCACAATCGGTATATAAATCTCAAAATGTGGATCATTTTGGTCACGTTCAACTGGATAACGCTCATGTTTGATTGGCATATATGGATCATAGTAATTTACACCAGGTTCTTTATATACGGTATAATTGCTTGCGAATAGCCATTTATGTAGGTCTGTATAAGTCTTTTGTATGTCTTCTCCTTTATTATGGGTGGCCTTTACATATGTCAATTCAGGAACCTCTATTTCAATCATCCCATCAGGAATCTCCTGCTGATCACTCACCTCATACACTGCATAGTGCACAAATCCATTTTCAATCACATGATAGGATAGACCTAATTGAACATTAGGATTCACCTTGTAAGCTAGCTCATCAGCACGCTCTTCAATTTGCCTTATGATGTTTTTTAAATGAGGTACAATCTCAGAAAATGTCCCTTCCCATTTTAATCCAACTGCCCGATAGCCTGGTAATGTAATAATTTCATAGCTCACTGTATTTCCTCCCTTAGCCTTAATAACAATAACTTCTATTTATTAATTCCTATATTAGTCAAAGAATCTATTGTTTAAAAAATCAACTCTATTTTACCATAAACTGCTTAAAATCAACTCTATTTTATAGATGGGTCCTCAGATTTAAATTGAACTTATGGTATTAGGTGAACAGTAGTAAAGCCTGTGTAGTATAGTTAACTCTATTATTTATGTTAATATCTATTATATAAGCCGAAATATATTTTCTATAAAACTGAAAGGAGTTATTTTATGAAAAAGGACATACATGTGGTCGGAGCAGTAATAAAAGAAAATAATAAAATCTTGTGTGCTCAAAGAGGCCCTTCAAAAACTTTAGCCTATAAGTGGGAATTTCCAGGTGGAAAGATTGAAAAAGGGGAGACTCCACAGGAAGCATTAAAACGAGAAATAAATGAGGAAATGAATTGCACAATAGAAATTGGAGAAATGGTTGAACATACAGTGTATGAATATGACTTTGGTATTGTGCACCTGACAACATATTTGTGTGATTTAGTTAAGGGAACCCCAAAATTAACAGAACATGTTTCTATTAAATGGCTACCACCTAAGGAATTAACTACGTTAGATTGGGCACCTGCTGACATTCCAGCAATAGAAAAGTTATCAAGGCTATAATTATTATTTAGTGAAGTACATAATAAATTATTTGAAATATATAACAATAACTATAGATGGTGATTAAGATGGATAAATTATTGAAAGATTTAGAAACATCATTACATCATGGATTCATAGATAGAGAGCGGTACAGAAATGGACGGTATAGACCCAAGTTACTTGTAAATAACACTAAACGTAATGAAACTGTTCTCTCTACCATCATAGAAGAATTAGAAGCTAGTCATTCTTTTATTTTTTCTGTAGCTTTTATTACAGAAAGTGGACTTGCAACTTTAAAGTCACAACTCCTAGATCTTCATAATAAAGGAATTAAAGGTAAGATTTTAACATCAACATTTTTAAATTTTAATAATCCTAAAGTATTTCGAGAACTATTAAAGATTAGTAATGTAGAAGTGAGATTAGCAGATGTTGAAGGCTTTCATTCAAAAGGATACATATTTGATCATAAGGATTATTCTACTCTAGTTGTAGGCAGTTCCAATTTGACCGCTCAGGCTTTAAAAGTAAATTATGAATGGAATATAAAATTAACCTCGCATGAAAATGGAGATATCGTATATCATTTTAAAAATCAATTCGAGAGTATTTGGAAAGAAGCACAACCATTAAATGAATATTGGATTAATCAATATGAGAAAAGTTATAAACCTGTTGATTTTAAAACAGCACAAAAAGTAGTGGAACTTCCATTAAATTACCAAGCCAAGAATTCGATTGAGGAAGTTATAAGTATTAAACCTAACAAAATGCAAAAAGTTGCTCTCAAACAAATTCAGGAGGTAAGGGATAAGGGAAATAGTAGGGGTTTAGTAATATCAGCTACAGGTACAGGAAAAACGTATCTTTCAGCTTTTGATGTAAGAAGATTTGCACCGAAGAAAATGCTATTTATTGTTCATAGAGAACAAATTCTTAATAAGGCTAAGTCAGACTTTAAACGAATTATGGGAGGTCCAGATAGAGATTTTGGGATTTTGTCTGGTTCTAACAAGCAAACAGATGTTAACTATTTATTTGCTACAATCCAAACAATTTCTAAGAGAGAAAACTTACACTCATTTGCTCATGATGAATTTGATTATATTCTTGTTGATGAGGTTCATAAAGCTGGTGCTGAGTCATATCTAAGAGTGATCGATTATTTTAAACCAAAATTTCTAATGGGAATGACAGCAACTCCTGAGAGAACGGATGACTTTAATATATTTGAGTTGTTCGACTATAATATTGCTTATGAAATACGTTTACAAGAAGCTTTAGAAGAAGATATGTTATGCCCATTTCATTACTTTGGAGTAACGGATTTAGAATATGATGGTGAATTAATTGATGATACAACTATCTTATCAAGATTAGTTACAGAAGAAAGAGTTAATCATATTATAAATAAAATAGATTATTATGGATACTCAGGTGATTGTGTAAAAGGGTTAATGTTTTGTAGTAGGAAAGATGAAGCTGTAAAGCTATCAGATGCTTTTAATGAAAAAGGATATCGTACCGTTGCACTAACAGGCAATCATTCACAGGAAGAAAGAATGCATCAGGTTTCACGTCTTGAAAATGGAGCATTAGATTATATAATTACTGTTGATATTTTTAATGAAGGTGTAGATATACCAAGTGTTAATCAAGTAGTAATGTTAAGGCAAACTCAATCTAGTATTGTGTTTATTCAACAATTAGGAAGAGGATTGCGAAAACATGACTCGAAAGACTTTGTCACAATTATAGACTTTATTGGTAACTACAAAAACAATTATTTAATTCCTGTAGCATTATCTGGAGATAAATCTCAAAATAAAGATAACATCCGTAGACAGACAGCTGAAACGCACTACATTAAAGGTGTTTCAACTGTTAACTTTGAAGAAGTTGCTAAGAAACAGATATACAAATCTATAAATAATAGTAATTTAACTGCGTTGAAAATACTAAAAGAAGCTTATACTGAATTAAAAAATAGAATTGGAAGAATTCCATATTTCCATGATTTTATCAAAAATCATTCCATCGATCCTTTAGTGATAGTGGATAAACATAAAAATCATTTTCAGTTTTTAGTAAAAATGAAAGAAGAGGTTCCTGCAATAACTGGATATGATAACAGTGTTTTGACTATGTTATCTTCTGAAATATTAAATGGTAAACGTAAACATGAATTGATTTTAATCGGATTATTATTGGAACAAGGAAATGTGGAATATACTAAATATTTAGATGTGTTGCAAAATAATGGGTGTTCCACTGATGAAGAAACCATTAATTCTGTGCACCGAGTATTCAATTTATCTTTCTTTACTCAAACAGATCAAAAGAAATATGGAAACGAACCTTTACTTTATTTGTCAGATAAACAAGTATATACATTCAATGATAAAATAAGAAAAAGTTTATCGGAGAATAAATTTTTTAATCATCTTTTTACTGATATTTATAAAAGTGGTGTTGAAAAATCAAATAAATATCAATCAGATAACCCACTGACTTTATATCAAAAGTATTCAAGAAAAGATGCATGTAAATTATTAAATTGGCATAATGATGAAAGCTCAACAATGTACGGATATAAACCTAAACATCAAACGTGTCCAATCTTTATTACATACCATAAAAAGGATGAAATTGACTCAAGTGTTGATTATGGAGATGAATTTATTAGCACGGAAACATTGTTATGGTATACACGAAGTAATAGGACAGTTGAATCACAAGAAGTGAAAAAAATTATTTACGCAAAAGAAAACAACTACGATATTCATATTTTTGTAAAGAAAGATGACGATGAGGGAAGTGGATTCTATTATTTAGGAAAAGCACTTCCAGATAAAAAGACTGTTGAGCAGGATAAAATGTTAGACAAGAAGGGGAAAGAAATCCCAGTGGTTCACATGAATATGAATTTAGAGAAACCAGTAGATAATACATTATATTATTATATTGTAAATGAAAGTTAAACGATAAGTGATGATACTAATCCCTATCTAATTTTTCTTGGTAAATAGTAGAGAATAATGATATATGAGAGAGTAGCAATCCAGGACAAGTGGATTGCTGCTTTTTTCGTGTATTGGTAAGTATCATTGACAATAGTTACAACCAAGAGCAGAATAGTAATAAAGAACTAGTTTTATAGAAGAAATCTATAAGTTAATGTATGGATATTTTGGTCTAATTTTAATAAACAATTTGTATAGATTACAAATGAGTAAAGTTATGAACAGGGAGGATATAAATGAAATCCTATTGGAATTTTCCGGCTGCTACTGGTGGAATGATAAATTCAATTAATAATGCAGGGTTAGAAACATTTAGAGGTAATGCAATTGAATCATTAATGCGTGAAGTAATACAAAATGCCCTTGATGCAGTAAAAGACTCGACCAATCCAGTAGTAGTTGAGTTTAGTAACTTTTCTACAAATAGTTCAATATTTCCAAATAAAAGGGAATTAGTTCGCGCATTTGAATTGTGTGAGAGCACTTGGAAAGGTTTTAATAAAAAAAGTGAAGACTTTATTAAAGATGGCTTAAAAATTCTAGAAAAAGAAAATATTAATTATTTAAGAATCAGTGACTTTAATACTAAAGGATTAGAAGGAGCAAGAGAAGGGAAATTAGGAACACCATGGTCATCTCTGGTCAAAGAAGCAGGTTCTTCTAATAAGGATGAAAGTTCTGGAGGTAGTTTTGGAATAGGAAAATCAGCTCCTTTTTTAAATTCGAAATTACGAACTCTATTTTATTCATCTTTTGACATAACAGGTTATAAATCTCATATTGGTGTAGCAAATATTATGTCATTTAAAAAGGAAAATAATCTTACTACGTTAGGGAATGGTTACTTTACTAATACAGAGAATTCCTTAGCTATTCCTGGACAATTAATGCTAGACCCAGATTTTAATAGAATTGAAACAGGTACTGATATTTTTATACCAGCATTTGAACCAAGTACGGATGATTGGGAAAACGAAGCCATACAATCTGTGTTATTCAATTTCTTTATTACTATCTTTCGTAAGCAATTAGTTGTAAAAATTAATGAATTTGAGATTAATCATCGAAACATTGAATTATTAATTAATGGTCTTGATGACAATGAAGAAAATCGAACATTAAAACATTACTTTTCCTTATTAATTTCAAAAAAGACATCTATCGTGCCATATCCAGCAAAAAATTATAAACGTGCCAATATCTCCTTTGATGAAGGAGAGGCTGAACTGTATCTATTAAATGGAGAAGCTGACGAATTAAATAGACGTGTATTAATGACTAGAAAAACAGGTATGCGTATCTTTGAACAGAAAAATATTAGTGGAAGTATTTCATTTACTGGTATTTTAATGATAACTGGACCAAATATGAATCGGATATTTAAGCAGATGGAGAATCCAGCACATAATGAATGGTCTCCAAAACGGTATGAAAAAGATCCAAAAATAGCAGATAAGATTTATGCAGAATTACGAAAGTTTATTAGAGATACAGTAAAAAGTAAATTCCAGGAAAAAATCACCGATGAAATGGATGCAGTAGGATTGAGTGACTTTTTACCTAATAAAAATCTAATGTTAGATGAATCTGAGAATAAAACAGAATCATTAAACAAAACGATTAAATCTATAATTAAAAAGGATAAAATACAAGATACAAAGAAAGTTTCAAAACGGAAAGGTAAGGAAACTAAGGAAATTGAAGAACAGCTTGTGGGTGAATATGGGATCAGTCCAACAGGTGATGAAGGGGGAAATCTTGGAAATACACAGTCGGATGGGGGTTCTAATGCTGGAGGAACCGGGGATACAGGTGGTAACAATGAATTAGACCCTACTATGACTGGGTTAAATGATAAGGAAAAACAGCGTAAACCTAGTAAACAACCAATTGCAATACAACAAAAATATATTTGTGTAGATAAAAGTAATGGAAGGTATCGTTTCATTATTCAACCCAAAAAGACAATTGCAAATGGAAGATTAGTTTTTCGTGTGTTAGGTGAGCAGAACGATTATGATTTGCCAATTCGTCAAATATCAGTAAGTAATCCAAAGGTTACTATAGAAAAATTATCATCAAATACTGTTCATTTAAACTCATTAAACAAAGATGAACAATTTATTCTTAATGTAGTTATTGATTATCCGAATTACTGTGTAATGGAGGTAGAGCTATATGAAAATTAGTAAGTCATATCCATATCCTGTCTTATATGTGAATAATGATGATTATGTATCTTCTACCTTCTATACTGAATTTGATGTCCAAGATTCATTCGGAGAAGTAAAAATACAAGTACAATTTTCATTAGATAACACGGAAATATCAAGACTAATAGAAGAAGATATTGCTGTATACCTTGTCCATATTGAATGTGGGCAAACTAGTTTTCGTCATGCTTATAAATCGAATCAAAAAGTATTTGAGATAACGATCCCAACGGAGAATTTGCGTGGGAAAATCAATATTCATACTTATATTATCGCAAATAAACGAATTGAAAATTACACTAATGATAACTTAAATGATTGGTTTAAAGACATCCCAATCACATATGAAAAAGGAAATATACTAGCAATTGGGGATGCAATAGAAACCACAATGTATGAGGATAATTTAGAAATGCTTAATCTACCTTCCATTGTAAAAATATCAAAATCTCTAAAAAATGAATTTATGGAAGTAGATATTCAGTCAGATATTATAACGATTTCTTTGCCAAAATATGAATATAATCAATACGCGACTAATGCTAAGTCAAGATTGAAAAACACTATATTATCAAATGTTATTACACCAAGCTTGGTATATGTATTTTCTAAAATCCATGAAAATACTGAGGATCTACAAGAGTACACATGGTATCAAGTATTAGAAAAGATATTTGATGAAAATAACTATAGATTGGAAGATGTGGGTAGTGATTCATTGTCGGCATTAAAAGCTGCTCAACTTGTCCTGCGTAAACCTTTAAAAACTAGCTTTGAAGAGATTGAAAAAATATAAGGGGGGATGGATATGAAGTTGAAATTTATTTCTGAAGAGACATTGATGGACTTACGAACAAATTATAGCACTTATAAAGACTATTATTATACAAAAGATAATTTCTGGTTTGACAATTATTTTAGTGAGCCTGGAAGGGTAATTGAATCCAAGATAGAATTTGATATGCCAGAATTGAATTATCATGAAGACTATAGTGTTAGTGACCGTGAAAATGTAAAAAAAATTTATGATGCATTTAAGCATTTGAATTTATCACAAGCAACTCAAGAGAGATTGTGGTCTGGTTTAGCTCACACTCAGTTTAGGGATTTTTCTTATTACCGTTTGAAAAATGAACTGGAAAACAAGAACGATACTCGTATTAATACAGGAATGTTTTTTAAAAACTCAAAAAAACGTTCTCTCTTTGTTCATGTTCTTGCAAGGTTATGGTGGGTTGGCTATATGACTTACGATGAAACCAATGAAAAAAATCCATATTGGTTAACTGAGTTCTTCTGTGAGAAGGATTTTTCTGCGAGAAGTGTTGTTTTCTTTGCAAGTAACTTCACATCAAACCGTAATATAACTAAAGGGATTTTAAAAACATTATTAAAATGGCAAGAATTAGGAATACCTATCAAACGAGATCATTTTGTTCAGGCTAATAAGTACCTGAATGTGGTCGGTGGTGCAATGATATTAGATATGTTAACAGTAGAAGAAGTAGAGGAAATGGTAGATTCTTATCTGAAAAAGTACTATGGTATGAGAATGGAAGCAATCGGACAGATCTAGTTTAAATAATAGAAATTAACCTTCTCTAACTGAGTACGGATAATATATAAACAAAAATAGTAGCTAGTAATTTAACTGGCTACTATTTTTAATATTTATTATGCTATTCATATTTTACTTCCCAAACTCCTTGTTTAAATTTTGCAACACCTGCACGAACATAGTTGTTTTCAGTATAAATACAGTCCCATATTTCTAGTTTGGTTTCATTAACAATTACTTTAATTCTATAATTGGTGTCGAGATAACCATCGTACCAAAATATCTTTGAGTAGGTGTCATAGTTAAGAAAACTTAAGTCATAATAATCTAAGTTTATTAACACACTTTCTATTACTTCTTTAGATGGTTCTAGAATCATATTAGCACCTTCTCATATCAATCGACTTTTTTCTTTAACACCTTTCCTCTCAAAATACACATGCAACTTATACTCGCTAATCTGCTGTGTCATCTTATACAGGCTCTCTTGATCTTCCTTATCCACCTCAAAATTCATCCCAAATTGATCACCGTCGAAAAACACCAAATCATCTTTCCCTACCCATTTGGATAGTGGCATGTCACTTAGAAGTTTTATAATCCCTTTTTCATTGTAATCCCAAAGTTTTTTTGTATTCTTGTTGGAAAAATCAATTTGCTTACGATACTCTTTTTCCATGTAAAACTTATGAAAAAATGGAGCAATATCTATAGGTGTAACAGGCTTAAACCAATCTTCAGGACCCTTCTCTAGTAAGTACTGTAGTACGACCATCTTATACGATTTACTCATTTGCTCTTTTTCCACTTTTGCTAGCCATTGATAATAGCTTTGATAAACTTCTTTTTCATGGATAGATAGCTCTCCATATTCTTGTAGGAAGGAAAAGTAACCACCAAATGCTTGAAGGTATTCCTTAGAATTTATATTTCCATACAAATGTGCTTCCTTATAAGTTGGACGTCTACCTAAGTTTTCTTTAACAGCAAGATAATCATGAAATAACCTTTCTTTGCGAGAGCTGCGTTTCTTTTGAAGCTCATTAAGTAAATCTATAACTTCTGTTTCAAAGTGAATATCACAGACCTCTGGTACAATTGGAACCGGGTTTCTAGTAGACTTTGGCTTGTCTGGATTCTCTTTATCAGCGAAAACTTGTAGTTTTGTATCGGCATGACGATAATTACCGATCAAGTCTATAATGACACAGGTTTCCTTTCCAGCAAATTTTCGTAACCCACGGCCAATCTGTTGAGTAAAGACAACTAAGGATTCAGTAGGTCGAGCAAACAAAAGAGTATCTACTGAAGGAATATCAACCCCTTCATTAAATAAATCAACAGTAAAGATAATCTCAATTTCACCAGACTCTAGCATACGAATTGCTTCTGCTCTTGAAATATCTTTTGTCTTTGAAGTGAGTGTGATTGCAAGCGCGCCTTTGTTAGTGAAATAATTTGCTAGGAATTCTGCTTGTTGAATGGAAGAACAAAAAGCGAGAGTACGCGACTGTTTATATTGCGTCCATTTATCATAAATTTTACTTGCTCGATCCGTTTGAAGTTGTTGTAACGTTAGCTCGTGCTGGTCATACTTATTTCCAAGCCAACGGATCTGGGAGTAATCAATATCATCTTTAATTCCATAGTAAGAGAACGGGGTTAACCAACCGCGTTGAATTGCTTCAATAAATGTTATTTCATAAGCGACATTTCCGTCACATATAGCAAAAACATCTTGTCCATCTGTGCGCTCTGGTGTAGCAGTTAACCCTAATAAAAATTCTGGATTAAAATAATCAATGACTTTAGTATAGCTCTTTGCTGCAGCATGGTGGAATTCATCAACTACAATTAAATCAAATTCATTAAGGTCAAACTGATGCAAGTGATCTTGAATGCTTAAGGTGAAAATGGATGCAAATAACATATCATGATTCTTGTTTTTCTCAGATGCATAGTAAAGTCCACCCTTTTTATGAAGGACCTGTTCGAAGCTTTTCTTTGCTTGTTTCAAAATTTCTTCGCGATGAGCAATGAATAATATTTTCTTAAATCTCTTTGCAAAAAATGCAGCTAAGTATGTCTTACCTAAACCTGTTGCCATAACGACCATTGCTTTATTATAGTCTTCTTCTATGGTTGAATGAAGTTCTTCCAGCGCTTCGTTTTGTGCTTGGCGTGGTTCTAGTTTTGTTTCATAAGTTTTAAAACTATCTTGTACTTGGTTACTTGATTCTTGTTCATCAGTAGGTAAAGTTAATTCGATTTCCTCACGCTTTGTCCAAGTTGCCATTAAGTCGGTATTTTTAGCACGGAACTGATTATAATCGTTTTGGTATCTTTTTAAAGTCTCAGCATTTATAGCAATTGTTTGGTCATCATAAAAAGATTCTATAAATAGATCAATCGCTTCATCAAATGTATGTTGGGAGGCTCTACGTTGCATACGAAGATTCCACTCGACCCCACTAGTAAACGCAGAACGAGATAAATTAGAAGAACCAACAATGATTGCACCTTCTTCTCTATGCTTGAAAATATAAGTTTTAGGGTGAAAGGCAATCCCATTGCTACGCCATAGTCGAATTTCTATATTGTCGCCTTCTAATTCTAATAATCGAACTAATGCATTGGGTTGGGTTACATACAAATAATCTCCAGTTAGTATCTTAATGTCCGCACCTTGTTTTAAAGCATCTTGTAACGAATCGAAAATTACGTCTACGCCAGACTTCATAATGAAGGAACTAAGGATGTATATGGTGGAAGACTGACGAATATCTTCTTTAATTTGTTTATGTAAGTTATTGGTATATAAAGTGATGTCCTCCATTAATCATCAACCTCTACAAGATAGATTTTTTCTTCAAACCCACCTCTTTTTGCAGCCTTTTCTTCACGAATTTGTTCGACTTTTTGTATGGATTCCCCATGAACTTTTGCCAGGGAGTGCATTAATTCCAGTATATCTGCTAATTCCTCAAGTGCATCTATATCTGTTTTTGCTTCTTGATATTCGGATACTTCTTCATTTAATTTAATTTTAAGTTCTTCTATGTAACGGTCATTTGGTAGAATTTCAGTTTTTAGCCCTTTGCCTGTATTTTTTATAATTTCTGGTATCTTATCACGTACGAGTTTGTTGTATGTTGGCATTAAGGAGACCTCCATTATCTTTCTATTAATTTAATTGTATAGAAAAGAATTATAGTGAGCAACAGCATAATTGGTAATATCCAAACACATTTTTAGTACAACAACTATTCCTGTTATATACTATAGATATGGACCTATGAAATAGATACTTCTTAGAAAGTCGGTGACAAGATGCGTGAGAATACGATCAATAAACTACAGAAGGCCTATGATTTTTTTAATCAGGGACTTTACAAGCAGGCAGAGATTCTTTATTTAGGAGTCTTGGATAAGTTAGATAAAGAGGATCTAGAACTATACAAACAAGCTTTACACGGGCTTGGTTATGTGAAGATTGAATTGGATCAATATCAGGAAGCAACAGAAATGTTCTTGCAACTGCTAAGTTTGGCAGAACAAGAAGGGAATAATGAAGAAAAGGCGATTGCCTACCATCAGCTTGGGATGGCCGAGCGTAAGGCGAGAAATTATGAGCGTGCGATGACTTATTTTGATGAGGAAATCGCAATTTATGATACATCTTCTCCAGATTTCCATTTAGGATATGCAGCAGCTTACTATGAATATGGCACCGTATTTATGTTGCAAGATGACCTGGAAACAGCCAAAGAATACTTGGAGAA
Source organism: Ornithinibacillus halophilus (assembly GCF_900129485.1). GTDB lineage: Bacteria > Bacillota > Bacilli > Bacillales > Amphibacillaceae > Ornithinibacillus > Ornithinibacillus halophilus. The sequence goes on from NZ_FQVW01000041.1 coordinate 16,623, forward strand.
ATCGGTCAGTCATGCAGAGAGAACCGATGATTTAGTATTGTTAGGCTATGCATACCGTAATCTTGGGGATGTGTACCAAGCGATGGATGAAGGGCAAAAAGCGTTAGTATTTTACCAGAGCGCACTAGAATCCCTCCATCGAGGAGATAGTCCTCAGGCAGCAGAAGACGTGAAAAGCCGAATGGTCGGCGTTTTACAAGACTTAGAAAATGGAAAGAGCACCCTTAATTAAATAAGAAAGGCGAGTGATCTAATAGGAAATCACTCGCCTTTTATGGTTTTTAAGTATATCAACTGTCATTCCTGATAGGGACAATTTCTAATGATGAAAATGGTTGTTGATGAATTGCAAAAAAGAATTTAGAGTCACCAAAAATCTCTAAATCTCTTTCTTCACCAGCTCCTAACAACTTCAAACGTTGGATGGAGTGATCGAAGACCTGTCCATATAAAACAGAATACTCTAACCCTGTTTTAGTTTCGGAGGTAAAACCATTGGTCGTATAGGGGATATTTTTGAATGCATCATCAACATCAAAACCAAAATATGGTTCACCTCGAAACCAACGATATCCTTTTTTACTTTCAGTCAAACTCGCCACCCCAAGTCCACCTGCACGTACGAAAAAAACAAATGTTTCTCCCTGATATTCCTCGACTGATAGAACTGCTGATTGGTCAACATTTTCTTTCTCTAATCCATGTTCAATGGCTTTTTCCTTTGTTTCAAACCAACTAGAACGATCATCCTGACTACAGCCCGCTAATAGGATTAATATAAAGATACTCCCCAGAAATAATTGTCTCAAAGGACCACTCCTACCCACCGTTTTGATAGCTTGAGATAATAATAACATAATATTCAAATAATAATAAGGTTTATTCTATTGTTAACAATTACGATGGCCAACTTCAAAATAAAGCCACCCACTGTAACTATCAAATTGGAACGTTAAAAAACGAATTTCGACAAAAATCTTGTTTTTATGCAAATATAGGAATATACTAATCTCATAACCTCCTACTTTTGCACTATATTCATAGTGTGAAAGCAATGTTATAAATTTATAGTATTAAAGGAGAGATTAGGGATGTTTAAGAAGAAGGGGAATGTGCTCGTTCTATTGCTTGCACTAGTATTATTTGTTAGCGCTTGCAGTAACGACGAAGAAGCAAGTAAGGATGTAGAAAAAGAGGATGCAGATAGTCCTGCAAAAACATCATTAGTTGTATCAGGTGATGTTGTTGAAGAAAAGGCTGGCTGTGTACTTAAGAGTCAATTTACAGTAGGGGATCTAATTGTTTGGCGAGTCGATGTTATTGACCCAGAAACAATGGAACAAGCACCAGACGATACAAAAGTTCAAGTACACTTGTCAACTGGTGATGTGTTAGATATGCGTTATGGTCCTCACCCAGCTGGTGAAGAGGGAGCACCATCATTCTGGACGGTGTCACTTCCGGTTACAGAGGAAACTCCAACTGGCGTATTAGAATATCATGTGACTGCTGAAATTGGGGATAAAAAAGGCGAATTCCGTCCATTTGATGTCGCACCATCATTATTAACAGTGAATCCTCCTGAAGGACAAGCTGATGTAGAAGAAGAAGCTACTGAGGAAGAAGCAGAAGAATCAGTTGACTTATCAAATGTGGAAACAAATCAAACAATTAATCTAATTGCTAAGAACTTTTCTTTTGAAGGTGAAAACGGAGAGAAAACATTCTACGTTAAAGCTGGAGAAGAAGTTACTTTAAATTTAACAAATGATGAAGGTATGCATGGTGTTGTCATCCATGATTTAGATGTACAACTTGATGAAGAAGGTACTGTAACATTTACACCAACAGAACCAGGAGAATATGAGATATTATGCAGCATTTTCTGTGGAACTGGTCATGGTGATATGAAAGCTAATGTAGTGGTAGTTGAGTAAAATGAAGAAAAGAATACTTTTATTTTCCATGATTTTTCTGATGACGGTGTTAGCTGCGTGCACCAATTCAGATGCAAACAACAATTCTGAAGGTGATTCGGGTGAGAACGAATCATCCGCTAATGCAGAAGAAGAAACAACAAAGCTGATTAATAATATTGAACTGTCTTTAACCCAAGCTCACATTGGAGAGACAGTAGAATTTACAGCAGATCAATTAGAACCAAATGAAGATTATCAAATTATGTGGAATGAATATGATGGACATTTTGAATTAGAAGGGCTTTACACGTTTGTTGGACCACAGTATACCGACCGTGACATCGTTCTAGTAGAAGGAACAAGTAATGATGATGGCGTTTGGGAGGGTTCGTTTGAAGTTCCTGATGGTTTTGGTGGGAATCATAATGTTGTCGTTGCACAAGGTGACACAAAAATCGGGCAAACTGGATTTTTCGTTATTCCGACCTTTTCCATGGAACCAGAATCTGGTCCTGTAGGTACTGAAATCAAAATAAAAGCTAAAGGTCTAGGCTATGACACGTATAAATCCATGTGGCAATTGACCTATGATAATAAATACACAGGGGCAATCACAGGGATGTCGACAAATGGAACAACGGTTGCCAAGATTCGTGCAACGGGCCATGTTGGAGATCATCATATAAGTGTCCGTTCTGGTTATTTAGGTTCACCATACATCAACTTTGGGGATTCCCCACATGCTAGATGGCCGGCACCTGATTTTACGTTTACCGTAACGGATGAAGAGCCGATCGTGGAAGATTTTGTTGAAGAAGCACCAGAGGGAGCAGATGGTGGAGTAGAAATGCCAGCTCTTGAAAATAAAGATGGTGTGGAAGTTGTATTAGAAAAAGAAGAAGGCATTGTTGGTGAAGAAAACAGTATAACAGCTTCAGGCCTTCCAGAGAATGAAGAAGTGGAAATTATTTGGAATACGATGGTTGGTAGCCGTGTGAGTGGAAATGGTTTTGATGAAGATAGTGACCAGCTTGCTACGGTAACAACGGATGCTGATGGAAACCTTACCTATGATTTTGAAATACCAGATGATTTAGGTGGAATTCCTCACCGAATGGATGTAGTAGTAGGGGATGAAGTTTACGCTCAAGCCTATTTGCGAATACTTCCTTCGATTGTAAGTATCGAACCGAAATCTGGCCCAGTAGGTACACCAATCAAAATCACCATTAAAGGTGGTGGCTGGACAGAATTTGATAATGCGTATTATATGACATATGACAATGCGTATATGGGGTATATGTGTTCATTCAATAGTCAAGGAACACTTGAATTTACAACATACGCAACTGGTGAACCAGGGCATCATTTAATGGACCTCTATCCAGGATTGTATATGCAAAAAGAAAAGAATCCATTAGATATGACCTTGATACCACAATTAACGTACAGTGTGGACCATCCAGGTTCAGGCATGCCAGCAGTTCGTATGTCCTTTGAAGTAACAGAATAATAGTTTATAAGGCATTTGTCTACTAGGTGGTAGGCGAATGTCTTTTTTTTATGAGGAAGGTTATTACTATGTAGTAACGGATACCGCTTAGGGGTGACACACTGTCGTTCATATATACGTTCGCACAGTAATTCGCAAAGGAATTCACTGTGTAAATTTGGTGTTTTAATAAAAGAGTGAATTTATATTAATACACCAATGGTATGAAGTTATCCAAAGTGATATAATAATATAAATTATTCATGAAAGAGATGATGCACATCATGAATACTGCTAAGGAACGTTTATTAAAAATTATTGATGAAATTTCAGAACAAGAAGTCGATAAAATTTTAGATTTTGCTGAGTATTTAAAGACAAAAAAAGAAAAAAGTTTATCACAAGATTTAACAAAAGCGAGCGAAAGTAGCATTGATTTTTGGGATAATGATATAGATGATGAGGTTTGGAATGATGTATAAATAAGGTGACATTGTTTTAAGTCCAGTCCCATTCAGTGACTTATCAAATAGAAAACAACGTCCTGTTCTCATTATTTCAAACGATGATTATAATCAGATGATGGATGATATTCTAGTTGTTGCTATTACTTCACACTTAAAAGACCTTGATTATTCAGTCATGATTGAACAAAAAGACTAAGGTGAAGGTTCTCTTATAGTTACATCAGCAGTGAGAGCAGACAAAGTTTATACACTTTCAAAAAGAATTATCAGAAAAAAATTTGGGAAAGTGAACTTAGAAGCATTGAATAGAGTTCGAACTAAAGTACTAGACTTAATAAAATAGCAAATAAATACAGACTAGGTGGGCTGCGATATGCAGTCCTTTTTAGTTATTAAAATAGAGATAAAACAGGATATTGAATGTACAATGGGTACTCTTTGCTTTATTATTTTCTGAATATTATGGTATCATTTGGTTAGAGATTATTAATCAAACTTGTCACTTGGGAGTAGGTTACACTTACAAAGTTCGAATCCTATTGTTGATATCAATAAGGAGGAAGGGAATATGACTTTAGGAAAACAGATGCTATTAACTATAGCAATTTTTACAGTATCCGCTGTAATAATAGAACTGCTACTACGGTATTTTGACCCTTCCATCAATGATTTCTTTAGGAGTGCAATTACATCTTCTCCAATACTTATATCCCTTGTACTGACAAATATCATTTCTAATCGAGTTAAGAAAAAAACAGATGACCAGGATTCAGGGTGATAGGAACATTTTGAAACGGGAAAAGGTAAACAGGGTGGCTAAAAGATGAAATACTGTGGAAAGCTGGAGGGATAATATATGAATATATTGATGCAACGGGTTATACAAGCGTTGAGTTTAACTAACGACTTCTATGAAACTATCGAAGAACACTGTTTACGGTTTGCCATACCAGACGTACCTTCAAATACGATCGGAGAGCAAGCATATTGTATTATTGGAGCAAGAGAAAGTTATTTAAAAGCTCTAAAAGCTGGTCAATGGAATGGATTTGAGTGTAGTTTAACGGATAGTCATAATAAAATCTTACTTATTAACAAATTGAAAGAAACTCATACAAACATAGAAAAATATTTACAAGAAGTTAGCATCGATAATGTTAACAATAATCTACTAATAGATTTATTAGAGCATGAAGTACAGCACCACGGGCAATTAATTCGCTATGCTTACGCTAATAAGATTGGATTTCCTAAAAGCTGGAATGCTCGTTATACGGTTTAGATCAGGGAGCGCTAGTTAAATTGAAGGAATTTTGGAGGATAAAAGATGCATTGGTGGTTACAAGGTGGTCCTTTCTTGGAAGTTAGTTTCTTGTTGGAACTTAAGGAAATGAAAAAAGAATCGATTCAGGAAGTTATCTTTCATTTGTCTAAGGTAGATGGAATTGAAATTTATGATAAAAACGTTGATGAAATTATCGACTTTTTTGTTAGAGGTTATCCCTATGACGAAGAAGATCCCCAATCTAATTACATACATTCTTTAAGACTGAGATTATACGTCAGTCTAACAAGAAAACGAAAAGCAACATTACAAATAGACAAGGTCTCTTCTAATGCCATAATGGTTAACTTTTGGTTTGATGGTACTGAAATTGATGAACCTGATTGGGACCGAGACGAATTTGAAGAGTTTACAAATTTTCATAAGATATTGTATTCGGTTTATGAATTTAAAATCGGTGGGATCGCGGTTGAAGAAGATATTCTTGAATTATTTGGATGTGATGAAACCTATCCTAACGAATGCTATCGATATGAAAACATATCACCTGATCGTTTTCTGAGAGAACTGTCTCATTTTGAAAGTATAATTTGGAACGAAAAATACGAGAAATTAACCCAAATTCCTAATAAGCATATAAGACTTGAGAAGGAAGGAATATTTATTAGATTTGGGAGTATTCATAACTAATATTCGCTGTAGGTTGCTAGAGTGAAAAACAAAGGGGGATATGATGGATATTCAAAAACAAAAATTCGAGAAAATATTTGAAGGCGTTACAAAGAAAAAGCAAATTCATGAATCTGTTCTTCTTGTAGAAAGCGCCAATGGAGATCTTTCCTACAATTTTGAGTACGGTGGGAAGAATATAGATACACCATTTTTGATTGCGAGTATTACAAAGCTGTTCACCACTGCTTGTATTTTCATTTTAAGAGAGCAAGGAAAGCTATCATTGGATGATAAAGTAGCCAAATATTTTAATAAAGATACAATAAGTGGCCTTCACGTTAATAAAGGTCAAGACTATTCTAGTAGTCTTACAATCTCAAATATATTGTTTCATACTAGTGGATTGAGGGATGTGATAGAGGAAGGGAGTACTGAATCGAAAAAACGTGCTTTAAACAAGGATGAGTATATTGGGTTTAATGACACTCTATTAAAGACGAAGGAAATAAAGCCACATTTTGCTCCAGATACGGGGAAAAGAGCTCATTACGCAAATATAAACTTTGAAATCCTTGGAAAAATAATTGAAAAAGTTACTAATTCACCATTGGAAGATGTGTATAAACAATTTATTTTTGAACCTTTAAAACTTAATAGTACTTACCTTCCAATTAGTGAAGAAGATTTTATCCCAAAAGTATTTTATAAGGACACTGCCATGTATAGTCCGAATATAATTAGGAGCATTCGCGCGAGTGGTGGATGTGTTTCAACAGCTCGTGAGTTAATGGTATTTATCAAAGCATTCTTTAAAGGAACGTTATTTAATCATACTGTTTTTCAAGAATTTAGCGTAAATAATAGGTTGCAAGCTTCTATGCTTCCAATTCATTATGGTGCTGGATATATGAGAATTCCACTCAATGGATTTGCAACGCTTTTTATGGGCAAAGGTGAGCTAATTGGGCATTCTGGTTCAACAGGTTCCTTAGCATTTTACTATCCCGAACAGGATATGTTTTTTGTTGGGGATGTCAATCAAATGGAAAACCCAGCAATACCCGTGAGGCTAGCGATGCGACTAGCCATGTCTATGAAAACGTGATTTTTTGCAATTATTAATATAAAAATTGTTTCAGCTCTATTGTGTAAAAAAATCAGAGCAATCTCGAACAGTTAGGAACAGTGTCCAATTAATGCAGGTTGGAGGTTATAGCTTATGAACGTAATAAAATCAAAGCAGTTTTATGTAATTTTATCATTGGTCTGTGCTGTAGCCATGTTATTAATGAGTACCACCTTTCAAAGTATGGCATATTGGGGGGAAGGTTTGACGTGGTTTTGGGTCGGAGTTTCTTGTACTTATTTACTTTGGTTAATGGGAATCGTATTTCTGGCTGTAGCAATCACTAAGAGAACAGATCTGAATCCAAAATTGAGTATTGGTGTATCTATCATGGGAATAGTATCGTTTATTCTATTATTATGTGGATTCGGTTGGACTACCTTTATTATCATATTTGGTTTGTCTGGTTTATAAATGAATCTTAATTGAGGAAGGGACTATAATAAATGAATCATATAAGGTGATCCATGTGGAATCGCCTTTTTCTTGATTTTTATTTTTAGAATATTATGCTAAGATAGTAAGCTATATGAAGAATGTAGTAGGGAGACGGGGAATTATGGAAACAGGGATCGAATGTTTAGGGTGCAGATTAGCAAATAAAATCCAACCAACAAATATTGTTTACGAAAATGAATATGTTACTTGTTTGTTAGATCATATGCCTTTTAATGAAGGTCATACGTTAATTTTACCGAAACAACATGTTGTAGATGTTGATGAGCTTGATAATGAGACTGCGAGTGCGATAATGAGTGCCTCTATTTTATTATCAAAGGCTTTAAAGAAGTTATACAAACCAGATGGGATTACTGTCACGCAAAATGGTGGAATTTTTAACGAGTTGACTCATTATCACATGCATGTCGTTCCCAGATATAAAAAACAAGCCTTTGCCGATTTCTACAACATGGATGCAGTTTCAGACGAAAATATAAAAAGACTACTAGATACGAAGAATTTGTTAAAGGAAGTAATGGATACGTTGAAATAAGAGGTGGAGGAGAATATGAAAAGAAAGTACATACTAGGAGTTTTGGTAATTTTAATTTTTATATCGGTTAGTTTAAATGTATATTTATATAATGAATCTGTTTCAACAAAGAAAGAATTCGGTTCTTCTTGGAAACTAATAGCTCAAAACTCTAATGACACCATTGACTTTATGAGGAATATTAACCTAAATAATGAGGCAAAAACTGAGGAAGGAAGAGATTTTTTAGAAGAAATACAACACAGGATTTTGTATCAATTAAAATCAAACTTCCCAGTGGCTAATGATGTTCTGTATGAAGTTGAAGCTGTATTAGTAAAAGCGATAGAAGAAGGTCAGGTTACAGAAGAAGACATTAAAACTTATAATCAAAATCTTGGTATAATCGATACCATAATATATTACTTCAATGAAGATTATACATCAGATATGGATTGGTACAAGGCATTTACAACTGAAAATTATTCCAATGCATTTACTAAGTCTATAGAAGAAGCAACAAAATAAAGGCAATTGAGTACTAGGTGACTGTCATTAATGGCAAAAGCATTGGGAAACCCTTAAGATAAAAGTAATACATATCAGTAGGATTAAAAGGGAGGAAGTATTGTGGAATTAGGAATTACTACTTTTGTTGAAACAACCCCTGATGTGAAGACAGGTAAAGTGATTAGCCATGCTGAGCGAATTCGTGAGGTAGTAGAGGAAATTGTGTTGGCCGATGAAGTTGGCTTAGATGTTTTTGGTGTTGGAGAGCATCATCGGGAAGATTATGCTTGTTCTGCACCTGCTGTCTTATTGGCTGCAGCTGCATCGCAGACGAAAAATATCCGTTTATCCAGTGCCGTATCGGTATTGTCTTCCGACGATCCGGTTCGTGTGTTTCAAGAATTTGCAACAGTGGATGCCATCTCAAATGGTCGTGCAGAGATAATGGCTGGACGCGGGTCGTTTATCGAATCATTCCCGCTATTTGGATATGACTTAAATGATTACCATGAATTATTCGAGGAAAAATTGGATTTATTGCTGAAGATTCGAGAGTCGGAGAAAGTGACATGGAGTGGGAAACATCGCCCTTCCATCAACAATCGAGGGATCTATCCACGACCTGTACAAGACCCATTACCGGTTTGGATTGCTAGTGGTGGTACACCGGAGTCCGTAGCTCGAGCTGGAGTTCTTGGCTTACCACTTGTTCTTGCTATTATTGGTGGAAGCCCACTGCAGTTTGCACCTCTTGTTGAATTGTATAAACGTGCTGCAAGGAAAAATGGCCATGATGCTTCGAAATTAACCGTGGCATCTCATTCACATGGTTTTGTTGCTAAGAGCACGGATGAAGCAGTCGAGAAATTCTTCCCACCAACCCAACGAGCAATGAACATAATTGGCAGAGAAAGAGGATGGGGAGAATACACGAAGACTACTTTTGATCATGCACGAAGCCTTGAGGGAGCATTGTATGTCGGTGATGTTCAAACAGTTGCCGAAAAAATCATCTTCCTTCGTAAAAATGTCGGTGTTACAAGATTTATGCTCCACGTTCCAGTTGGCTCCATGCCACATGAGGATGTCATGAGTGCCATCGAATTATTTGGGAAAGAAGTTGCCCCAATTGTTCGGGATGAAGTGGAGAAATGGAAAAATCAGTAGGCTTTTGGTCGACGCTTAGGGGATAACGGAACGAGGATTCATCGAGGGTTTCAGGTGGTTCGATGTTCCGTTATTTTCATAAATGGCCGTGATTTAGGGTGTTATGTGGTTCCTGATTCCGTTAATAGCAAGAATATGAGTGTAAAAGTTGATAGATTGCAATGATAGAGGAATGAGGATTCATCACGAGGCAAAAAACAGTAGTTTTTTGGTGAATAACGGAACGAGGATTCATCGAGGGATTCAGGTGGTTCGATGTTCCGTTATTTGCATAAAAAGCTGTGATTAAGGGTGTAAGATGGATCCTGGTTCCGTTAATAGCAAGAATATGATTGTA
>NZ_FQVW01000017.1 GCF_900129485.1 Ornithinibacillus halophilus
CCGCGGGCACGGCCTCAGCCAGGCGACTACTTGAATAAACTTCTTTGCTGCCTTGTACCGAGGAATTGACTTCTTAGACTTTCTAGTAGACGCAGGTACATCTTTTGGGGTCTTCGGACACGTGCTCTTCCCGCAGGACAAGGAAGGCTGCGGCAGCGAAACATCGCATGCAGAAAATGCACATGGAAATGCATTTTCAAGGAGTCGACTGCTATCCGCTCCAATCAAAACCTAATATTGCAATGTGTTAACTGTCGAAAATAGCGGAGGAAATACACGAAGACTCCTGCGGGAGGAAAGGCATAGGTGAGACCCCACAGGGCGATAGCCTGAGGAGGCTCACCAGCCGCCCGCGGAAAGCGAAGTGTATTTCCGTAGCGGTAGGATTTCCACATATCAATAAGTTACTGCGCAGTTTTTTTATTTTGCGTAATAATCAACAATCCTTCAAATAAGTCTTTTCCCTATAAAAACTTCCCGATTGTATTATCAGGGAACAAACCCTCACCTGTTAAAGGTAAGGGTATGCTCCAAAGATATGTCTTTTTAATCGTTCATTATTGGTGGTGCAGTTTCCTCAGGTGTTAATACTCTGTTTAATACAGGTACTGGATAATCCACACCATCTTGTTCCTCTAACGTAATTGCGTATAGAGATTGTAATGCTTGGTGGTCTTCTTCACGGAATGTCATCGTTCCTTTTGGAGTCTCGAAGCTCATTCCTTCCATAACATCTATTAATGTTACTGCAGTGGTATCACCCTCTGTTTTTTCAAGTGCCTCTACGATTGCAATAGCAGCACTCATTCCACCTGGAGTAAATAAATCAGGAACGTCTCCGTCATATCGTGATATATGCTCTTCTACTAGCCAGTCATTTACTTCATTATCTGGTAGAGTATGGTAGTAAACTGTAAAACCTTCCATCCCAACTAAAGGACTCATTGTTGCCAGTGCTGCAATATCAGGAGCACCAGTTGAAATTTTGATACCTTGTTCCTGAACTTGCATATCAACGATTTGGTTCCAAGGTGAATTAGCACCAGACCAAACCACAAATAAATAATCAGGATCTGCTTCAATAACTTTTTGAATGTTTGCCGTGAAATCTGCAGCATTTTGGTCAGCATATTCTTCATGCACAATTTCTGCACCTAGATCTAATGCTGCTTGTTTAAATGCAGCTACCCCATCATGCCCAAAGGAATAATCTGGAGCAAAAGTAGCAATCTTCACACCCTCATCAGCAATAGCTGCGGCTGCTGCAACTGCATCCTGAGAAGAGTTTCTTGCTGTTCTAAAAATATAATCATTGTATTCTGAACCAGTTATACTATCAGCTACTGCAGGTTCAACAATCATGATTCGTTCATATTCTTCTGCTAGTGGAGTTACTGCTAATGTGTCCCCAGAACTAGAGGATCCTATTAGAAAATCAACTTTCTCATCTTCCAATAAAGAAATAGCTTTCTGTCTTGCAACAGTTGCATCTGTTTCCGTATCTTCATAAATTACTTCAATCTTTTTACCTGCAACTTCTCTAGTTCCATCTGTTGCATAATCTAGACCAAGTTCAAACCCTCGTTGTGTTTGCTGACCGTATGCTTCTAACACACCAGTTAATGAAGCAAGGACACCAATTTTTACAGTACCATTTGTATCATCAGCTGCATCATTCGATGAATTGTCGTTGTTATTATTTTCAGACGATGAATTATTGGAATCTCCAGATCCATTATCATTTGATGAATCATCACCACATGCTACTAAAAACATTCCAAGTAGTAACATTAATATTAGTAAACCAATACTACTTTTAAACTTCATATAAAAGTCCCCCTTTAATTTTTAACTTGTCATCATCATAATTGGTCATAGTTACACGGAAGTTACAGAACTAAGAAAAGCGCAGAGCGCTCGGAGCTAGACATCTTTTAATGAAGAAAAAAAGACTATCCCAAATAGAGATAGTCCTACTCAATAGCTATTCAATTCTTCTGATTCCATAATCAAATGATACATTTCTTCAGTCGGAGCCATTGGTTCAACACCCAATTCATTTTCTAATACATGACAGCATTTCTCATACCACCTAATTGCTTGTGGGCGGTTGTTTAAATGATAGTAACTAAACATTAGTAGCCTGTAAGCTTCCTCCCATGTATGGTCAATTGCAATCATTCTCTCACACCATTCAATACAAGTATGGAAATCTTGTATTCTGACAGCCGATTGTGCTAATTTTTCTGCCCCTCGAAGAAAAATTAATTGATAATGCTCTCTTTCCTGCAAACACCATTCTGCCAAACGAAGGTCCTCTAAATAATCCCCTTTATAAAGTTTTAAACCTCTTTCCAATAATTCAATTGCTCTTTTTGGTTCCTTTTCCTCAATCCCCTGATTTATCCATTCTTCGAAATTTTCGGTATCTAATTCGTAGAATGAATCTGGATTTAAACCGTAAGAACTACCTTTTCGTAAAATAAAGAATGATTCTTCTCTAGCTTTTCGCTTTGGTTCTAAAGCCTTTAATAGTGCATTAAAGGTTACTTTGAAATTCTTATTCGCAGCTTCCTCATCTTGATCCGGCCACAGATACTGAAAGATTTGCTCTTTTGCCAACCATTTTTTTCGATTGGTAATAAACAGTTCAAATAATTCCTTTGCCTTTTCTCGTTGCCAATCCTTAGACTCGATAGGTTTACTTCCAATCCAGACACGCAAATGGCCCAAGGTATGAACTTTTAATGTGTAGCCTGGATGATTCTTTAGTGTTTCATCTAAATTAAGCTCTAAAGAATATTTCGTTACTAATTGAGGCAAAATCTCTAACTGTTTTGCCTTTAGTAAAAGTGGTGCGATATTTTGCATATCTTTTGGACCGAAAGTCGTTTGTTTTTTTAAAAAGAATTCATATCCTTCTGTATTCATTGATTGTAAAAATAAAGTCATTTCCGTTTTAAAAATATGTTCATCCTCTTGTGTTTCATGAGCAATATATGCTCTCCAAAAGGCTGCGACCATTAATCCGTATCGATCTCCACATTCGAGAAAGTTTTGCTTAACTTCTTCAATGTACTGTAATGCTTTATCAAATTTCCGATTATGAACTGCTGTTAATGTCATTCCCAGGATAATTAATGAACTTAGCCATTTGTCCTTTACTTTTTCCGTTTCATTTAATCCTTTTTGCGCAGTTTCAACTGCACGCTCATATTCAGAACGATTCCCAAACAGAATGGCTAGACCCATGTATGGTTCTGCCTTCCCTCTCGAAACATTGATTTTTTCCATGATTTCTAAAGATGTACGATAGCACTTTTCAGCTAACTTCCCATCATATTGGTCTAGTAACTGAACGGCATGTCCCATCCTCATCCAACCACATGCTTCAACAAATGGAGATTTTATCGAAAGACCTAACTGAATTCCTTCCGAAGCTAATTTTTTACTTTCTTCGGCTTCTCCCATAAATGCAGTAATAATGGATAAAAGTAGATCCGTTTCACGATGGGACTGTGGCAAATGCTTTCCAGACATATAATTAGAATTCGCTTTTCTTTCCAATAAAATTTCTTTTGCCTTTCTAAGCTTTCCCGTTCTTAAATAGATCCGTGCCTGTAAGTTTCCATCTTCCAACGGGAGGTCTAACTCTTTCGCTCGATCAAACCAAGCTTCTGCTTTCCCTGCTTGACCTAAATTCAGTAAGTTCTCTGCCATTAAATGATATAATTGAGCCATCTCTTCTTTACTTGCATTGGCTCTTTCTCTCATATGGATGGCTTGTTTTACAAATCGTTCTGCCCGATCTGGCTGAATCGTGTCCAAGTAAATTCGAGCCTTCCCTTCAAAAGCGAGTCCAATTAAGAAATAATGTTCATGGTCATATTCAGGAACACTGCTAATTATCCTATCGTAACTTTTCTCAGCTTTTTCGTATAAAGACCGATACCTTTCAATTTCTCCTTGGTAATAATAAAGCACAGGATATACTTGTTTGCTTTCACTTGGCAGCTTCAATAATAAATCATACAAACTTTGTAATCTTCCAGTTTGTAGCATTACTTCTCCATAGTCTTTTAAAATACTAGCTACTTTTTGATATTTGGTTATTCGTTCATAATGATACAGCGCTGTTTCAATATTACCTCTTCGCTCGTAAAAATGCCCTGCACGATTATTCAAGGACTCAAATTCTGCTTTATATCTAGTACGCAACTGATTCTCTAGAAAAACTTTAAACAAGGAATGGTACCGATAGGCATTCCTTTCTCCTTCTGATACAAATAAGTTTTGTTCTAGTAGCCCTTGTAAAATCTCCTCAGATCCCTGTATTTGTAAAATATAATCACAATCTTTTGGCGTTAAAACTTCCAACACACTAGACTGAAGCAAAAATTGCTGAATGATTAACGACTGCTTATTTAACACCTCAGAAGCTAAATAATCAAATAAATCCTCTAATGTATTTTGGCGATTTTGTAAAATTTCACTAATCGCCTCTTTATCTTTAATTTGTTGAATGAGCATATTAAACGCAATTGCCCAACCTTCCGTTAATTGATATATTTTCGTTAATTCTTCTTCACTTAAGCTAATTTCTAGAACATCTTCTACTATGTAGTCCATCTCACTTGGTGAAAGAATTAAATCTTCTTGAGAGATTTCATACAATTCCCCTTTCACCTTTAAAATAGGAATAATATCCCACTTGGGTTTATTTCTACTAGATAGGACGATATGCAAGTTAGCTGGAATATGTTCTAGAATAAAAAGGATCCATTTTTCGATCTCATAGGAGCTTTTCACATGATGAAAATCGTCTATGATTAAATATACTTCTTCCTGCAAGTCCAAAATTTCATTAACGAAAGCAGTTGCAAGAGAGTATACTTTTTCTGTATCAACATAAGTAGTTATACTTGCCAATTCCTTTTGAATAGAATGTCCAAAAGAAGGATGGACACTTTTTATCGAATGCGTTAATTTGGTTAAGAAAGGAACAATGTCATCATCGTTAGGAGATATGGAATACCAACACGCATTGATATTGCTATCATGTACATATAAAGCCAGTGCAGTACTTTTTCCGTACCCTGCACCTGCATAAAGAAGGATTAATGGATAATCAGGTACACTACTTAATTTTTGGTTTACCTGTCCACGTCTAATAAATCGTTCTCTTATTGGTGGAGGATTAAGCTGGCTATGTATAATTGGAATCTCCTTCATATACGACACCCTTTCTAAATGTCTTAATCTTCTATCATTTTAACACACCAATATAGAATTGTATTTACATACTGATACTTTTTCTAAATTATGATATAGTTTCTAAATATATATTCTATAATTTTTACATTTATGAAATCGTTCCATATTAGATTCATAGGAGGAGAACAACTTGTCTACTTTAAATAAAGCAATTTTTGCAGGTGGATGTTTTTGGTGTATGGTAAAGCCCTTTGACCAGTGGGATGGAATTCATAGCGTGGTTTCTGGTTATACTGGTGGCCATTTGGAAAATCCAACCTATCAGGATGTAAAAACTGGGAAAACAGGACACTATGAAGCAGTTGAAATTACTTTTGACCCTGCCATTATATCGTATCAAGAAATATTAGAAGTGTACTGGCGACAAATTGATCCAACGGACGCTGGTGGACAATTCCATGATCGTGGGGAACAATATCGAACAGCTATTTTTTATTACGATGAAGAACAAAAATTACAGGCTGAAAACTCAAAGAAGGATTTAGCTCAAAGTGGAAAGTTCAATAAGCCAATTGTCACGGAGATCTTACCTGTAGCAACCTTTTATCCAGCTGAAGATTACCATCAAGATTTTTATAAGAAAAATGAAGAAGAATATATTGAAGATCGTGCAAAGTCTGGTCGTGATGAGTTTTTACAGGAAAACTGGAAGTAACAAAAAATTTCCATCCTTCATTCAGTGATGGATGAAGGATGAATGAATTAGTCAGTAAATTGCTGTATAGCTTCCCTAATATTATTTTCAGTTATTTTCCAATGAGATGTATTCCATACAATACTCTGTTTGTCGATGAGAAGAAGTTGTGGTGACTTATGTGGAATAGTTGTATCACTAGCTACCTTATTTGATAATTTCCTACTTTCAATAACCTTTACCATATAGCAATCTATAGGATGATTCTCTTTCTTTTGAAAAGCCAACACTTGTTTTAAAGCCCTAGCACTAATCATACAGGATGTACTATGCTTGAAGAGCAATACTGGGGTTTCAAATGAACGCTCCCATACGTCATACCAGTCCATATCGTTTGTTAGTTCTTTCATATTTTCCACTTGCATTCCTCCCTATTTACTTGTTCTGACGAGAATCTAAGGTAATTCCTACAATAGTTCCTATCGCAATACCTATTGCAAGGCTTGTGGCCATTTGATTAATTGCTACTCCTATACTGGTGCCGATTGCTACACCAAGTGCAATACCTAACCCAAGAAACTTCGATTTTCTCATATTTTCCCTCTCCATTTATCAAATTTGAACGTACTAAACATGACTCTTACTTTATATACGGTACAATACAGCAATTGATTCATAATATTTCTCCATTACAAGCCTAATTTATTATTTCACAAAAAGTTGGCGTCCTGTTATTTTGTTTTCAACCTTTAAGTAGTATAATTACCACTAGACTATTTAATTGATTAGGAGAGTACATCTTGGAGAATAACGAATCTTTAGTTCCATTAAAAATGCTATTATTTTGTTTTCATGCATCCAACACGATTATCCTCAGCTTTCTTCCCTTATATTTGAGGTACAAAGGCTTAGAAGGAACAGAAATTGGCTACGTTCTAGCAATAGGACCATTAGCAACCATCTTTGCACAGCCTTTTTGGGGATATTTAAGTGATAAATATAAAACCGTTAAGAAAATATTAATCATTTGTATTTTTGGATTACTTATTGGAAGTACAATCTTCTTCCAAATGAACACATTACCGACCATCCTTATGATGGGAGCCGTTTTTTATTTCTTTACAACACCGATAGGGGCTCTGGGAGATAGTCTAGCGCAGCGTCGTGCTGACGAATTACAAGTATCTTTTGGAAATATTAGAACTTGGGGCTCTATCGGGTTTGCAGTATCCAGTCTGACCATAGGAACACTACTAACAGACAGAGTTGAATTTATGATCTATCCATATTTATTTTTTGGATTTCTTGCCTTAATTGTTGCCTTTCGTCTGAAGGATGTGAAGGTTGAATCCGACCCTGTACGAATAAAGGATGTTGGAAAATTAGTACGGAATAAACCTTTTATCATCTTTTTATTCTTAATCTTATTCCTCACGATAGGCCATCGTACAAGTGATAGTTACATTGGGTTATACATTGAACAGCTTGGTGGAAATGAATTTTTAGTCGGATTATCTTGGTTTATCGGCGTGGCAAGTGAAGCAATTATCTTCTTCTTTGCTGGCTATTGGTTTAGAAAACTACATCCATTGATATTCGTCATTATCGCTGGGGGATTATATACGATTCGTTGGTTCCTTTACGCTTATGCGACAGATCCTGTTCATGTGATTGCCTTACAATTTCTACACGGATTAACCTTTGGTGTATTTTATTTAGCAGCATTTGATTATGTTACTAGACTGATTCCTAAACTATTACAGTCAACTGGACATCTTGTCTTCTTTTCCGTTTTCTTCGGTGTCTCAGGCATCATCGGTTCACTAACTGGTGGAGCTATAATTGATACACTTGGTGGCGGAACCTTATACTTTATTATGGGATGTTTAGCATTAATTGGAACAATATTAATGACTGTTTATCATGTATTGCCATTTGGAAAAAAAGAAGTAGAAAGAGCAGTATAACAAACATACTAATACAAAAAAATTTCTGATATATCAAATCCGAACAATATTGTTCAGATTTTGTTTAGATTGTGAAAAATCCTAGTATTGGTGTAATTTCTACCGTTACGGAAATACACCTCGCTTTCCGCGGGCGGCTGGTGAGCCTCCTCGAGTCCTATGCTCGTTGCTCTCCGGGGTCTCACCTATGCCTCTGCTCCCGCAGGACAAGTAATACTACGGTAGCATAAACATCGCACGAAGGAAATTGTTCTTCATTTCCGAGGAGTCTACGTGTAATTCCTTCACTAGTTTTAGTATCACTGTCAATAAATAAAATTATAACTTTGAATTCTATTAACTAAAAGTGATAACCAACCCTCTAGAAACCAAGTATTGTTCAAATTCATTTGTCTTTAGAGCAATTATAATTAGTTTTTAAACAGCCTTATTTGATATCTCAATTCTTATATGTAAATTAAAAAGCGAAATCAACATGTGGTTGATTTCGCTTTTCTTATAATTAGCTCAAGAATATAAAGTATGCTAAGAACACAAAGAACAGTCCATACATAATTGGGTGAATTTCTTTTGTGCGCCCTTTTAGTAGCATTGTAATTGGATAGAAGATAAAGCCTATCGCAATACCTGTTGCAATACTATAAGTCAATGGCATCATCAATACGGTTAGGAAAGCAGGAACTGCAATTTCGAATTCATTCCAATCAATATCTTTTAAAGCAGAAGCCATCATCACACCAACAATAATCAATGCAGGTGCTGTCACTTCAGAAATAACTACACTTAATAATGGGGAGAAGAACAAGGCTAATAAGAAGAACCCTGCAGTTACTACTGCTGTAAAACCAGAACGTCCTCCGACACCTACTCCCGCAGTTGACTCTACATATGATGTAGTTGTTGACGTACCAACTGACGCCCCAACAACAGTTGCAGCAGAGTCTGCAAATAATGCTTTACCAGCACGTGGTAATTTATTATTTTTAACTAGGCCTGCTTGTGAAGCAACTGCCACTAGAGTTCCAGCAGTATCAAAAAAGTCTACAAACAGGAATGTTAAAATAACAACTAACATATCCAATGTAAAGATATCCCCAAAATGAGCAAACGCTTGACCAAACGTTGGAGCTACACTTGGAACACTCCCAACAATACCGTTAAACTCTGATAACCCAAAGATTAGACCAACAACAGCTGTAATTACCATACCATAGAAAATACCAGCTTTTATACCTAACGTTAAAAGAACAACTGAAACTACTAAACCAAAAATAGCAAGCAATACCCCTGGTGAAGCTAAATCACCAATTGCAATTAGAGTAGCCTCATCACCTACTACAATGCCTGCACTTTGTAATCCAACAAATGCAATAAATAAACCGATACCAGCACCAACAGCTTTTTTCAATTGTGCTGGGATAGCATTAATAATTTTTTCACGAAGTCCTGATAATGTTAAAACGATAAAAATAAGTCCTGAAGCTAATACTCCCGCCAATGCCGTTTCCCAGCGAATATCCATTCCAATAACTACTGAAAATGCAAAGAAAGCATTTAATCCCATACCTGGTGCTAACGCGATTGGATATTTCGCAATTAATCCCATAAATAATGTACCTACCGCAGCAGCAATTGCCGTTGCTGTAAATACTGCACCTTGATCCATATCAGCTTTACTTAGTATATCTGGATTAACGAATAAGATATATGCCATTGCTAAGAATGTTGTTAAACCAGCAGTGAATTCTGTACGAAAATTAGTTCCTAACTCTTCAAATTGAAAATACTTTTTCATGTTGCTTCCTCCTTGAAATTTGTTATAAAAATAATAAAAGCACTCTTGTCCCCAAGAGTGCTACCAGTACTATGCAAGAAGGAGTAAGCAAGAGATACCAAATATAATAAAATAATAAAGTTCTCTAATCATTACTCAATCTGCGTAGTCAGACCATTTACGGTAGTCTGGTAGAAACTTTGGGCCGTATTCCCTAAATTATACGCAAAAATATTAAATTAATAATTTCTAATGCTATATTACTATTTTAATAGATAGAAGTCAACATAAAAACGAACATTTTTTTGAAAATAATATTTAATGTTCGGTTTTACGATTACTCCCATTCGATTGTTGCGGGTGGCTTGCTCGTAATGTCATAAACAACACGGTTAATATGAGCAACATCATTAACAATACGTGTGGACACCTTCTCCAAAACATCCCAAGGAATTCTTGCCCAATCAGAAGTCATTCCATCAATTGATGTCACTGCACGTATTCCAATCGTATAATCATAAGTCCGTGCATCTCCCATAACACCAACACTACGAATATTAGGAAGCACCGTAAAGTATTGCCAAATATCACGGTCTAGTCCTGCTGCAGCAATTTCTTCCCGTAAAATCGCATCTGATTCACGAACAATTTCTAGTTTTTCTTCTGTCACTTCACCCAATACGCGAATAGCTAAACCAGGGCCTGGGAATGGTTGACGCCAAACAATACGATCTGGAAGTCCTAGTTGTGTCCCTAGTTCGCGAACTTCATCTTTAAACAACGTGTTTAATGGTTCTATTAATTCAAATTGCATATCTTCAGGAAGACCACCAACATTATGGTGTGACTTAATCGTTTGAGCTGTTTCCGTACCACTTTCAATAATATCTGTATACAAAGTACCTTGCGCTAGAAAATCAATATCTTTGAGTTTGGCTGCCTCATCATCAAATACATAGATAAATTCATTTCCGATAATTTTACGTTTCTTTTCTGGGTCATCCACACCTTTTAGTTTAGATAAGAACCTATCTTGTGCATCAACTTTGATAATATTCATTTGGAAGTCATCAGCAAAAACTTTCATTACGTCATCAGCTTCATTCTTACGTAACAATCCATGATCGACGAAAATACAAGTTAATTGATCACCAATGGCTTTGTGGATTAAAGCTGCAACTACAGATGAGTCAACCCCACCACTTAATGCACATAATACTTTCCTATCTCCAACTTTGGCTTTAATATTTTCTA
The DNA here is from genome assembly GCF_900129485.1 of Ornithinibacillus halophilus. GTDB lineage: Bacteria > Bacillota > Bacilli > Bacillales > Amphibacillaceae > Ornithinibacillus > Ornithinibacillus halophilus. Next base: position 10,904 of record NZ_FQVW01000017.1, read on the forward strand.
CTTCCATATCAATGAAGTTTTCGATTGTCCATTCATCGCGACATTGACACACTTCAAATACAAATTGCTTAAGTACATGGTTTCCATACTCTGAATGACGAACTTCTGGATGAAATTGAACGCCATACATTTTTTCTTCTACATTAGTCATGGCAGCAATTGGTGTTGATGGACTTGTTGCATCTACATGAAATGATTCTGGTGCTTCTACAACTTTATCTCCATGGCTCATCCAAACCGCTTGGTTATCAGGAGTACCATCGAATAGCACTGGATTATCTTTTACATCAATGATTGCTTTTCCGTATTCACGATTATTTGCTTTTTCAACTTTCCCGCCATAATGAAGAGCCATTAATTGCATTCCATAACAAATTCCTAGTACTGGAATTCCTAAATTAAAAATCTCCTCATCTGGTCGAAAACTGTTCTCATCATACACACTATGAGGGCCACCTGATAATATGATCCCTTTAGGTTTCATTGCTTTTATTTCTTCTATAGAGATTTTATGAGAATGTAGCTCACTATATACACCAAATTCTCTAATTCTTCTTGTAATCAATTGATTGTATTGGCTACCAAAATCTAGTACTAGAATTATTTCTCCGTTGTTCATATGTTTAGCTCCTTAACGATAAATTTTTACGTACCTCTGATACCATTAATACACTTCCCCTAATCATTCTAATAATCTAAAAAAACCTGAATCTCCACCTATAAAAAGGCAGAAATTCAGGTTTTATAATAAAAACCACGAATTCATGCCTTCATAGTCAGGACATTTACGGTGTCCCGGTAGAAACTTTCGAACCATATTATCGAGGATATACGAAGTGCAACTATTTAATTCAGAGATGTGTAGCATCAATCAAACTCTTGCTTTTCTTTGTAAAGTTAAACCTATTTTACTAGTATCAATTTATATGGTCAACCCAATATCTTTTTGATTAAATTTTTCCATAAATCTTTCACTTCTGAAAGTCTGAGGTGATTGAAATCGTTCTTATAAATTATCTTTTCATATTCGCTTGTTAAGGTTGCCATTGAATCTGTTCGATACCATGTATCCACTCGTTGTGCATATTCACGGAGAGTTTGGTTTGGCTCCTTAGAGAATCCTTTTTTACCTAATAGTTTAAGCATAAAATGATAAGCATCTTGATAAGTTTCTGCATCTTGTTTTTTCTCTAATTTATTCATCAGCCAGTACATTCTAACTTGGAACCTAAATTTAAACAGGACGAATAGAATTGCTAATAAAATTGCTCCAAAAATGACATAATGCCACCAACTCAGTTGAAAGGCGATACCTCCACCACTACTTCCATCACCATTTGGATTCATTGCTTCCACAGAATCTTCTTCATCCTCTGGTGTAAGTGGATCTGGTTCTTCTTCTAATTCAGGTTGTTCTAATTCAGGAGGTTCAGGAGCATCTAAAAAGTCATCATCGTTATCAGAATCATAATCAGTATAGAAGTCGGACAGATTGCTAAAACCTTTAGTCGGTTCAAATGGTACCCAACCAATATCCTCAAAATACACTTCCACCCATGAATGAGCATTAGCATTGGTTACTTCGTACACATCGTAAGAAGTATCTCCCTCGACAAAATCAGTTACCTTTTCGCCACTCGTAAAACCCTTTACCCATCTAGAGGGAATATCTAGTGTACGAAGCATGACGACCATAGAGGTAGAAAAATTATCACAATACCCAACTTTAGAATCAAACAGGAATTGGTCCACATAGTCTTCATCAGCACCTGGAACTGGAACTTCAGTGGTTTGGTACTCAAAGCCATTTCTACTAAAATAGCCTTCAATAGCAGTAACCTTGTCATATTGATTGCTATAACCATCTGTAAGTTCATGTGCTAAATCTTTAACTCTTTCGGGTAACGATGACGGCAATTGCGTATATCGTTCCACTAATTCTTGTGATTCAAATTCCCTTTGTGCTCTTAATGAATTACGGGAATAAGATGGATAATCATATAAGACACTATACACCGGTATTGTAGCTTCTTCATTCCCCAGTTGTGTAATGATTTCACCGTTTTCTTCATTTAAAAGAAGATCCACATCTAAAGGATTTTGTTGTAGGTCATAAAACTCTTCTGCTTTCTTAATACCATATGGATACAGGAGTTTTGGAATGTCCACATCTTCCTCGAATTTAATAGTTGCATCTAGGCGAGTTGTCTCGATTTCATCACTATTTTCACCATAATTTATAAAGCCATTTTGCTGTGCTACATAACCTGAATCATCTGACTTAACCCAACCTTTTCCGGTATACGTATCTTTGGATTCGATTCTCCAATAATGTTCTTCTTTAGATACTGCTTGAAAAACGGGAGAATAATCTTGAACAAATGAACCACCCAACCTTGTATCGTCTTCTCCATATCCAACTTTTTGTACGACTCCTCCAGGCCCATTCCCAGTTACTCCTTGAATAAACGGCACTGGATCCGGCCACTTCGGGTCTAATTTAGGAGCCGCATAGCCAATTACAGCTGAAAATAATACGATAGAAATAAGTGGCACGATCCAAATCGGATTTTTTTTCGTCCAGGAAAAACGAATCCCTTCCAATTGTACCTCTTTGAAAAAATTAGTCATTCCAAGTGCAAGAAACGAAAGAATAAATGTCCTGATAATTGGAAATGTAGAATCATAGATTGTAAATGTGTCCAATACAGTTAAATAAACAAACGTTAGAACAACAAAAATAAAAATTCTCTTCATTAAGACAAACCAATAATGGATGAGATAACTCATTAACCATATAATGATGAGAAAGAGGATGCTTCGGAACATTCCGGTTAAATCTTGCCATTGCATTGAAAATACCAACTGAAGATTATAGCTTATATGAGTAAATAGCTCACTAAACCAAATCTTACTAAACAAACTATATTCTGAATACAATCCATTTATAATAAATAAAATCCCAAAGCCTTTTAATAGGAAAGAAATGGACCAATGAACTTGAAGAATCGTAATAATAAAACAAAACAAAGTAAATATAATAAATACATTTAAATTACTAGTATCTGTTACTTCCTTGACAGGATATAACCATTCTAAAAATAAAAAGAGTCCTAGAATATACAGAATTGAGGTAAATAGTATTGGTATTTTGTTTGTATTGACTTTACTCACAACGTCTTCACCTCAATTGGGTTAGTTACTAATTCGTCTTCAGTAAGAATTGTTACTCCAATGCCCTCATTCCTTAATTGTCTAAGAATTTTATGTTCCGATTCAGAGATAGCATTCTTTGATTGGGCATAGACAACAGAAGCTCGTTTTTTACGATATTTGATTTTTTGTACCGTATCTTTAAGTGCATCATCCATATGACTAGTTACTATAATGACATAAAAGCTATTTGTTATTTTAAGCATTTCTTCTTTTAACTTTTTGGCAAACGAGTTTGTCCTCGCTGGCTCAACTGATGTTAAATGTTTTCGAATTCCTTCATGTTTCGTAGGATCATGTTGTACTGGAAAGAAAGTATTTGTCTCTCCGATGGATAAGAATCCTACTTGAGAAGCTTGTTTACGAATGGTTTCCATTAGAGAAAGGCTAACTTCAACTGTAGCCTCAAACGCTAATGGATTTAATCCATCATGAAAACAGCCATCTAACACAATTAATGTGTCTGTGCTTTTTTCTTGTTCAAATTCTTTAGTCATGACATCGTTTTTCTTTGCTGTTTGTTTCCAGTCGATCCACGAAAATCGATCGCCAGGCATATATTCTCTTATCCCTGTAGCTACATTTGTATTTTTTAAGTTGAATGTCTGAGCGGTAACAGAACCTTGTTCAAAGCTTGTAATTTTTTCCGACAAGTGAATGTTTCGTTCGTTCGGATAAGCAATAATTTCACTTGTAACTGGGAATACATGTTGTTTTTTTATCATTCCAAATACATCACCAGTACGGATGCGAACAGCATGAATTGCATGTTCCCCCCTTGGAACTTGCTCTAGTCGGTAGCTCAACTCGATACGTCTTTTAAACCAAGGAAAAATCATTTTCTTTATTTTACGGTTATTAAACAACTTATTAGGTTGTTCTAAATATCGATATTTTTCCTGACGACTATCCACTCTGTTTAATGTCTGCGAAATGAACTCTTCACAGATACAATAATATAGTGGAAACGGAATCTTTCTTTCAATTATAATTTTCACGGAAACAGTGTCACCAGCTCGTACGACATGTTTCGTGAGTTTTCTACTAACCTTCCAATTTTTAACCGGATAAAAAAGAAGCCCAATATGATAGAGAAAGATTGGTAAAAAACCAAAAAATAGAAACCAACTAACAAACCCACCTTGAAACATTGCATAAGAAAAAAGAATACCAAATAAGGTTACAATAAAGACAAAATTACCGATGAAACGAAATGTTCCTTTCATTAACGAAATTCCTTTCGAATCGGAATAAAGGTATATTTAATAACATCCTCTATAATTTCATGACTTGTTTTCCCTTCATATTTTGCCTCTGAATTCAAGATGATTCGGTGTGAAAGTACAAATGGAGCTAAGTATTTCACATCATCAGGCAAAACATAATCGCGTCCTTTAATGTAGGCGTATGCTTTCGATGCTTTCATTAATGCAATGGAACCACGGGGACTGACACCTAGGAAAATAGAATCATGGCTTCTTGTCTCTCTTACTAAATTCACGATATATTGTTGAACATTCTTGTCAATATATATGTCTTTAACACCTTTTTGGATTTCAATTAATTCTTCTTTCGTCATAACTGGCTCAATCGATTCAATTGGATGGTTTTTAGAAGTACGTTCTAACATTTCCAATTCATCATCCATTGAAGGGTATCCCATTGATAATTTTAAAATAAACCGATCTAGCTGAGCTTCTGGTAATGGATATGTTCCTTCATATTCAATTGGGTTTTGTGTTGCCATAACAAAGAAAGGTTTTTGGAGTTGAATGGTATTGCCATCAACCGTTACACTGTGCTCCTCCATTCCTTCTAATAATGAAGACTGTGTCTTTGGAGAGGTACGGTTAATTTCATCAGCAAGTACAATATTTCCTAAAATTGGCCCTCCACGAAACTCAAACTCTAATTCTTTTGGATTATAAATAGAGATTCCTGTTACATCGGATGGTAATAAATCTGGTGTAAACTGAATTCGTTTAAAATCACAATCCAATGATTTAGCCAGGGTACGAACGAGCATAGTTTTTCCAACACCAGGTACATCCTCTAATAGTACATGGCCCTCTGCTAACAGGGCTACTAGACTTAACGTTGCTACATCTTCTTTACCGATCATAACCTTATTAATATTTTCTAGAACTTTTTCAATTTTATTGCTTTGAATTGCAGTCTCCTGTACCATAATTTCTCTCCTTATAAATTCATATATATATACTCCAACTATACTAAAAACTATTACTTAAGTAAAAGGATACTTAATATACATTATTTTCAGATAACTATATTTTATACAAAAAAATAGCTTCCTATCTATTATTATACAAAATAATTAACTGCTCGTTTATGGTAAATGATGTATGTGGGTTGAAAGTTCTGTAAATTATTAGGATATAAGAAATGTGGTTAAATAAAAATCCGAACTAATTCAAATTCTACGAGAGAATTTGAATTGTCCGGATTTTGGCATTAATTATTATATAGAATTGGTCCATTTGGTCCTAATTCAATTGGCCCAAATTCGATTGGACCTAATTCAATTGGTGCAGTCCCAAGCAACATCCATATCACTAACATTAACGTCCAACCAACTAAGAAGAAAACGGAATATGGAATCATAGTCGAAACTAATGTACCGATTCCCATTTTCTTATCATATTTCTGAGCAAATGCAATAATGATGGCGAAATATGTCATTAATGGTGAAATGATGTTCGTTGATGAATCCGCAATACGATATGCCATTTGTGTTAACTCTGGAGAATACCCGAGATTCATCATTATTGGGACGAATACTGGTGCCATCATTGCCCATTTTGCAGATGCACTACCAATAAAGATATTAATGAATGCAGCAATTGCAATAAACAATAGTACTAAAGGAATTCCATCTAGATTAATACTGTTTAAGAATTCAGCTCCATAAACCCCTAATACTAATCCTAAGTTTGACTCATTGAAGTAGGCAACAAACTGTCCAGCTGTGAATGCTAGAACAATAAACATTCCCATTGACGCCATAGTATCTGTAAGTCTTGCGGCTACATCTTTGTCATTACGTATATCCTTTGTAATTTTCCCGTAAACATAACCCGGGATAAAGAATAGAAGTGCAATGATTGGAACTAATGAAGACATGAATGGTGATTCAATAATTGGTCTTTCACCAGTACCTCGCATTGGAGCATTTTCAGGTAAAACTAATAGTGAAACAAGAATGCCTGCAATTAGTAGTGCAATTCCAGACCATACAAGTCCTTTTTTCTCAGTTGCAGTTAATTTTTCTAACTTCTCACGATAATCCCCTTTATATTCACCTAAACGTGGTTCAACAACACGTTCCGTTACCCATGCACCGATGAATGTAAGAACAAAAGTCGATACAATAATAAACCAATAGTTCATTGCTATGTTCATATTGTCTGCATAGGCAGGATCAATAATACTCGCACCAGCAATGGTTAATTCACCAAGCAACGCATCTGTACCTGATAAGAATAAGTTTGCACTAAATCCACCTGATACACCAGCAAACGCTGCTGCTAAACCAGCAAGCGGATGACGTCCAATCGCTGCAAATAATAATGCACCTAATGGAGGTAACACAACATAACCTGCGTCTGATGCAACGCTGGACATAATCCCAGCAAATACTAACCCTAAAGTAATAAATCTTTTAGGTACACTAAGTACAAAACCACGTAATAATGCACTAATTAATCCCGTACGTTCTGCTAACCCAATACCAAGCATTGTTAAAAGCACCACCCCAAGTGGTGCAAAGCCTATGAAATTATCAGTCATACTCTCAAAAATATATTGAATTCCTTCTGCATTTAGAAGGTTCTTAACCTCGACGATTTCTCCTTCTTTACCAGGATGCTCTACACTTACTCCTAAGGAAGAAACAATCGCTGATACTACCAATACTAGCAATGCTAATATTGCAAATAATGTTACAGGGTGTGGTAACTTATTCCCAACTAATTCAACGATGTCTAGAAAACGTTGAAATAACCCTTTACGTTTTTGGTTCCCCATTATAATATGCTCCTTCCTTCTAGTTGAATTGAATAACCAATAGTAATATTCAGAAAAATATAGTTCATAAATAGTGCAGTGTTTATTATATACATCATTACATATTATTAAAATAGGAAATCGATAAGTAAAAATAGTAAAATAGTTACCAATTTTTCATCATGGGATAATATTAATATAGAGTGAATTTTTACCACTAGTGCTTTCAAAATTTTCTAGATACTTTCTTTTGAAACCAAAAAAGAACTAGTTTCAATTCTAAATAAGAATCGAAACTAGTTCGGATCAATTGTCACATTATTTACTATACTTAACAGCTGTTTCAAAGAACGGGTTTCCATTCATTCCAACCCAAAGACTAGACTGCTCCATTTGATAAGCCAACTGTAACAATCGGTGTTCTTCTCCTTTTCTAGTCATCACTTGTACCCCAAGAGGAAGACCTTTGTCTGAAACATGAACAGGTATAGACATTGCAGGTTGTCCAGTTAAGTTTGCTAATTGCGTAAATGGGGTATAGGTTAAACTAGGTAAAAACATTTCATAAATTAAGTCTTGTTGTTTCATTTTATCCAACACTTGGATTCTTTCTCTTAACTCTTCTTGATTCTCTTCTGAATGTGTTAACTCTCCAACCTTTGGTGCTGTATATGCAGTGGCTGGCGTAATATGCAAGTCGAATGACTCGTGTAAATTTGCCATTTTTGCTGCAGCAGCGTCCCATGAAGCTAGGCTAGTGGAGTACTCAGCTGCTGTAACAGATTGACCTGCAACATTTAACAACCATGTTTCTATTTCCACATCTTCTTCAGTCAATTTCCGTCCTAAACCTGCTTCTAATTGATTAGCAAGAGAAGAAATCTCTCCACTATTCATTACATAATAATCCTGCATTAACTTCACTCCATCTACTGGAGTATCAAATTCTTCAACCTCATGTCCTTGGGATTCCAACCATCGTACTGTTTTCATAACAGCTTGTACCGCATCATCGGATACAGGAGTTCCTACAGGTGATTTTGTTGTAAAAGAAATACGTAACGGTTGATGGAATTCTTTATAAATGATATGTGAATAACCCTCAATAAATAAAGGCGTCTGAAAAGCTGCCTCTGGTTGAATGGTTTGTAGTAAATCTAGCATTGCTGCACTATCACGAACAGTTCGACTTAATACAAAATCGATGGAAGCACCTTGCCACTGCCGTCCCACTCCTGGCCCTACTGGTGTTCTACCTCTAGTTGGCTTTAGTCCAAATAACCCTGTAAATGATGCCGGAATACGAATCGAACCTCCACCATCACTTGCACCTGCTACAGGAACAATTCCGGATGCAACTGCTGCTGCAGATCCCCCACTAGATCCCCCTGCTGAGTAATCTAGATTCCAAGGATTTCGAGTCGGACCGTAGGCTACAGGTTCGGATATATTTTTTAAACCAAACTCCGGGGTATTGGTGTGACCCATAAATATGAATCCAGCTTCCCTTAATTTACTAACAAAATTAGAATCATGCCTTGCAATATTATCTCCTAAAAGTTTTGACCCAGATGTTAATGATTCTCCTTTTAATAATTGAGATATATTTTTTAATAATATTGGGACTCCAAAGAAAGAATGACTACTTTTTCTTTCCATTTGTTCTGCTTCCTGTAACACTTTTTCAAGTCGTGTAAATAGTATGGCATTTAACGAGGGGTTTACCTTCTCTAGTTGTTCTATACTTAACTGAACCAATTCTTTCGGCAGTACTTCTCCATTTCTTACCAACTCAGCTAATTCTGTTGCATCTTTTGCTATGTACGTACCTATATCCATTTCAACATGCTCCTCTTCTACTATACTTTCCTCATTATAACATCAGTGATTAGAACAACCGAATCTTACACCTTTATCCAATTTTCATTTTTTAGAAAATTAAGTCTTGACAAAAAAGCATTCTTTATTTAATGTGTATATAAAATCAGATACATTTACCCAATATAATAAACTACTTAAAACCTACGCAAAATACATTCTTTCACATCTTGTTAATACACCTATTAACATACAAATCTAACATACTACGATTATTTCTAACCCAACATACTTATTCTTAAACATAAGCTATAAAATTTTAAAGATTGTCTAATTACGTCAATAAATTTCATAATATTCAGAACGGAGTGTTTGTATGACGAAACAACCCCTTTTAGACGTTGATCATTTAAAAACATATTTCTATTTGGATGATGAAAGAGTTGCAAAGGCTGTAGACGATATATCTTTTTCCGTTTATCCAGGTGAAACCGTTGCACTTGTTGGTGAATCAGGCAGTGGGAAAAGTATCACAGCTCTATCGATTATGCAACTAATTAACAAACCAGGACGAATTATAGATGGGGCCATTCTGATGAATGGAGAGGAATTATTAAAACTCTCTACTAAACAGATGACAAAAGTCAGAGGTAACGATGTGGCCATGATTTTCCAAGAACCAATGACAGCACTAAACCCTGTCTACACTATTGGAAATCAAATTACAGAAATGCTCCGGAAACATAAAAAAATGAATAAACAACAAGCAAAAACTAGAGCAATTGAGTTGCTAAATACTGTGGGAATTCCAAGAGCAGAAGAGGTCATTCACGAATATCCACACCAACTTTCAGGTGGAATGAGACAACGTGTAATGATTGCCATGGCTATTTCTTGTGAACCCAAACTATTAATCGCAGATGAACCAACAACAGCCTTAGACGTTACAATCCAAGCACAAATTCTCGATTTAATGGCTGATATGCGTGAAAAGTTCGATATGGCACTTTTATTAATAACACATGATTTAGGTGTAGTATCTGAATACGCAGACCGTGTCATGGTTATGTATGGAGGGCAAATTGTTGAGGAAGCCCCTACTAAGCAATTATTACGAACAACAAAACATCCCTATACTAAAGGCCTGTTGGGAAGCATACCAAAACTAGAAGAAGATACAAATCGACTAGAAGCAATTAAAGGAACAGTACCTCCAGCGTATGATTTTCCAGCTGGTTGCCGTTTTTCTTCACGTTGTCCCTTCGTAATGGAAAAGTGTACACAGGTCAACCCAGAACTAGAATTGATTGAATCTAATCACAATGTACGTTGTCATCTTTATGAAGATGGAGGGAATACAGATGAGTAAGCTTGAAAAAAATGTAGCAGAAAAACCAATCGAAAAACAAATAGATGAAGAAGTACTTGTCGAGGTACGAAATGTAAAGAAGTATTTCCCTATAAAAGGTGGAATCTTAAAACGTACGGTTGGACATTTAAAGGCTGTTGATGATGTAAGCTTCCAAATACATAAAGGGGAAACCTTAGGAGTTGTCGGCGAGTCAGGTTCTGGTAAATCTACCCTAGGAAGGGTTATGCTTCGGCTTTTAGACCCTACTGAAGGAGACATCATTTTTGATGGTACCGACATTTCAAATTTATCAAGAGGGAAGATGAATCCTTTTCGTCGCGATATGCAAATTGTATTTCAAGATCCATTTGCATCCCTTAACTCTAAGATGAGTGTAGGCGAATTAATCGAAGAACCATTACTTGTCCAAACCTCTCTCTCTAAACAAGAGCGGAAAGATAAAGCGAAAGAAATGATAGAAAAAGTAGGATTAAGACAAAGCGATTTGGAAAAGTATCCCCATGAATTTTCTGGGGGCCAACGACAACGAATTAGTATTGCTAGAGCACTAGTCTTGGAACCTAAGTTTGTTATTTGTGATGAACCAGTTTCTGCACTTGACGTTTCTATTCAAGCACAAGTATTAAATCTAATGAAAGATTTACAGGATGAATTAGGATTAACTTACTTATTTATTGCACACGATTTAAGTGTCGTAAAGCATATCAGTGATCGAGTAGCAGTAATGTATTTAGGTAGATTAGCAGAAATTGCCCCTAAGAATAAGTTATACGATAATCCACTTCATCCATATACGAAAGGACTATTATCGTCTATTCCCGTTATTGATATAGAGGGAGATATTAATAATAAAAGAGAAAAGATTCGACTAGGTGATGATTTGCCGAGCCCTGCAAATCCACCATCCGGTTGTACATTTAGAACTAGATGCCCACTAGCACATGAGAAGTGTATGACCGAACGCCCAGAATTAATAGAAAAAGAGGAAGGGCACTTTGTAGCCTGTCACTTATATACGTGACAAAACACATCGTTGACTAATCTCTCATTACTTAAGCTTCAGCTATTAGTACTTGGTAAAATCCAAGTCTATCTAATAGAAATATAAACATAGGAGGTGAAAATGAGTTACTTATCAATTTTCATCCAATAAACAAACCAAAAATGGTAAAGGGGGAAATACATTGATTAAGCGTTCTAAATTTAGCTTAGCTATACTTATGCTGGTATTAGTACTTGGTGTCTTTTTAGCAGCATGTGGTGGAGATTCAGACGATAATAATGATAACAATAATAATGATGATCAAACCAATGATCAAACAAACGATAATAATGATGATAATTCAAATGACAGTACTAATGATGAAGGTAACGATAATGATTCTGCAAGTGGTGAGCCACAAATGGGTGGTAAACTTGTCGGTGCTATGGATACTGCTCCTGCAGGTGTATTCAACCCAATTTTCTATGAAGAAGCATATGAAGCTAATATTCTAGATTTCACACATGAAGGACTTTTATCACAAGATGATACCTTACAGTTTGGTCCTGGATTAGCACATGACTGGGATATTAATGAAGATAACACAGAAATTACGTTATATTTAGAAGAAGGCGTGAAATGGCATGATGGAGAGGATTTCACTGCTGATGACGTTGTCTTTACTTACCGCTCTATAGCTAGCCCTGGCTACATTGAAGCAGGTGGGGTACGTACAGAGTATGTTGATAAGTTAGTAGGCTATGAAGATTTTGTTAATGGAGATACTGATGAATTTGAAGGTGTTGTTGCTGAAGATGAGCTTACAGTAACATTTAAATTCGCTCAACCTAACGTAACAATTCTTAAAGATGTTGCATTCCCAATTATTCCTGAACACGTGTTTGCTGATGTTCCAATTGGAGAAATGCCAGAACATCCTGGAACATTAGATGCAGGTGAAGTAATAGGTACTGGACCATTCATGTTCACAGAAATGCTAGAACGCGAGCAATATGTACTAGAAAAGAATCCTGACTACTGGCAAGGTGAGCCATACTTAGACTCTATCACATGGCGCATAGTTGAAGGCTCAGTTATGTTAGGTCTTTTGGAGAATGGGGAAATTGACTTTATTGCTGACCCTAACGGTGTAGCAGCACAAGATTATGAATCAGTAGCTGGATTGGATCATATTAAGATTCATGAGCAAGCTGACTTTGGATACCAATTAATGGGCTTCATCCACAATCATCGCACAGCAGAAGATGCTGAAAGTGGAACTATCAACCCAGATAATTGGGTTCCAAATGAAGACATGGGTGACCCACTAGTTCGTCAGGCAATTGCTTGGACAATTGATCGTCAAGCTATCGTTGACCAATTATTACTAGGACACGGTTCAGTTATCAATGCTCCAATTGCTCAACAATTCTGGGCATACGATGAAAGTGCTGCAACTTTATATGAAAAAGATTTAGATAAAGCAGCTGAACTATTAGATGAAGCTGGATATGTAGATGCTGATGGAGATGGTTACCGAGATACTCCAGACGGCGAAGAATGGGTTGTTAACTTAAACTACCCTACAGGTAATGAATTACGTGAGCGCTCTGCACCAATTCTAGCACAAATGATTGAAGAAGCAGGAATTCAAGTTGACTTAAGACAACCAAAAGAAATGACGGCTTATGTTGAAGATTTAACAAATAACACTGGCGACTGGGATATATACCTATTAGGATGGAGTCTTGGAAGTGGTGACCCTGATCCATCAGGATTATGGAGATCACAAGATGCTTATAACTTCGGACGTTGGAACAACCCAGATTCTGACCAGTTAATTGCAGACGCAATTACACCACCTGATGCATTTGAACAATCTTATCGTGAAGAAGTATACAGTGAGTGGCAAGGATATTTCTCTGAAGACCTTCCAGCATTACTGCTATATGCTCAAAATAAGATCTATGGATTTAACGAACGCTTAAACGGAGTTAATCCTATGCCATATGGATTTAACAATGACCCTCATTTATGGTGGGTATCTGAGTAATTAAGAAAAGCGATTACAACATGGTCCGACATCAGGTTATAAAGCAAAAGAGCGTGTGGAACCCACCGCATGCTCTTTTCCTTTTAGCCAGCTAACTCTTGATACTTACAACAATATTCTAACTTTGGGGGGAAATACATGTATAAATATATCATCCGAAGAATCCTTGTATTTATTCCAATGCTTTTCGCGCTAACGGTTATCGTTTTTGGATTAGCGCAAGCCGCACCTGGTGATGCACTTACCGGCCAACAGCTTGCTGACCCCAGAGTAGATCCAGAAGTTTACGAGAAGCAAAGAGAAGCATTAGGTTTAAATGATCCCATACCAGTTCAATACGCTAAGTGGATAAGTAATGTGGCACAAGGAGATTTTGGTAAATCTTTAGTTTTTAATGGTCGTTCAGTTGCAGATTTAATTGAGGCACGTTTTGCAAACACCCTATATTTAGGCATATTTTCTCTTTTTATAACCATTGTTGTAGCAATACCAATTGGTATCTACTCTGCTAGAAAACCATATTCATTATTGGATTATGCAGCTACAGGTTTTGGATTTCTCGGTTTAGCAATTCCAAATTTCTTCTTTGGGTTAATCGCTATTTATGTATTGTCCATCAACCTAGGATGGTTTCCAGCTCAAGGGACACTATCAGGACCAGGCATGGCTGGATTTGAAGCCTTCTTTAGCCGATTACATCACATGGTTCTTCCTGGGATAACATTAGGATTGGCAGGAACGGCAACCTATATGCGGTATATGAGGTCTGAAGTGTTAGATGTGCTTGGTAGTGATTATATACGAACTGCTAAAGCAAAAGGTATGTCAGATAGCAACGTTCTTTATAAACATACTTTAAGGAATGCCCTAATTCCTATTATCACCTTAATGGGCTTTGAAATAGGGGTCTTATTAAGTGGAGCAGTTATTACGGAACAGGTTTTTCAATACCCAGGTCTTGGAACATTATTTATCAGTTCAGTTACAAATAGAGACTTCCCAGTAGTCATGGCAATCACCCTAATACTCGGGATTCTAATCTTAATTGGTAACCTACTTGCTGATATATTTTATAGTATTGTTGATCCAAGAATCCGATATGATTGAGGTGAATTCATCTTATGCAACCTAATCCACAAGAAACGTTATCAACACAACCGGAACTCACTCCAGGTGATAATCAAAAGAATACAAGTAAGAGTCCTTTTCAATTAGCATTTCGTCGGTTTTTAAAAAATAAAATGGCCGTGGTAAGTTTAATTTTTCTGTTGCTAATTGTAGTTATTTGTATACTTGCACCTGTTTTTACCGACCAAGACCCTGAGCTTACTGATTTATTTAAAATCGAACAAGGGCCAACAGATGAACATATTTTAGGTACCAATGGAACAGGACAAGATAACTTCTCCCGTTTATTATATGGAGGGAGAATTTCACTATTAGTCGGTTTTAGCGCGATGTTTTTCACTTTAACGATTGGTATTTTACTCGGCTCTTTAGCAGGGTACTATGGCGGCAAAGTAGATAGTATCATTATGCGTGCTGCAGATATTATGCTAATGTTACCATTCTTGGTATTAACATTAACTATCATTGCTATACTCGAAAAAATCACCATACCAATTTTTGTTACCATAATAGCAGTCACTTCTTGGCCCAACTTAACACGTATTATTCGAGGTACTTACTTATCACTTCGTGAGCAAGAATTTGTGTTAGGAGCAAGAGCTATTGGTGCTAGTGATTTTCGCATTATTTTAAAGCATTTTATCCCAAATGCTATAGGTCCGATTATTGTTAATGCTACCTTAATGATGGCAACTTATATTATCATTGAATCAGCTCTTAGCTTTATCGGATTTGGTATTCCACAACCAACACCAACTTGGGGTAATATGTTATCTGAGGCTATGAACGTTAGAATTTTGCGTGATCATCCAGAAGCATGGATACCTCCTGGAATAGCTATCTTTGTTACCGTTTTAGCCATTAACTTTATCGGGGACGGTCTTCGAGATGCTTTTGATCCAAAAAGTAAACAACGGTAGGAACGTTAAAGTATAATAACCCATTCAAGTTAACGATGACTTGGGTGGGTTTTTATTTTCGGATAATCATAATGGGGCTTTATGGTACGACAAGTAATCAAGAAATTGCTGGTTACCATATGTCTGGTGACATCGAATATGCTGGACAATTAAACAAAGGATTTAAAAGACCAGAGGACGAAGAAGAATAGAATAATACAATTGATATGAAAACGCTGTAATTCCATCTATTGGAGTTACAGCGTTGTTGTTCTACATGTCGGAAAATAAAGTAGAATTCTATTTCGATAATTGAACATCACGTAATACCGATCTTGCAAAGTGATAGTATGAAGTATAAGGAAATTTACTAACGATATTTAATGATTTCTTGGCATATTGAAAGGCCTTTTCCTTATCATTTAATTGTAAATAACATAGCGCTTGATACGATTTATTAATTTCCCTTAATGCTATATCAATTGGATGTAACTGGATATGATATTCCGTCATTAAATTACGGAATAACGGCAGTGCTTCATGTGGTCTATTAAGCTTTGTATAGCATCTTGCTTTAGAATCTGATAAGTAGTCCATAACACGTTTATCAATGACATCATTTGTTCGTTCATATTC
Organism: Ornithinibacillus halophilus; assembly: GCF_900129485.1. Classification (GTDB taxonomy): domain Bacteria; phylum Bacillota; class Bacilli; order Bacillales; family Amphibacillaceae; genus Ornithinibacillus; species Ornithinibacillus halophilus. Next base: position 27,028 of record NZ_FQVW01000017.1, read on the forward strand.
CTTTTCAAAGTTTGCGATAATTTCTAATGCTTTCTCCGGTGAATCCTCAAAGAATTCCATAAAATGTATAGCATTCACCTGGTTTTCTATCTTTAATTGTTTGTTATCAATTATTTCTAGAAATTTATTTATTTTCATTAAAAATTCTCGTGCGCTGTCATAATTTCCGGCTTGATAATGAATTAGTGCACCTAAGTTATATATCATGTAAAAGTGATCGAGTACTAAATATTCATTGGAGAATTTAATTACATCTTCCAACAACTGAAAACTCTCTTCAATTTCTCCAAGCGCACCTTTACATTGGATTTTTAATATCTTTAAACCAATCATTCCTGAAATAATATCATAGCTATCATAAGTATGTATTGAATTCAAATATTGATCAACCATCTCAATTGTATTTTGGTAATTTCCTTTGGTGTATTCCGTTTGCGCTAATTGAAATTGAACCCTCACTACACGACTGTCCATTTGTAAGTCCTCATAAATAGCCTCAGCTTTACGATAATAAACTTCCCAATCACTTTCAGCCAAAAGGTCAAATTTGGGCTTGTACAATTGATAGTACAGGAATAAATATTTTGCATAGGTTTCATATATATGAGCAGACTCCACATTTTGGCCTAAATTTGGGAACAGTTCTTTTAAATTAGTTAATGCTGTTTCAATCTCCTCTGAAGTAAAGTTATCCGGATTAACGCTGCTGCGAATCTCCTTTAATTTGTTTCGTAATTCTTCTCTTGTCATTTCCCCTAATAAATCAGAAATATTTACATTTAATACCGATGCAATATGCTTTAAATTTTCAGCAGAAGGTTTCGCTTTTCCATTTTCGATAAGGCTAACCATCGCTGGAGATAGCTTTTCTTGAGCAACTTCTGCAAGTGTTAACTTCTTTTCTTTCCTAAACCTTTTAATTTTTTCACCTACATTACTCATAATGGGCTCCTTTTCCGTGTTTATTAATCCCATTATACCTTAGTTTAAATATATTTAAAATTATTTTCTATAAATTTAAAATTCTCCTTGACTTTATTTTTAAATATACTTAATATAATAATTAAATATATTTAAAAAGGTGGTATTTTGCATGGAAACAATAATTGATGTGAGCAATCTTTATAAAACATACAAAAAAAGAAAGTCAAATGAGATTATAACTGCAGTGAACAATATTTCCTTTTCCGTACAAAAAGGAGAAATACTAGGACTTCTTGGACCCAATGGAGCAGGCAAGTCGTCAACTATTAAAATGATCTGTGGTTTAATTAAGCCTGACAAAGGGGCAATTACTATTAATGGAATCAACAGCCAGAAACATCGCTTAAAAGCTCTCCACCATATTAGTGCTGTATTGGAAGGAAACCGTAATCTTTATTGGCGTTTAACTGTTAGAGAGAATTTAGAGTATTTTGCAGGGAACAGAGGATATTCTCGAAAAGATAGGAAGGATACAATTGATGATTTATTAGAAAAATTCCACCTCAAGAATAAGGAAAAAGAAATCGTTAATCGATTATCACGTGGAATGCAACAAAAACTAGCTATAGCAGTAGCCATGCTAGCAGACAGTGAGGTAATTTTGCTAGATGAACCAACCCTCGGCATTGATGTCCAAACTGGTTATGAAGTACGTGACCTACTCCAGAACATTGCAAAGAAATATAATCGGACCATCATCATTAGCTCTCATGATATGGATGTCATCCAAGATTTATGTGAACGCACAATAATTATCAATAATGGAACGATTGTTACCGATGACAGAGTGGAAAATTTATTACGTCTTTTTGAGGTACGCGCCTATACAATTACTCTTGGAAAATTATTAACGAAGCATCAATTCCATCTCCTTCAACAGAAATTTCCACAACTAGACTATTCACCAGACATTTTACAGTCCACTTTAGAGGTAGAACTAAATAATAATGAAGAGATTTATGATTTATTTGACATCCTTAAGTTAGAACAAATTCCAGTCGAATCCATTGATCGCAAAACGATTAATTTTGAACAAGTATTTTTAAAAATTGTCAAAGGAGAGATGCAAAATGCCTTTATTCAATCTTCTTAAAGCAAACCTAAGAAAAGATTATATTGGTATGAAACGATACCTACCAAATACTATTGCTATGCTTATCACTTTTTACTTAATATTTTTAGGAATGTTTGCAGGGATACAAATTGTTGGTGATCCAAGTACGCAAGATGCCAATATTCAATTTGTAATTGTAAACTACATTTTTTGGTACCTCTCATTAATTGTAGTGCAAGACATTGGCTTTCAGGTTGGTAGTGAAGCTGTTCAAGGTACATTAGAACAACTCAGTATGTCCCCAATGGGAATATCAAAAATTTTATTGAGTCGACTAGTAGCGTCTGTTATTGTTAATTCCATTATCGTTGTTAGCCTGCTTTACCTATCCATGCTAACTACGGGACAGTGGTTAAATGTAGATGTGATCACGCTCCTCCCCATTTTATTTCTAACCATCATTAGTATGGTTGGATTTGGTTTTATTATTGCGGGGTTAACAATTGTATTAAAACAAGTCAATGCTTTTTTACAAATCTTACAATTTATATTGGCTGGTCTAGTATTTATCCCTTTATCCGTTGCCCCATTTTTAGCTTTCTTCCCTATGGTGAAAGGAGTAGATTTGGTACGTGGAGTGATGATTGATGGACTTTCCTTAGGTGCTATACACCTCGCAGATTACATCATATTAATAGGTAATGCTGGTTTTTATTTTGTCATTGGCTTACTTTTCTTTAGATATTCTGAACAAATTGCAATGAAAAAGGGATTAATCGGCCATTATTAAGGAAAGGCGCAGAGCACTCGGAGCATAACATCTCTGAAATACATTTTTATCTTTTAAGGAAAACTAGACATTAGCCAACTTTGAAACCCAAAAAGGGTTCTCATTTATCAAAATAATCAATGAGAACCCTCTTATTAATCTTTTATTTTTCCATGTTAGCTACTAAACGTCCAGTAACTTTGTTATCTTCTAGCATCTGAATCCCTTTAGGAATTTCATCAAAAGTAAGTTCAGTTATTTTCGGACTTACTTTTCCACTTGCAAACAATTCATAGATTTCTTCTATATCTTTCTTTGTTCCACCGTTACTTCCAACAAGAGTTGCTTGTTTAGTGATGATTGAAGTAACATTTAGTGTTGTTTCTAATTTACCCATACCAACAAGTACTACTTTCCCTTGGAATCCAATAGACTCTAGAGCTTCTCTAGTTGTTACATCAAACCCAGCAAAATCAATAATTACTTCTGGTTCAAATTGGGCAATTTCTTTTACGTTTTCATAGACACCTGCTGCACCTAGGTCTTTAGCAAGTTCACGTGCATTTGGATTTAAATCAACAGCATATACAGTAGCTCCTTTTGCAACAGCTGCTTCTAAAGCAATTTGACCTAATCCACCAATTCCAATCATACCGACTGTCATACCTGCTTTAACTCCACCTTTAGTGAACGTTGCATGATAAGATGTCATTCCTGCATCCGTACCAGCGGCTGCTTGAGCAAATGATACGCCTTCAGGAATTCTCACTAAATCTTCTGCTGGAGCTAAAACTTTTGTTCCAAAGCCACCATCATATGCATAACCTGGAGCCATTTTACTTGGACCAGTCGGGCAAACAGCTACTTTGTCACCAACTTTATAGTCAGTTACTCCTTCACCAACTTCACTAATAACACCTGCAACTTCATGTCCCATAATTACAGGCAATTCTCCAAGTAGTTCTTTCCAACCTGGATCCCTTAAAACACCAACATCAGAGTGACACAAGCCAGCTACCTTCGTGTCTATTACAACTTTACCAGCTACAACTTTCGGGTCTTCTTTTTCTACCAATTCTAATGGTTCATTTGTTTCAACAAATTGCCAACCTTTCATGTTGATACCCCTCCTTTAGATGTATGTACAATCCTATTATAAATCAAGAATTACTTATCACTCAAAGAATCCCCATCACAAAGAGGCTGATTTTAATACTATTTAGACAACAGTTCAAAATTCTATCAAGAATTTGTCATAATAACTTCATAAATAATAGAACTAAAATGATTTTTATTTAGGATGATAACTCCTGTATCTCTCTTACAGAGTCAAAACACTTTATTTTTCGTAACTTGACTTAGGTCAATTTAAATTTTGAATAGTCATCTTATACTAGAATTAACAACAAATAAATTAGCTATGGAGGGGAAAAACATGCAAAGATATATATTAAATAAAAAGAATCAAATTACATTGATTAGTGCAATTTTAATCGTACTCGGATTCTTTGGCCGGTTTGGTTTAGACAACGTGATGATTTTCAATGGATCACTTATCATTGCATCAATTCTTGGTGTAGCACCAATTGCAATCCAAGCATATCAAGCATTGAAAGTAAAAGTGGTTAGTATTGATGTTTTAGTCACGATTGCTGTTATTGGGGCAGTATTAATACAAAACTATGAAGAGTCTGCTATTGTAACTTTCTTATTCTTATTTGGCTCTTATCTCGAACAACGCACCTTGAACAAAACACGTTCGGCGATTAAAGAATTAACTGAATTGGCACCAGAAAATGCTTTAAAACAAATGGAAAATGGGGAGTTTGAGGAAGTTGAGGTTGATGATGTAGATGAAGGTGATATTTTATTAGTGAAAACCGGTGCAAAAGTTCCTGTGGATGGAACTGTACTAACTGGTGAAGGCCATATTAATGAAGCAAGTATCACCGGAGAAGCCGTACCAGTGAGTAAAAAAATTGATTCTGAAGTATTTGCGGGAACTATTTTAGAAAATGGAACGATTCAAATACGTGCAGACCGTATTGGGGAAGATACTACATTCGGTAGAATAATTGAATTAGTGGAAGAAGCACAAGATTCCAAATCAGAAGCAGAACGCTTTATTGATCGATTCTCCAAGTACTATACACCAGCTGTATTAATCCTTGGCTTTATCGTTTGGTTATTCTCTAAAGATATTGAACTAGCAATTACCATTCTCGTATTAGGATGTCCTGGAGCGTTAGTAATCGGTGTCCCTGTCTCTAACGTTGCTGGAATCGGAAACGGTGCACGTAATGGTGTACTTTTAAAAGGTAGTGAAGTTATCAACGACTTTAGTAGAGTGGATACCATCGTTTTTGATAAAACTGGAACACTGACAGTAGGAAATCCTGAAGTGGCTGAAAAAGAATTTTACGGAAAAAATACTGAAGAAGCTCTAGGTTATCTAGCTAGTGTGGAACGTGAATCGGACCACCCATTGGCAAAAGCAGTTTTACAAGATATTGGCGAGACTACTATCTCTGCAGTAGAAAAAACTGAAGTTGTTAAGGGTGGTGGGATTGTCGCAAAAGTAAATGGACATCGAATTGCAGTTGGTAACGTAGCGTTAATGGAAAGAGAAAATGTTAAATTAGTTAAAAAAGCTCAAAAAGACATCAAACGCTTTGAGAAAAATGGGAACTCTCTCGTGTTAACTGCAATTGACGGAGAATTAAAAGTTCTAATGGGCATCCGGGATCAAATCCGCCCAGGTGTCAAACAAGATCTTCAAAGGCTGAAAAAACTTGGTGTGAAAAATCTAGTTGTTCTATCAGGAGACAACCAAGGAACCGTAGACTTAGTTGCTCAAGAACTTGGATTAACAGAGGCACATGGTCATATGCTACCAGAAGGAAAATCTGCTTATATTGAAAAGGTGCAACAAGAAGGTCATATCGTTGCTTTTGTCGGTGACGGAGTGAATGATAGCCCGTCATTAGCCTTAGCGGATATCGGCATCGCCATGGGTAGTGGAACAGATGTTGCGATTGAAACATCAGATGTTGTTTTAATGAACTCTGACTTTAGCCGTTTACCACACGCGTTAGGCCTTACAAAATCTACTTCAAATAACATGAAACAAAATATTATCATTGCAGTGGGTGTTGTAATAATCTTACTTGCTAGTCTACTATTTAGCGAATGGATGAACATGTCTATTGGAATGTTAGTTCACGAATTAAGTATATTAGTAGTTATTTTAAATGGTATGAGGCTGCTCAGATACCGTTTGAAAAGATAACACTAATAGAAGGGAACTACCAAATAACATAAACGGGAAGTAATAAAATACTTCCCCCTTATTTCCTAAAACTTGATTTACATCAATTTCATCATACCAAATCTGAGCTATACTTAAATTGTAAAGAAGAAGAGATAAAAAAACTTCATTTATTATTTGAAAGGAGAATGTTTTATGCAAAAAGCAGTTATCCAATTAGAAACTTTATCATGTCCATCTTGTATGCAAAAGATTGAAAATGCTGTGAAAGGATTAAACGGGGTTGATCAAGACAGCTTAAAAGTATTATTTAATGCAAGTAAAGTTAAACTAGATTTTGATTCAGAAGCAGTCGCTATTAACGATATCGAAAAGGCTATAGAGAATCTCGGTTATCCTGTCATCAAATCAAAAGTGAAGTCTGCATAATTCTAAAAAACACTTATTACAAAGTACTCAAGAGGAGAAAGGGGAACCCAATAATGTCTCAACAAACATTTAACGAACTAGTAATAAAGCATTTCGAAAAACTAGATTTATACACTACAGCCATCACACGGGCACATGGTAAAAGTCACCCCGAAGCCTTTGAAGTAAGAGAGCTTTTCGAAACAATCAATGAGAAAGTTAAAGAGTCCGGCGACAACAAACCCGACTTGATTACAGAATTTGTTCAGTTACGTAAAATTACTGAAAACTACACTATTCCTGAAGATGTTTGTGAAACATATGCTAGCACATTTAACATGCTGGGAGAAGTAGATAAAGCTTATCACGCATAAATAGGGGCGGTTCCTGTTTCTCAAATTGAATTTGCAAAACAGGAAACCGCCCTTAGTTTTAGGGTATTTCTAGGTTTAGCCTGTATTTAACACTTCCTAGTTTTTTTGCGGTTGCTAAGAGCAGTTTTGTAAGAAAGGTTAAATTTGTTTTAGGAGACTTGTAGATGTTATTGTGGGGCGTATCTTTATAAATGATTCTATATTATGTCTAAAAAGAATAGAAGCATAAAAAACGGTTCTCTTTTATCGAAAAATGATAATCGAGAACCGTCACTAGTTACCACATTTTTGATTTCATGCCTTCACCTCTGACATAGAAAATGATAATCCACGAAAATCACGATAACCAAAGGACACCCCAGGATATCCAGCTTGGTGCCAACCAGGCGGAAAAAATTCAAGTCGACGATAATCTGGAGGATTTAAACGAGTGGTCCCATATGCTGGCCATTCAGAGTAATATCCAAACATAGAAAAGCGGTTTAACGCGTCCGTGACAAACTTAACCATTCCTGCATTATTTTGAAAAGGAGATGGCAACAAGTATAGGTCGATATGGAGATTCTCTAAAGCGGATAGCGTTTGAACACGATCCTTCCTTGATAGATAAGAAAACATTCCACCGTTTGGAAATTGACTTTGTGATAATAGTTGTACTTGATGAGTATTTACTAACTGGGTTGCTGCAGAATCTAACATTACTGCAGTTGGGTAAGCTAGGGGGATTACCTGGTGATAAAGTTGCTGCTGAACTGAAATGTTATTATTTAGCCCAAACATGAGGTATTCGTGTATCTTCATTTGGATACCATTAAACTGACTCGTCGTTGGTAACAAAGCATCTACTATGGCTTGATAAGTTGAAGTTACATAATCAAAAGCTGACACATTAAGTTATACTTTATGTTGGAAGAAAGTTTTCAGTAGATCTATAGATAGGTATACTTAGAAGGAATTAAAAATCATTATGACTCTGAAAAGACCGAAGTAATGATACAACCTGGTATTAGGCAAAAACCACTCTAACACTCCCTTCGTTGCTTGCAGTTGCTAGACAGCTTTGTAAAAAAGTTGCAATCTGTTTTTTATCCCAATCTTTGAGGTTATCTTCTGATGGCGCATCATATTTACCATATAATTGTTTATAGGAATTTAACGCCTTTTCAATTTGCTGTACTGAAAATGTTGTACTGTCTCCACGCCCACTAACTCCTGCATTGTACTCATTTGCATCAAGCAAATCATAAAGTATGACGGCATTATAATTCCCCATACTAAAACGAGCATAACCAATTTGTTCACTAGCTTTATTAAAACCTGCAAATTCGTGACTCAAGAATAATCCTCCTTTTAAAATTGTAATTTTTGCTAGATAAATAAATGTTTAGTTTAGAAGAAAACTATCAAAAGCTTACATAGTTAATCACTCCTTTCAGGTTCAGAGTTTTTTTGATGTTTTAGTTAAATAGGAAAAGTAAATAAAGACAGGTAGATTGAGGTTATTAAGATGGTCAGTCAAGTGGATTCTCTATCAATGTATATAATTAAATACAAATTAAAAATAGGTCAGTAGCTTAGTATGAGGATTTCTATTAAGTAATCAATCGAGGAAATATTAATATATAATACATAATTCCATAATATACTAATTATGTCAATCGTCTACAGTTCGACAAAATAAGACAACAAAAAAAGACAACTTTCGCTTATCAATTTAGATAAATGAGAGCCGTCTTTATTTATGATATAGGGCAGTCCAGCTACAAGGGCTAGTCGCTTCCTAAACCTTACATCATGACACCCGTAAGTTGAAAGTGTGTATTTCAAGCGTAAGGCAAATTTCAAAAAATACAAGTGACAACAAGTAAAGGGGCAGCCTTGATGCTAACCTAATATCTGTAACTTTTTGTCTTAAATAACTTTTGCTGAACTTGAAATGGGAAATACCAATTATTAATCTATGTTTCTTGAAAACCAAGGAACATTTAAGCCCCGATGAAAAATGGCCTCCACAAAGTTTTGGAAACAGAAACGGTCCCCATCTATCAAAAAATGATAAACAGGAACCATTCCTATTTACCGCACCTATCCCAATATATGCAGAAAACTCCAGTGGATTCATTATGTTAAAAATATGTAGTGGTGGGAGTATGACAATAAATGTATATGATTTTTATGCAAATATATGGTGAAATATAGTACAATATATTTATGGTTATTTTATAAAATCCATAAAAATTAAAAGGAGGGACTAAGACATGAGCGAAAAGTTATTAAACCAGATTTTATCAGAACTAAAAGAAATGAAATCTGAACAGCAAACTACGAATGATACTATTAATGGAATGAAATCCGAGCAGCAATCCATGAAGGAAATACAAGAATTAATGCAAACACAATTAAAAGAAACGAATGAGATGGTTCATGCAATCCATCATCGTCAAGAAGAATCTGATGCGAAACTAGAATCTCTCACTATGAATGTAAACTATATAATGGGAGATATTACTGCAATTAAAGAGAGCCAACAACGTCAAGAAAAAATTCTCGAATCATTATCCATTCGCTCGTTAGAACAGGAGACGGATATTCGTGAATTAAAGCGTACTTTAATATAGTTATCTAGGTACAACTTTTATACTTTATTGACTATCACTCTTTACATCTTTCCTTTTGACCTCTACACTTTACCTGCACCAGCGTTTACTCTTCACTGTGTAGAATTACCTCAGTAATTTTTTCTTCCTAGTAAAACGGGGTTGTTGCTTCCTATGTATTAGATGTCCGAACTTCGCAAATTGATGGCAAAGCTTTCCATATATTAGCTTTTAGGCCTTGATGGCTGTTCTTGGGGCATGACACCTGTACCATGGATTTTACTTTCCAATCACCGCTTTGATATGGAATTATTGCAAGAAAGACCACTCATCCAACGCTTCGGTAGGAGTGGTCTTTTGTTCTTTTACTTATTCTGAGGTTCTTTCAAAACCCTTATAAATCAATGGATTGAACAACTATTACATCATGCCGCCCGTAAGTTGAAAGTGTGTAATATCGTTAACAAGAGGTGCAAAAGGTGCGGTAAATCAACGTTTTGGATATTGCTTACTGTAACATCTTTAACGGCGATTTACCGTTTTTTATGGGATTGCGTTAGCAAAATGTTAGCATTCTTGAATGGTGATTGAAGCCAATGGAATAAAGCAATTCTAATTGTATTTTAAATTTTACCCTTTTCTAACCTCTAGATGATAAAAATCAATAACCAATTTATTTGAAGAAAAAAAGTCACTTCCAATAATCCCATCAAATCCATGCATCTCTCTAACATCACCAAGTTGTAGGGTAAAGACCATGCCACTTAATTTTTTGTTCAATACAAATTTCAGTTCCACCTATACCGTACATCTTCCGTGTGATCGCATTTTCCAAATCTAGTAATAGTCCAATTTCCTCACATAAATCTGTGTCTAATATCGTTGAAGAACTACCGGTATCAAGCAAGACATTACGAAATATCTTATTCCAACTATTATAATCAATCTTTACAGAAACAAGGGGCAAATGATCATCCATAACAAATTTCATATTTTTCTACGCACTCCAATATATGGTTGCTCAATTACCTTAATCTCTTCATTACTTGTGTGAAAAATATATAATTCACGATTTTGATTTTCAGCATGTAATTTTTTATACACTTTCCATGCTGCATTTCCATTTGCAAAATCATTAATAACCGACATTTCTTCAATGATTCTTTCATTACCTACTGTATTTGATTGTAATGCTTCAACTAAGACGCATCGACCTGGGAACCCCCGTAGTTAAGTCTTCATCATAGACATTTGAGTAAACTTGTGTTCCAACATAGTATGAGGGTAGTATAAATATACTAAAAAAGTAATTAATAAATAGTAAAAAAATCGATATTTTCTTCCAGCGATTTATATCAGATTTTAAATAACCCACTATTGATTTACCTTTGAAATCTAATACTGTTATCCAAATAAAAATTGCAAAGATTAAAAGCCCAAAAAAAATTGCTATTAAAGGATTATATAGTCTTTGATCTTTAAAAAAAGTATCAGTTATTAGCAATAGTAAAAGTACATAACAAGACATTTCAAAAAAACCTCTTATTATTTTGATATAAAATCTTTTTTCTTTAGTCGACAAACTCATTTCTACACTACTAGAAGAAATTGCAGTTATTGGATTAAACCTTGACATAAGTACTATAATAGAGATTACGACTCCAGGAATTCCTAATTTTTCTAGTATTTCCTTAATTAATTCATTTTCCATTTTTAATTTTCCCCTCCCTTCTATTAACCCCCATTTAATTACTGCTTAGTTGGGGGATTAAAATTTTATTTCTCCAATCTGCATTTAATTGAACAATAAATATGCCTATAGTCTTTGGGTAAGAATAAATTTTGACATTTTACATTTTTACATTTTACTTTATTACCATCTAGATATGTATGACGGTAATATTCCTTTAATCTCTGCATATTTTCAAGTGTAAAAAAAGCCTGATTATATCTTCTTTCAAGATAGTATTTTGCATTTTCATAAACACTCTCTATAATTAAAAGATTATCGTAGACCCTTGTAAAAATTAAAATTTCTTTACTCCCAAGCGAATTTTTATCACGAGAAAAGTTACCTCCACTAATTTTATATACCTTTTTACATTTTTCATTTAACCAATGAAGGAAATCTTTAGATCCAGAATATATTCTAATATTAGCTACTTTCAATAATTCAGTTTTATTACTTGTATTAAAATTCCCATCTCCATCAATTATACCTCTAAGAAAATGAGAAAAGTATTCGTCAGGAATATCAAGGGAAGATATAGTGTACGTTTTATTTGGACTCAAACCTATTCCAATACAGAAGTCGTAAAATGGATAGGAAGTAAAATTTATGGAATAAGCATTGTAATTTCGACTATTAAACCTGATGTTTTCATGATTTACATCAAGCGTTCTTCCAGTAATATTAATTATTATTTCAGATACTTTTTCTAAGTAGTTTTTATCTGAACTAGATATTTTAATTTGCTTTCTTCCCTTTCTTAAAGTTCCATCTGTAGCAATCAAGCCAACCAGATATGCTATATCCTCGTTCCAAGTTATTGTATCTAGTTCATTTGAAATTTGTTTTATTTTTGCTCCATTTCTAACAGCATTAGCAAAGCCTCTATGCTGCTTACAGCAATAATGCCTTTTGTATCTGTTATAGTGGCTTTTTATTAATACAATTTCAACATTACACCAGTCGCATTTTGTTTTTATCCTTCTTGAATTGTGAAAACAGGAAGCAGAGCAATACTCCTGCCTACTATGATTAGGCATAAATGGTTTATTACAAGTCTTGCAGATATATTTTGTTTTCAATTGAAATCACCCCTAAGGAACATAAACTATGTAAACAAAAAAGTCATAGAATGTAATGATCTATGACTTTTTTGATGTTTTAATATATTGAATTTAAAAGATATCAAAATTAATCTTGATTCTGTACTTTTCTTATCAAAAAAAACTATTGCCAAAGTAGATATACTTATACCAATTGATATCCCCGAAATAATCAACGTAGCAATCTCCATCTTTCTCCCACCTTTCACAAAGTATTTTAGAGCATTGGCATATTCATATCACATTCTTGTAAACCCAGGTTATTTTTTATTTTATTTTGTCATTAGTGGTTCTTCATACTAGTACTCTAACGTGGCTAATCTTATCCTTATTAATACATTCTAAAGACACATTATCATACCTCAATTGTTTTTGCACTATTTAAAATAATTATCTATTTTGTTGTATACTTTAAGTACACTCTTTCTAAACACTAGAGAATATAATTATATCAATACATAAACATGTTCATTTTAGCTTGTTCATCTACTTTGACAATAGATATTAGAATGAAAATTATAATTGAAAAACTGAGCTACTATCACAAGTCAAAAAACACTGATAGCTCTTCAAGAATACTAAAAAAACACTTTATAAAAGTGAAGACTTACTAGACTACAGTTAGGATAGGATAAACCAAGTTAATCACCTTCAAACTTGGTGTAGATATACATCCGTTGATCTACTGTCTACTATAAGTGGAGATATCACTGTTCCTACACTACGCTAAAGTGATATTGAAGTAGGGGTCACAGGCAAATTACTTAGCACACGTGTAATCTTTTTCGCAATGCCATGCTGAAAAACCTCTTGAACTGGCTGAGTTGAGATCTAATCTATTCCATAGTTCTTGCAAACAGGAATCCTTTAATTTGCGTTCAATCACAAAAATTTTGTTACCAAATGATAGGCCTTACTTCACTTTTACAGAGAAGCCGATTTAGGCAGTGACGTTAGAACTGCTGTAAATTATCGACGAGCGTGAGCCCAGCACCCAAATAGTATTACAACTGGAATCCCGTTGTAACCACATATCCATTGAAATACAAATACCCTTAAACTATCCCAATTAAGGAAATAATACAAAAGATGCAGTCAAATATTAGGTAGAAATTTTGATTATTTTATCGAATCGAATAATATATAACTTTCCCAATACAAAAGTTTATATTTGTGTGTTAACATAAAATTTGCAATAGATGATATATTCTATAAACCTGTATTGTACATTATATTTTAGTTTTTTGAGGGGTGATAAATGATAGAGACAATTTTATGTAGATAATTGAACCAAAATCTAATGAAAAGGATGATGAAATTGTTTAAAAAGAGTATGAGTTTTATTGGTGATGGTTAATGTTTTAGTTACAATCCTTTTACTTCCACAGATTACTTTAGCGGAAAAGTCTGTTGACAGTATGAATGTTTCTGTAGATATTACTCAAGAGAAAAAAGAGGTAAATAATGTATTTAAAAAAATTAAAAGTAGCAATCCGAATCAATTACTAAGTAAGGATATAAAGATTTTTGACAACAATGTTGCTTCAGAATTTGCACCAAAGAATAGTACTGTTACTGAAGTGTTATATACAGACTTTGGAATTCCTTCTATAAGTATAGATTATACTTTAGGCGATAGTAGAGTAATAGTTACCTATTTTGAAGATGGAAAGGTAGAAAAGTCAATTCTAAATAGAACATCCGGGTATATAACTGAAAATTTTAACAATGAAAAAAAAAATACATTTAATAGAAATGACGTTATAACAATTTCCCGTTCAAAAGAGCAATTAGACACGATTAATACTCTTATAAAAGAGAGAAACTTTGAAGAAATCGAGAAAATAAAGGATACTACTGTAAATAAAGTTGGCGGTAAGACTATTATAAGCTTTGATGATAGTAATGCAGGTATTCTGGCTAATAAAAAAGTTTATCCAGTACCATATGATCCCGAATGGAAAAAGTATAAAGCGAAATTCAAATACGGTATGTATCACGAATATTCAAAAGCACTTGATGATAGAGGTTATGATCCACACGTCGCGGTAAAAGTTTATGAAACAATGGACTACTTCAACTATGTAGATGAATCGTACAAGAATTTTTCAGCTGGAAGGACTGTGACAGCTATTTCTTTATTTTGGGATGTAGCAAAATCTGGCACATTTTCATGGCTTTCTTATGCTGCTGTATTCGTTGATACCTACGAAAGGATTAAAAGTTCAATTAGTGCAGTAGATGAAGCAGCTTGGAATTTTGAAGGTGGCAAAGAAGGAACTGTATACGATCCGACTCGATCAAAAACTAATGTACAAACATGGGAAACTTGGGGAACTGGAAGGGTAGTTTTGGGATGGAATTATAATTCATCAACTGGATATAATAACCCAAATTGGTATCATTCTAAAAGATCCACAGCACTCCAAATGTCTGATTATACAGTTTTCAATAACGCTTTCGAAACTTACAACAATAATATTAATATGTATGGAGTGTGGAAATGGGGGGAAGGAAGATTAGGATATTAATAATTTTCCCTAAGTATTAGCCTCATGTTAGATAGTCTTAGTTCAGTAGCATAAAGGGTATGGTTCGATATCATTCGAACTCATACCTTTAAATTTCCATTATAAAATATAACATAATATTCATATTTATTAGTCTTCTATTTTAATAAACTTAAGCCAATTTTATAATTCCTCTTTTAAGAATACAAGGACTCACAAAATTTCCAAATTATATAAAAAATAATTATTTAGCTTGTTGGTGATTTTAAAATAGGTTGTATCAATAGTGGCTATATATCTATAATAAAGCCTAGCGTGATTGCTTAAAGGACAATATTTCGCTAACTTGTATCATGGTCATAAGGAAAGGAATACTCTCCACCAGCCTTTTGAAGTTTTAGTTAACTACCATTATATAATATTTAGGGAGGTACTTCCTTTTACTTTTTTAAACTCTTGTCCTACAAAGGCTAGGCACAATGTACACCATTCACATATTTACTGTATTTTTTGAAATATCAATGTTTCAAACCAATCATAAGAAATTTTAGCTAAGAAAGGAATCTCATTATGATAAAAAAATTCATAATTAGTATTTTTATATTTTCTCTTATATCATTATTATTCAGCTGCTCGAATAATAATGATAAAAAAGAGTTAGAACTTACTGAGGAAGAGAAAGAGCTCGTGAATATTAGTCTTGAAAAAATTGCAAATAAAAAAGTATTTGATTTAGCAGAAAAATTAGAGCCTATAGAAATAAAGCAAGAGGTAAAGTTATTTAATCCAAAACCATTTGAAGAGTTTGTACCTCAAAATAGTATTATATCTGAGGTTTCGATTTATAAAGCTAATAAAAGGAAAGTTATAACAATTGACTATAATATGACAGGTCAAAGAAGATATATCGTTAGTTATTATGATGATGGTAAAGTGAGTAAAGCAACGGAAACAGAGTACTATTTGGAAAACTTTAATAACGAAGAATACATCAAAAAAATAGCTGAATGAAGTAGAAATAGATTTCATTCTGTTTCCTATATCTATATTTGGAGGAATATAAGTCAGAATTAAATAAATTTTATATTTATTGAATAAGTACTGTTTATGCTTATTATATATATTAGAATGAAGAGTCTCATGAAGAATATAATTTTATAAATATATATTATGTATTTAGAGTGTAGAGAAACCCCATGTTTTTCTTTACACTCTTTATATTCCTATTTTGAGTTTAAATTTTCTACTTATATTATAACAAACAAGTTAACGTAGTAAATTATCAAATCATTCATAATATACATAATATTTTCGAGGCAACAGTATACAACACCTATAAAGAAATATTTATAATTTTGGTTGATTTTAGAAGTGATTTCTAACTATTTATTAATCGAAATTACTGTTGTTTTATTATAGGCTAATTATAACATTTGGAAATACTATATTTAACATATATAAAAAAGAAGTTTTCTATCAGGGATTTGTACACTAATAGAAAACTTCTTAATCAAACTCTAAAAAACATGAGCAAAAACATGAGCATTATTTAATTTTTCATCTTAAAACGTTGATATAACAATGTTTTAAACATTTATTACATCATGCCGCCCATTCCGCCCATGCCACCCATGTCTGGCATTCCGCCTCCAGCGCCTTCTTCTTCAGGCTTGTCAGCGACAACAGCTTCTGTAGTTAGGAACATTGCTGCTACAGATGCAGCGTTTTGTAATGCAGAACGAGTAACTTTAGTTGGGTCAACGATACCAGCGTCAACCATGTTTACCCAATCACCAGTAGCAGCGTTGAATCCAACGCCCACTTCTTCGCCTTTTAGACGTTCTACAATAATAGAACCTTCTAATCCAGCATTGTGAGCGATTTGACGAACTGGCTCTTCTAGTGCGCGAAGTACGATGCTTGCACCAGTTGCTTCGTCACCTGCTAATTCTAATCCAGCTACTTTACTGTGAACATTAATTAGAGCCGTACCACCACCAGAAACAATACCTTCTTGAACAGCAGCACGAGTTGAGTTCAATGCATCTTCAATGCGAAGTTTACGCTCTTTAAGTTCCGTTTCTGTTGCAGCACCAACTTTGATTACTGCTACACCACCAGCTAATTTAGCTAGACGTTCTTGTAATTTTTCTTTATCGAATTCAGAAGTAGTTTCTTCTGATTGTGCACGGATTTGAGCAACACGTGAAGAAATTGCTTCAGGGTTTCCAGCACCTTCAACAATTGTTGTATTTTCTTTAGTTACCACAACTTTTGAAGCACGACCTAATTGATCAATTGTTGCTGATTTAAGGTCTAGTCCTAGGTCTTCTGTGATTACTTCTCCACCAGTTAGGATACCGATATCTTCTAGCATTGCTTTACGACGATCACCGAATCCTGGGGCTTTTACAGCTACAGCATTGAATGTTCCACGAAGCTTGTTCACCACTAATGTAGCAAGTGCTTCACCTTCCACATCTTCTGCAATGATTAAGATTGGTTTACCTTGTTGTACCACTTGTTCTAGTACTGGTAATACTTCTTGGATGTTACCGATTTTCTTATCAGTGATTAAGATATATGGATCTTCTAAAACAGCTTCCATTTTATCTTGGTCAGTAACCATATAAGGAGATGCATATCCACGATCGAATTGCATACCTTCTACTACTTCTAGCTCTGTTGAGAATCCTTTTGATTCTTCAATTGTGATTACACCGTCGTTACCAACACGTTCCATCGCTTCAGCAATTAAGTTACCTACTTCTTCATCACCAGAAGAGATAGCAGCAACCTGTGCAATCGCTTCTTTACTCTCAACTTGTTGAGAAATAGATTTTAATTCTGATACAGCCGTTTCTACTGCTTTTTCAATTCCACGACGTACGCCAACTGGGTTTGCACCAGAAGTTACATTTTTCAATCCTTCACGAATCATCGCTTGTGCTAAAACAGTTGCAGTTGTAGTACCGTCACCAGCAACATCATTTGTTTTTGATGCTACTTCTGATACTAATTGTGCACCCATATTTTCAAAAGCATCTTCTAGTTCGATTTCTTTTGCAATTGTTACACCATCATTTGTGATCAATGGGGAACCGAATTTTTTATCTAAAACAACGTTACGACCTTTTGGCCCTAAAGTTACTTTTACTGCATCAGCTAATGTATCTACACCGCGTAACATTGCGCGACGTGCATCTTCACTAAATTTAATATCTTTAGCCATTAAAAAGCCCTCCTCAAATAATTCATATGGTATTTATGGTTGAAATTCTAAGTTTAATGTTTAGTTTACTACTGCTAAAATGTCATTTTCACGAAGAATTAAGTATTCAGTGCCATCATATTTCACTTCTGTTCCAGCAAATTTTGAGAAAATGATGCGATCTCCTTCTGCTACTTCAAGTGCCACTCTCTCTCCATTTTCTGTCACACGACCAGTACCTACTGCAACTACTTTACCTTCTTGTGGCTTTTCCTTTGCAGAGTCTGGAAGTACGATACCGCTTGCAGTTGTTTCCTCTTGTTCTACAAGCTCAATAACAACTCGATCTCCTAGTGGTTTAATCATGTAGACAACCTCCTTAATTCCTTTTTCATATTTTTATTTTATCTGTTAGCACTCGACATCAGTGAGTGCTAATACCAATTAATATAATAAATAATCTTTTTAAAAAATGCAAGTAATGTATTATATTTTTTTTAACATTTTTGATAAGAACGACATTCCAATTATTATGTATCAACGAGATATGATAAAATACTTTAGACATCAACTAATAATTAAGCTATGGCTATCATAAACTTTAATAGTTAGATGCAATCAAAGGAGTTGTCACGTTTGTCTAATAAGTATTGGTGGGTCATTATTACCTACATCATCATGCAATTTTCAGGCGTTGTTTTTGTAACCCTATTAAAAGCACTCACCTCATTAAGCATAGAGGATTTAGCCATTTATTCTACATATTGGTCTATTTTTAGTTTTACTACTGGACTAGTTGTCGTGTTATTACTACTAAGAAAGGACATGGCACATGATGATTTTCGTGCATCAACAGATAGTGGACAAGTTGTTCTATGGTCCATTCTCGGATTTGTCTTAGCATATTTCACGCAAGTATTTACTGGTTTATTCGAATTGTATGTACTTGGAATCGAACCAAAATCAGAAAACACACAAATGATTATGGATATTACCAGGTCAGTACCACTATTTATGATTATACCAATGTTTATTGCACCAATTTTAGAAGAAATCATCTTCCGAAAAATTATTTTTGGTTCCTTACACAAACATATGAACTTCTTCTTTGCGGCTTTATTATCTGCCTTTATCTTCGGCATCATACATGGAGAAATGGAGCACATTCTACGTTATGCTGCAACAGGATTTGTCTTTGCCTTTTTATATGTAAAAACAAAACGAATACTCGTTCCAATTATTGTTCATATGGCTTTAAATTCATTTGCTGTCCTTATCCAATATGGATTGTCACCTGAGGATTTAGAGCGCATGCAGGATCAATTAAAAGAATTGCAAACAATTCTGTTTGGCTAATATTAATAAAAAATCCGGACTAGCGAATCTAATCTATTGATTGATTCACAAGTTCGGATTTTTCATTGCTCAACACTATTTTCTAATTCATTTATTACTCGCATCAACACAAAACTCTCCAAATACAGCATAGCAATTTTTCCCTTTTTCCTTGGAATGATACAAGGCAATATCTGCTTTTTTCGATAAGGTTTCTGCATCTAATCCATGGCGTGGCCCTATGGAAATACCTACACTTGCTGTTACATTTAAGTTTCCTATTTCATTATGCTTATAGATTTGTTTTTTAAATTCTTTAATAATGTTTTGCGCAATCTTTTCTGCTTCCACTTCATCCTTAATAGGAACAATGACAGCAAACTCATCACCACCTAAGCGATACGTGGAACCCTTTTCAGGTATCGCTTTTTTGATCGTTTTACCTACTTGTTTTAATACATAGTCACCACGATCATGTCCCAAATAATCATTAACCAATTTAAAGTTATCCAAATCAATCATGAATAATGCAAAAGGCTTTCGATTATCTGCAATTGCCAGTTGTATATCATCATCGAAGGATGCGCGATTCTTTAATTCTGTTAAACTATCATGAAAGGCTAAGTACATTGGCCAGGCTAACCATTTAGATATAATCAATGCAACAATAACAGACACAATCAAAATTATGATTAATTGTAAAATAAAGGCTTTTGTATTATCCATTAAGACTGATTGAAGTTCGTAATCATTATATACAAGTTCTAACACTCGATTAGTTGATATACCTTGTGTTAAATCAGAGTTATAATATACATAACGGTATTGTGCTGATTTTCCATTCCAGTCACTTTTTAACTCTGCAACATCCTGGGTACGAACGGCCTCTTCAAATGCATCATAACGATCACTAGGCAAATGGGTTTCTTCTGTAACTTCTCCATAGAGGAAACCATCTGTATTTAATAGATTAACTGCATCCAATGATGGATATCTCTGCACTAAGTCATCAATCACATTAAAAAAGTTAAACTCTTTAAAAATTGTTCCTTCTTCTAGTGAGAAACCCAATTCAATTATGTACTGTTTATCAGGTGTTGCCATGTAACTAAACTTTTTTATCTCACCTGTCTTTTGTTGTAAATCCATCCCATCTGCATGAAACTCGCCTGATTCCCGTCGTTCATCTAATAGAGATGCAAATTCACTACAACACTCGGAAAAATTTAACCCAATATCATCTATAAAACTACTTTGAATAATCGTATTCTCATTATCTATTATGTATATATCCATTCCTAATGCTTGTTTTAGATCCTCGTAATCCCAGTTCTCCACATTTGGATTTTTATGGTATAAATCCATTAGATATTCTGTATTCTCATACATTTGAACTCTAGTATCTTCATCAAAGTAATTGTAAGCCTTATCAATCATAGCAATAGAATCAGAAACACTTGTTTCAATCTCATCTACTTGGATTTTATTACTTTCAATAGCTTGTCCTCTTTCACGAATATAATTAACAGTTGCAATCGTAAAAGAAATAACAACTGCAAATGTGATCATGATCAAAAATAGCCGTATTCTAAACTTGGACTTCATTTTTGTCACTCCATTCTAAGTTGATTAAGCTATTAACCTTCTAAGTTATATTTGTATGGTGATAATATTAATAATAGTTACATTATAGTACCTTTTGCTTAATAAAGATACCTAAAAGATTAGGTATTAGTTCCTATATTATTCCAAAACAAAAGAGGCAACAACTGTGCCTCTTTTTTCCATATTAATCGTTTTCTTTGTCTAATGGATAGTGTTTTAAGAAATATACTAATGACTGTAACTCCACAGCTAAATCGATGTGATGAACGCGAATATGGCTTGGTACCGTAATTCGTGCAGGTGTGAAGTTAAGGATCCCAGTGATACCTTTATCAACTAATCTTTCTGTGATTTTATCCGCTTCTGATGCTGGTATAGTTAAGATTGCCACTTTAACGCCATTGATTCGTTCTTCCAACTCATCAATATGATAGATAGGAACGCCACCAATTTCCGTTCCAATTTTATCAGGACTCGTATCAAAGGCCATCTGTATTTTGGTGTTATTGTTTTTCATAAAATTATAATGTAAAAATGCCGTTCCCAAGTTTCCCACACCGATTAGTGCTACTTCCGTTAATTCATCTTGATCTAGTGTTTTTCGGAAGAATCCAAGTAGATATTCGACATTGTAGCCATATCCTTTTTTACCTAATGCCCCAAAATAAGAAAAATCCCGACGTATAGTAGCCGAATCGACTTTTACCGCCTCACTAAGCTCTTTTGATGATACTCTTGTTTTTCCTTGATGTTGTAAATTATTTAAGAAACGATAATACAAAGGTAAACGTTTTGCAGTTGCTTGTGGTATTTTATTTTGTGCCATTATTTATCCTCCTCAAGTGAACGATGGAAATCTCCTGACTTTCCACCTGTCTTCTGAACCAGGTATGTTTTTCCAATAACCATTCCTTTATCTATAGCTTTACACATATCATAAACTGTTAAGGCAGTTGCTGATGCTGCCGTCAGCGCTTCCATTTCTACACCAGTACTACCCTTTGTTTTAACTAATACGTTAATCACTAATTCATAAGTGTCTTCAGTAATCTTCCAATCAAATGATATATCAACACCTTTTAGTGATAATGGATGACACATCGGAATCCATTCTGACGTTTTTTTCGCTGCCATTATCCCAGCAACTTGTGAAACGGCCAAAACATCCCCCTTTTTAATTTCATTTCCTGTAATCTTATTATATATTTCTTTTGTAACAAAAACACTAGACCTAGCAATTGCCGTTCGTTCAGTTTCTGTCTTATCACTTATATCTACCATATGTGCTCGTCCTTGAGCATTAAAATGGGTAAAATCCGACATACACTCATCTCCAATTTAGTATACACCACTATTTTACCAAAAAATCCGGAATAAGTCGTGACAAATTTCACAAGTAGTATTACTAGCTACTTTCATGATAGAATAAACGTATATTATTTGAGGTGAAAGTTATGATTATTATGCAATTAAATGGAATCTCCAAATCCTTTGGTGCTGAAGAGATTCTATCAAATATAAAACTGGAAATAAAAGACAAAGACAGAATCGCTATTGTAGGGCGAAATGGTGCTGGTAAATCTACCTTGTTAAAAGTCATGGCTGGAGAGCTTTCCCATGATGAAGGGGAATTATTTAAACCGAAAGACCTTTCAATTGGGTATTTGTCCCAGCACACTGGTCTAGAATCCAATAACACCATTTGGAATGAAATGCTAGAAGTATTTGAATCACTCATTACACAAGAAGAAGAATTACGAAAACTTGAGAAGAAAATGGAGCAAGCTGCTCATTTATCTGAAAAAGATTATGAAAAGCTATTAAAGGACTACGATTTAAAACAGCAAATGTTTGAGAAAAACGGTGGTTATCGCTATGAAGCAGACATTAAGGCAGTTCTATCAGGTCTTAACTTCCTAGATTATGATGATCAAACCCCTATCAACGAATTAAGTGGTGGTCAAAAAACACGATTAGCTTTAGGTAAGTTGTTACTTCTTAAACCAGATTTATTGATCTTAGATGAGCCTACCAACCATCTGGATATCGAAACATTAGGCTGGCTTGAGAATTACCTCGTTAGTTATCCTGGCGCCGTAACGATTGTTTCCCATGACCGTTATTTCCTGGATAAAACTGTTTCCATTGTCTATGAGATTTCTAGACATAAAACAAAAAAATACCATGGTACTTACAGTGACTTTTTAAATCAGAAAGCAATGAACTATGAACAGGAATTAAAGGAATACGAAAAACAACAAACAGAAATTAAAAAAATGGAAGAGTTTATACAGAAAAATTTAGTACGAGCGTCCACTACTAAACGTGCCCAGAGCCGTAGAAAACAACTTGAGAAAATGGACAAGATAGATAAGCCTTTAGGTGAAGAGTCTTCTGCTTCGATCACTTTTCAAGTTCAAAAACGTAGTGGAAATGATGTATTAAAACTAAATGAACTCTCATTTGGTTATGATGACCAGCCATTATTTAAAAATATTAATCTACACATTAATCGTGGTGAAAGTATTGCGCTAGTTGGACCGAATGGAGTTGGTAAAACAACCCTATTAAAAACAATTTTAGGAAAGCTTCAACCTACAAATGGTACCGTTCAACTAGGCACCAATGTTCAAATTGGATATTATGACCAAGAACAAGCAAATCTTAATTCGCATAAAACCGTCTTAAATGAATTATGGGATGAATACCCCACGATCAATGAAAAAGACATTCGTACTATACTAGGTAATTTTTTATTTTCTGGGGATGATGTGTTAAAGCCGGTTCATTCGCTCAGTGGTGGGGAAAAAGCTCGTTTAGCTCTAGCAAAGCTACGAATGCAAAAGGCTAATTTATTAATTCTAGACGAGCCTACCAACCATTTAGATATTGATAGTAAAGAAGTCTTAGAAGCAGCACTCATGGATTTTCCTGGAACAATTGTGTTTGTATCTCACGACCGGTACTTCATTAATAAAATAGCTGATCAAGTCGTTGAGATGCAGCAAGATGGAGTTACTGTCTATTTAGGTGACTATGATTACTACATGGAGAAAAAACAAGAAGAATACGAATTACAACAGCTAGAGAAAACAGAAAGCGAAAAAGATAAAAAAGAAGATAAAAAACTAAGTTTCAAAGAAGAAAAACGGATTCAAAGTGAAAAGCGAAAGAAAGAACGTAGAATCACAAAACTTGAAGAATTAATTGAAGAACAAGAAGAAATATTAGCAGAGCTGGAAGAAAAAATGACGGCCCCAGAAGTATACGAAGACCATGAAAAAGCGTTAGAATATACGAATAAAGTAAATGAAGTCAAACAAGAAATTGATCAATTAATGACCGAATGGACCGAGTTACAGGAAGAAGAAGTGCAGGAATAGTTAAAGCACGCTTGAAAGAAAGATTTCAAGCGTGCTTTTGTTAATGAGTTATACACAAGTTCCATCTACTTAAATAAATAATCGTTCTGAATATCTATTTCAACTGCAACTCGATAAACCAGGCCAAATCCTATCATTGTGGATAAAACGGAACTTCCTCCATAACTTATTAACAATAATGGAATACCTGTAATAGGCATGATTCCGATTGTCATACCAATATTTTGGAATGCATGAATGAGTAACAGACTTAGGAAACCAAAACTAATATAAGATCCAAACTGGCTATTCTCAAAACTTTTTAAGCCAAGTGTCACCAGACGGTAAAGCATAATAAAGTAAAGCAAGATCACCAATGCACTACCTATAAAACCAAAGCTTTCCCCAATAATAGAGAAAATAAAGTCTGTATGTGCATCAGGTAGCTGTACAACTTGCAAGTTATTCAAGCCTTTTCCAGTCAATTGACCTGAACCTAATGCTAACATTGATAAATCAAATTGGTACGTATCCCCACTAGCATTTTGCGATGGATCAAACCATGTCATTAAACGATTAATTTGATATGGTGCAATCCCAATAGTATCCTCTGCTAACTCTGGAAAGTTCACAATAAACAATAAGGTAGAAACAGCTAATGCAGCAACTGTTAAAACTAAACCACCGATAATCTTCCAATCAATCCCAGATAATAGGACCATCATTCCTGCTATGAAGACATACACCATAGATGTTCCAAAATCGGGCTGCATTAAAATAAAAACAATGGGAATAGCCGTGATAACACCAATCTTAAGTAGTAAAAAGATATCACTTGGGATTGTTGGTACTTCATACTTCCCTTTATGCTGACTAATTGCTGCAGCCAAAAATAAAATTGTGGTGATTTTGGTAAATTCTGCAGGTTGAATAGACAGTCCTGGGAGTGTAAACCAACTTTTTGTTCCACGGATTTCAGCAGCTATTGATTCCGGACTAATAAGCAACACAATTAATACAAGGACACCAAATCCATAAATATAAATACTTGCTTTATATAGCTGCTCTAAATCAAAAAATTGAATGATAGAAACAAGAAATATCCCAGCACTAAACCAAACAATTTGTTTTATTACATAGTTTTGCCCTACATTTTGAGGGAGTTGTTCAGCATTATAAATCGCAAGTAAGCTTACTCCAATAAATAATAACAATAATAAGATAAAATCAGATTGTATGTAATGGGATTTATTATTCGTCAAATTAGTAACACCACACTTCTATATATAGATATTTTACCTATGCACATAATCCACAGAGATATTCACATGAAAACACGCATAATAATGGGATATCAACAAAGTTATACACATTATCCACAAACTCATATGAAACTGTCCACATTTTTATCCCAAATCACTGTTGTAGTTATAGCAGCTATTTAGTAACGTTATTCACACCTCTGTGGATAATGTTATTTTAATATCAAGGAAGGATTAGCATTTAGATCTAGCCCTGACCTTTTACCTTGATGATAGCTGATTGTTCCTGCAGCAGCTATCATAGCAGCATTATCAGTGCATAGCTTTAATGGAGGTATTACTAAAGGAATATCTAAATCAGCAAACTTATTCACAAGTTCATTCCGAAGTCCTTTATTAGCAGCTACACCACCAGCAACAATTACCTGCTTAACGTTATGATTCAATGCCGCCTTTACCGTCTTAGTTGTTAACACATCTACAACGCTTGATTGAAAGCTTGCAGCAATATCTTTGTCCTCAAGTACTTCTCCTCGTTGCTTGGCATTGTGTATTGTGTTGATAACAGAAGATTTTAAGCCACTAAAACTAAAGTCAAAACTTCCCTCTTCTAACCATGCACGAGGAAAATCAATTGTCACATTTCCTTCAGCAGCTAAACGGTCGATATGTGGGCCACCTGGATATGGTAAATGTAACATTCTAGCAACCTTGTCGTAAGCCTCTCCAGCAGCATCATCCCGTGTTTCACCAATCACCTCATAATGACCATGTTCTTTCATCAATACCAATTCTGTATGACCACCTGAAACGATTAATGCTAATAAAGGAAATTGAAATTCTTGTTCCAGTCGATTGGCATAAATATGTCCAGCAATATGGTGTACACCAATTAATGGCTTTTGTTTTGCAAATGCTAACGCCTTCGCAGCATTCACTCCTATTAGAAGTGCGCCAACCAATCCAGGTCCTTCAGTAACGGCAATTGCATCAATATCATCCCATGATAATTTTGACAGTTCAAATGCTTCTTCTAGAACCATGGTTATTTGTTCAACGTGATGTCTGGAAGCAATCTCTGGAACTACTCCTCCAAAACGCTTATGGCTTTCGATTTGAGAGGCAACCACATTCGTTACAATCTCGGATCCATTTTTCACAATCGCAACTGCTGTTTCATCACAACTAGTTTCAATACCTAATATATATGTTTCTTTCGTCATACTAAATTCACCCACATTACAATCGCATCCTCATTATCATCTTGATAGTAATTTTTTCGTATACCACCAGGGACCATTCCAAACTTTTTATATAACTTTTGTGCTGGAAGATTCGATGCTCTTACTTCTAAAGAAAGTCGTTTAACCCCTAGTGTAACTAATTGTTGCATTGTAAATCGAAATAACTTCTCACCCAACTTATTTCCTCGAAGGTCAGGCATGATGGCTATATTCGTTATTTGTGCATCATCCATTACAACCCAGGATCCAACATAACCTACTATTGAGTCGTTAATTTCCATCACATAGTAATGGGCATGTTGGTTCCTTTCCACTTCTTGTATAAATATATCCTTAGTCCAGGGTGTTGAAAATGACATTCTTTCTACTTTCAACACCCCTTCAATATCCCTTAACTTCATTTTTCTAATTTTTAAATTAGCCATTATTTTTTTGTTCCTTTTGTGATTGTAACCACTTGGATTCTGCCTCAGCTAATCTCAAGTAGTTTGGAGTTAAACCATGTGTAGAATCACTTTCCTTTTTCATACTTGCAAGTGCCAAGTCAGATGGCCTTGCAATTTGAATACTTTCACTAGGGAAAATTACTTGTTCGCCTAATATATCAAGAATAACTTCTCGATGTTTATCCATATCAGGGCTTAAAAATAATATCTCTCTTCCAGTGTCTTTAAGAATTCCTAACCAATCTTCCATTAACATATTTGTCTCTTTCTTAAGCTGTTCCATCTGGCTGTTGCTATGATTCCATTCATACAGACCTGTATAAACTAAGCCTCTTCTTGCATCAAAAAATGGACATAATGCTGAAGCAGTCAGCCTCCCTTGGTATGCTAAAACCTCTAAACTGGATACACCTACAATAGGAATATTTAGAGACCATGCAAGCGTTTTTGCTGTTGTTAGCCCTATTCTAACTCCAGTATAAGATCCAGGTCCTTTAGCTACCACTATTTTTTCTAGTTGGTCAGGGGTTATATTAACTTCTCTCATCAACTTGTCTACAGCCGGCATGAGACGAACTGAGTGATTTTTAGGTATATTGGTAATTAATTCTCCTAAAACCTCACTGCCTTTCATAATTGCCACACCTAAAGACTGGTTAGATGTATCCATTGCCAATATATACATACTTGTAACTCCTTTATTTTAAATCAGCCGATTAACTCCCGAACGATCGAATTAAAATGTCGACCTATTGGTTCAAAAGTCAATACTCTACTATGCTCGTCCTTATATTCAATATTTACATTCAATCTTTCTTCAGGTAAGTAATCCTCAATAAAATGAGCCCACTCAACAACGGTAATTCCACTACCATTAAAATATTCATCAAAACCAATATCTTCTTCAGAACCTTCTAGTCGATAAACATCCATATGGTATAGAGGTAATTCCCCTTCATATTCCTTAACAATAGTAAAGGTAGGACTACTGACTGTCCGTTTAATTCCTAGCCCATTAGCTAGTCCTTTAGTAAATGTTGTTTTACCTGCTCCTAAATCACCTTCCAAAGTTATAACATCACCAGGTTTTAATAATTGAGCAAGGTTTTCAGCTAATCGTTTTGTCTCTATCTCTGTTTCCGTTATTATTTGATGTTTCTCCATTATATCACCTACTTAAATGGTTATATCCTTCTTTTTTTAACTGTATCCTTGATTGGCCGGTTCGTTCCAGATAAACACGTCCACTTCTGTCCTTTTTATCAGACACATATCCAATTTTTGAAAGTCGCGTATCACTTATCCTTGCTGCTTCTTCAAGTTTAGACCAATCAGATGGGGAAACAGTTCCTAATAACTCAAAATCTTCTCCACCAAAATACTTCCATTTTTTCTGATCGTTCAATGGAAACTGATTATAGGATGGATGAGACGGTATTTTTTTATCAAATATAATTATATCCACTTGTGATGCTTCTGCAATCTCATTTGCTTCACTTGCCAAGCCATCACTAATATCATTTAGACTTACTCTAGGTATAGTTTCAATAGCTTTTGAAAATTTTACTCTTGGAGTTGGCATACGATGCCTGTGAATAAAGTAATCTACGTCATTAAACCGTTCCATACTAGTCGCACTAGTTAATAGATGGAGACCTGCTTGAGAGTCCCCTAAGTGACCTGTAACAAACACAACATCACCATCTTTAGCTAAATGACGATATCGTATTCTATTCTTATTGACAAAGCCAATGACAGTAACCGACAAAACTAGTTCATTTCCTGATACGGTATCTCCGCCGATTAAATCCATACCGTAATGATTCGAGATAGCCTTGAATCCATTATAGATATCCTCTATTTCCTTAATAGACCAATTAGGTGGTATGGATATCCCTACTAAATAAAATGCAGGAGAGGCGCCCATAGCAGCTAAATCACTAATATTGGCTGCTAATCCCTTATAACCTATGTGAAAAGGTTCCATCGTTTTGCGAGAAAAGTGGACATTTTCAACTAGCATATCTTTAGCTACTACTGTCTCCTGATAGTTTTGAGTAAATACAGCAGCATCATCACCAGTACCTTTTCTTATAGTTGATTGTCTATAGAAATTTTGTTCAATATGTTTAATAAATTGAAACTCATCCATGTTATCACGAACTCCTATATTTCTTCTATACTCATCATAGCAAAAAGTATAGAAAAGAAAAAATCTAAGTAATAGGTACCAGCCAGTAAGATTTGTAAAACTCCATCAATGAAGATTACAAGATTGAATATAGTACAAGTAGCAAATTATACGATTTACTTTCACTTAAAGATTTTACCGATAGAATATGTTTATATACAATAAAAAACACATGACTTCAAAGAAGAAATCATGTGTGTATATGTATTATTATTTATATGGCGGTCCGGACGGGACTCGAACCCGCGACCTCCTGCGTGACAGGCAGGCATTCTAACCAACTGAACTACCGGACCAATTTAATTGGTTGAAATTTACAGTACTACTGATTTCCAACTAGCAAAAATGTATAATCAATGTAGTTAGTTGGAATATTTTGGTTGCACTTTACAGTACTACTGATATTCAACTAGCTAAGAAGTATATTCTACGTGGTTAGTTGAATTAATTTGGTTGCGGGGGCAGGATTTGAACCTACGACCTTCGGGTTATGAGCCCGACGAGCTACCAGACTGCTCCACCCCGCGATATAAGGAAAATGATATTAATCCTAAAAAAATTATTAATGAGCAATAACTAAATAGTGACCCCTGCTTCTACAAGCATATTCAATGAAGTATATCCATCGGGGTTACTCGCAGTTAAATCGGTAGGAGCATTGCTCAAAAAGACTGTTTGTCGTTTGCTAAGGAGAATAACCATTGAGGTAACTCCTCACAAGCCTGCACATAGTAGTAATTCAAGCTGTAACGGCTTGCTCCACCCCGCGATATTATAAAGCCTGGCGACGTCCTACTCTTGCAGGGGCAAAGCCCCAACTACCATCGGCGCTGAGAAGCTTAACTTCTGTGTTCGGCATGGGAACAGGTGTGACCTTCTCGCTATCGCTACCAGACATTTATTAAATTTAAGGACAAGACTTATTATAATCACTTCTGAATTAAAATGCAAGTCTTTTT
>NZ_FQVW01000004.1:0-3996 GCF_900129485.1 Ornithinibacillus halophilus
GGGCGAGCGAGTTCACACTACCGAGGAGCGAATCTCATCCTGGGGGCGAGCGAGTTTTCACTGCTGGGGAGCAACTTTTACCCTGGGGCGAGCGACCCCTACCCTTGATGGAGCGAATCCCCCCAAGGGCGAGCAAGATCCACCACAGGTGGAGCGAGCCCCACCACAAACTAAAAGGCCCCCCCAATCAGGGCAGCCCTCCACTTTTACAACAACACTCTATCCTTCTTCTTACTAGATTCATATGCCGCTAGTCCTACTTCCGTCGCCTTCAGTCCATCATATCCTGTAATTGACGGTTTACTACCAGTCCTCACGCAATCAATGAAATCCTCAACCAGTCCAAAATCCATATCCTTTCCGAAGAAAACATTGGACAACGCTTTGTCAGCCCCGTTAGCAAACAACCTAAAGTGTTCTTTTAACGCATCCACTTTTACGGTTCGCTTGGTACCGATCACTTCAATCGTTACATCGCCCCATGTTGGATATTCTTCAAAGTATGACCAACTCGCATCGTGGGAGGCGATGACTCCATTTTCAAACTCCAACGTCAAGAGGCCTGCATCATCTATCGGGATATCGTGGAAATAAGAATCCACCATTGCGTATACTTCACTTACCTCAGAGCCCGTTAACCAGCGCATGATATCAACCATGTGCACGGTATGGTCAAGGACGGCGCCACCACCAGACATTGCTTCATCGATAAACCACCCACCCGGATTTTGCCCGCGGTTTGTCGTGCGGAATGCTACAATTTCACCAAGTTCGCCTGCATCAATCATCGCCTTCAGTTGGCGAATTGGCTCATTAAATCGCACGGGGAAAGCAATTTGGAGAATAACCCCATTGTCCTCACATGCACGAATCATCTCCTCAGCATCAGCAATATTTGTGGAAATTGGCTTTTCACATAAAATATGTTTTTTCGCCTGTGCAGCAGCTAGCACCATCTCTTTA
The DNA here is from genome assembly GCF_900129485.1 of Ornithinibacillus halophilus. Classification (GTDB taxonomy): domain Bacteria; phylum Bacillota; class Bacilli; order Bacillales; family Amphibacillaceae; genus Ornithinibacillus; species Ornithinibacillus halophilus. The sequence continues at coordinate 964 of NZ_FQVW01000004.1, forward strand.
TGGCGGATATTTTCGCTACAAATGATCACTGCATCCATATCAGCTGCCAAAAATTCCTCCATATCAGAAAAATGCTTCATCCCATATTTTGCAGCAACCTCTTGTCCACGAGCCACATCATCATCGAACACCCCAATCATCTCGACGCCATCCAGCTTCTGCAAACTATCTGCATAGCTGTATGCATGCATGTGGGCAAAGCTCATCATCCCAATTTTCATTTCGATTCACCTCCAAAAACTTGCTCATGATAGGCTTTCAACTGCTCCACTAAGTCATCCGTCACATCACGGGAATTTTTCAAAATTAATTCTGGCTGATATTTCAATACACTAGACTGCTGTGGGGAAATTGGATTCACGTCATCACTGTTAAATTCAATGATTTTTTTATTACCACTCCATTGCAACTCGATAAACTCTCGCTCACCAAACGTATAGTCAAGATGGGCCATCGTTCCTCCACCGAAGTCCACAGTTACAATGACATGCCGTGGTACATCATTTACTTCCGAGCGCTTCACCCAAACACGTTCTGGCTTACCAAGTACAGAAGACACGACCATCAAGTCCTCAGCAATCACAGCCGTAGTTGTATCCGTTGTCATTCTTCTGAAACGAAAAACTCCCCGAGGAACAGAGCTATCCAGAATCACAGCTTTTGCCTGTTGGAAAAATAAATAACTCTCCAAATCGAAGTATACTTTCTGAAGCCTGCCTTCCAACACACTCATTGCCGGTGCAACCACATCATGTCCCTCCAACGCCTCATCTCCAACATAAAAACATCCATCACGGACATCTGAAGCCGATTCAACCACTAGCCCATCGACACGGCCCACTTTTTGCTTATCCAATAAAATAACTTTTGCCAACGCACTCGCCTCCTATGACAATAATTTTTTCAACCGATTGACACATTCCAGATTTGCTTCTTTCGGATCCTCTACCCCCTCATACTCAATCGAAAGCCAGCCATCATAGCCATTCTCGTTCAAGCCATTCACCACATACCCTAAATCCACCTGCCCATCTCCAGGGATCGTCCCAATCAGCTCCTCCCCTTTCATGGAACGGAATCCATTCACATCTTCGGAAGGATCTTTTTTGCGAAAATCTTTAAAGTGAACATGGACGATTTCCTTTTTCAAGCGATCAAATGACTGTTTTGGATCTTGATGTACCAATAAAAAGTTCCCCGTATCGAAAGTTGATTTTACAAAAGGACTGCCAACCTTCGCGATGATTTCTTCCACTTGTTCACTGCGCCCAGCTAAAAGTCCGTGGTTTTCAATAGCAAGATAAACTTCCTCTTGTTCTGCAAATTCAGCTGCCTTTTTTAATCCATCAACAATCCACTCTTGCCCGTCTTCATACGTTAAATCGCCACTTAAGTCCCCACAGAACGTGCGGACGATATTGGTTCCTAACTGTTTTGCCACGCGAATACCATCTTTTACTTTTTCGACTTGTTGCATGCGCTCTTCCTCTGACTCCACAACAAAATTATTCGTCACATCATACGCTGACACGACCAACCCTTGTTCCTTCACTTCCTTCAACACTTCAGGAATTTCTTTTTCTTTATCCTTCCAGTAAATATCGAGTAATTCCACCCCATCAGCTTGAATGCTTTTTGCAAAATGAACAAAATCAACTGGTGACCAGCCCTCTGTTTGCACAACTTTATGGACACTATACATGCTTACACTAATTTTCATCGAAAACGCTCCTTTATTTTGTAAACGCCTTTACATTCTTATTTCTTTTCCAGCTTTCGCAGATTCATAGACAGCATTTAGCATGCGCATTACCTCTACCCCATCTTGAACAGGCGCAATATTTTCTTTTCCTTCCAAGCAGCAGTCTACAAAATGGTTGATTTCACTCGTGAAGGCCTGGTTAAAATCAAAGCCTAAGTTATCCACTTGTGGTGCCATGTTTAAAATCGTGTCATGTTTTTCCGATACAATTGCTAGTTCAGGTTCAATCTCTGCTCCACCTTTGTCACCAAAGAGTTTCACGGAAATCTCATCTTTTTTCGCCTGCAACGTAAAACTAACATCCACCAACAAGGAAGCACCATTTTCAAAACGAATCATCGCATTTGTTAAATCTTCCACATCGTTTAGTGTTGGATCATAATCGGCAGCTTTATAGAAAGATAGATTTTTTACATGGCTACGATTTCCAAGCTTGTTGTACGTGTTGCCACTTACAGAAACCGGCTTCGGCTTGCCCATTAAGTACCAGCAAATATCAATCATATGTACACCTAGGTCGATTAATGGACCACCTCCAGATTTGGAGCTGTCACTGAACCAGCCACCTGGATTCCCTAGACGACGAAGGCACGAAGCTTTTGCATAATAAATCTCTCCCAGATCGTCATGATCAATAAATGTTTTGAGTAATTTTGCATTGGAGGCATGGCGGCGAACAAACCCAACTTGTAGCACCTTGCCTGTTTTCTCAACAGCCGCTTGAACGGCCTCCGCTTCCTCCACCGTCATGCTTAACGGCTTCTCAACTAGCACATGCTTCCCAGCCTCTAATGCTGCAATCGCAATATCAGCATGCGAATTATTCCACGTACAAATACTCACTGCATCAATATCTTCATTTTTTAACAGCTCTTTATAATCGGTGTATAACTGCTCCACCTCATATTTTTTCCCTTTTTCCTGTACACGCGCTTCATTCACATCACAAAAAGCAACTAATTCTACTTTTTTATTATTCTTATACGGTTCAATATGTAATTCTGAAATGGACCCAACACCTATAACTCCAACCTTTAGCATATATTAACCTCCTGTATTTTGTATGTTAATTTTAAATTATTCTAAATTATCATCCTATAATGAAATTTTATCATAGATTAGAGATAGGGTGAAGTTTTGGGGGTAGTAGTTGGTAGTGGAATCGGGTGTGGAGCGAATTCCTTTGGTTGGGGAGCGAGTTCTTTTTAGGGGCGAGCGAATTTTGGAGGTTGGGGAGCATTTTGACATGGGGCGCGAGCGATTTCCTTGGC
>NZ_FQVW01000004.1:5081-94651 GCF_900129485.1 Ornithinibacillus halophilus
GAGCAAGTCGGCCTCTGGGTGGAGCGAGTTCATCTCCTTGGCGAGCGAGTTGGCCTCAGGGAGGAGCGACTTTTACACCTTGGCGAGCAAGTTTATCTCATTGTGGAGCAAGTTCACACCCTTGGCGAGCGAGTTTAACCTCAGTGGGAGCAAGTTTTACTCCTTCTCGAGCGAGTTGTGGAAGTCCATCTCCTCTACCAACTTCAAACCCGGTGGAGAACGGCTACTATCATTGCGCTTCATTCACTTCGCCCTCCACACTCGTTTTTCAGGTACATATTCCAATCTAGCATCAGCTAACAATCTCTTCACCTGATGGCGGCAGTTGACTTGGAGAAAGTATCTTGCTTCAGAATTTGTAATCGTTGGTTTGAACAATAGAAAATAATCAGCTAATGCTTTCCAATGGGCGTGCTTAGAGGTCTTTTGACACTTTGGACAAGTCCATTTCCAACCAATCCATTTCATTCTCAGATGGCCACAATTCGGGCAATGAACTCCGGGATATAAATGCTCTGGTTTCACACCATATTGCGAAACGATATCAATATCAAATTCCGTACATTCATTTAAAATAGTCTTTCCTATTGTTTGTGGTTGAATTCTAGGACTATTATTCTGCTTAAATTTTTCGTCCATTTTCATAATTTCATGCGGAAGATACTCGGCATGTACGACGGTTCTTGCGATTGATGCACGGTCACCGATCACATCAATTATGGTGGTGGGGTCTGCAATGCCAACGAGGGGAATGATTGGAATGTCGTGGAAATTTCTTTCATGAAGCCAGCTTTGGAGATATAGCTTATGGGACTCAGATTGAGTGATCGGATATCGATAACCCTCCTCAATTTTTCCATCACTTCGAATAAGTTGTTTGAGAATGGTATCAAAAGTAATTTTGCCATTGTAATTTTTTGATTCAACTAGATATATCGCATATTGGGAATGAATTGCATTATCAATCTGAAATTTATGTCTTTGAAATTCCAGACAGACATCCTGGAGAATGACAAATTTTTGAGGTAAAAGTTTTAAGTAATAATCTACCTTCTTCTCTCCAATATACCCCTTTTTCCTACTGGCCAGATCTTTCTCCATTTCTTGAAGCTGTGGAAACTTGGGATGAAGTCTTGGCAAAATTACTTCAAGTTTCTTCAAAGGCAAGGGATACCCTAGAGGTTTCATATACATATAATTCCCCCTTCTATTAGAGAACATTTTTTATTTGAAATTATCTTACATGTTTTTTGTACGTCTGTCACATTGGTAAAATTTAAAAATAAAGACCCAGAACGGCCTTAAAATTCAATTATGCTTAGGAGGAAATTGTATAATTGATGTAGAAAGTATCTTTAAAATACAAAATTAATGATTTTTAATTAGGAGCGAGATATTTGTTTTTGTGAGCGATTAGGTGGTGGGTAGGATCAATATTGAACATGTGAGGAGTGAGTTAACCTTGACGCGGAGCGAACTCACACCGGGGACGAGCGAGTTTACCTCGAGGCGGAGCGATTCACACCCTGGGGCGAGCGAGTTCACCTCGATGCGGAGCGATTCCTACCCGGAGGCGAGCATATTCACCTTGATGCGGAGCAATTCCTACCCTGGGGAGAGCGAGTTTACCTTGATGCGGAGCGACTCCTACCCAGGAGCGAGCGAGTTTACCTTGATGCGGAGCGACTCCTACCCAGGAGCGAGCGAGTTCACCCTGATGCGGAGCGATTCACAACCTGAGGCGAGCACATTGACCTCGATGCGGAGCGACTCCTACCCAGGAGCGAGCGAGTTTACATCGAGGTGGAGCGACTCCTACCCAGGGGCGAGCACTTTCCACTCTTCTACGAGCGAAAACCACTTCCCCTCCCCAACTACAATAAACTTTTAGGAGGTACATAATGAACATTGTCCTTGCACCAGATTCATTTAAAGGAAGTTTAACTTCTACACAAGCGACATCGATTATGCAGCGTGCGATTGAATCATTGAATCAAAACCACAATATTATTCAAAAACCAATGGCAGACGGTGGTGAGGGCACGGTTGATGCGCTCCTTGCTGCCTCAAATGGCACTAAAATTCCCATAGAATGCACTGGGCCGCTCGGTGATAAAATCACAACATACTATGCCATTATCGACAACAACACTGCTGTGATGGAAGTAGCAAATATTGCCGGACTCACACAAGTACCAGCACACAAGCGCAATCCCGACAATACCACAACTTATGGGCTTGGAGAAGTAATGAAGAATGCTCTTGACCGTGGCTGCAATTCTTTTATCATCGGTCTCGGTGGGAGTGCAACCAATGATGCTGGGCTTGGAATGCTAACAGCCCTTGGCATGGAAGCGTACGATCAACACGGAAATCAAGTTGGGATTTATGGGCAAGATTTGAAAGATATTAAATATATTAATTTTAATAATTTAGACCCACGGTTAAAAACTACAACTATTAAAGTTGCATGTGATGTGGAAAATCCTCTAACGGGTGAAAATGGTGCAAGTGCAGTGTACGGACCACAAAAAGGAGCCACTCCTGAGCAAGTCGCCACCTATAATCAGGCAATGACATCCTTCTCTCATCTCATTGAAGGTACCGATAACAAACTTAGCTCCACACCCGGTGCCGGCGCAGCAGGTGGACTTGGTTTTGCATTTCTCACTCTGAATGCAGAACTTTTATCCGGAGCAAAGCTTGTTGGTGAGGCATCTAATGTGGAAGCAGCCATCCAACAGGCAGACCTTGTCATCACCGGGGAAGGACAAAGTGATAAGCAAACCTTGCAAGGAAAAGCACCAGGTTATATTGCTGATTTAGCAAGCAAGAACCAAGTTCCGGCAATCCTTATCTCTGGTGGGCTAGCGGGAAATCTTGATGCCCTCTTAGGAAAATTCAGTGGTTGCTTCTCCATCATTAATAAACCATTGACCCTTGAAGAATCCATGGAACAAGCAGAAGAATTACTATTTCAGCAGACGAAAAACGTCGTTAACCTCATGCAAAAGAGGCTAAGAATTGGTAGAATGCTGAAATAGGTTTCTCAGACCACCTGTCCACTAGGAAGCTGAACTTTTATTAAAAAATAGTATTATAAAACAATTAAAAACCCCGTTAGAAGCATCTAATAAAGAGGCAACTAACGGGGCCAGTTTTATTGGAATTATTTTTATTGAGAAGAAATCTGTAGGAACACGAGGATGGTTGATACCTAATATACCTAATATTGATTAATATCCTTGTAGCTTTTTAATTCGACCGATTTCTAGTTCATTATTGTTGGCTTTATCCCAAAATATTTTCATATCTGTTTTTATTTCGTTTATTTGTTCTTTAAATTCTTCGTGTTGAGCATTGTTTTCCTGTCTCATGGCACATTGTTCTTCTTTAATAGAATTAATTTCTTCTCGCATTAATCTTTGTTCTTCTCTAAACGATGTCATTTCTTCTCTCATTGAATTCTGTTCTTCCAGGATTTTACCAACGATTCGCGTTAAATTAGAAATGGCATCTTCCATGCGATCTAACTGTTCTTTACTCATCTTTTCACCTCCTTCCTTTCTAGTATACTGGATTAATTTTGACATTTCCATACAAAAAATGTCGTGTTTTGAAGTGAACAAGGGACCTATATCACGTCACACTCCCGTCACAGAACGTTTACTTAAGGTTCAATCTTTTCAGGAAAATTACGTAGTATAATAGAAGTAGGAAGGATAGTACCTTTCTACTTTATCTATTAAGGGAGTGCTGCACTATGAGAAAAATTCTAGTAGCATACGATGGCTCAGATTTAAGCAAAAAAGCCCTTAATAAAGCAAAAGCTCAAATTAAGTTTGAGCCTGATACCGAGTTGCACGTCGTCACCATTGTTCCAAATACTGGCCCAACTACGAACGCAGCAATCGCGCACAGTATTCAAATGGAATTAGCAGAAGATTTTAAAGAAGAATTAAAAGCAATTAGAGAGAATTCGGAGGACAGCATGAATATCCGCACCTCAGTCATCATTGACAATTACCATTGGAATGCAGGGATGAAATTATGCCAATATGCCGAAGAACACAACATTGATGAGATCATAGTCGGTAGCCGTGGGTTAGGTGGAATGAAAAAATTCTTCCTAGGAAGCGTCAGCAACCACATTCTACATCATGCCGACTGCGAAATTTTAATTGTGAAATAAGAGAATAGTCTCTTTTAAAAGGCAAGCCTATATGTGGCTTGCCTCATTTTTTGTTTTTTTAAGTGTGGTATTTTTTGTTTGGATGAGCAAACTTTGAATTTTATGGAGCGAGTCTCTTTATGTGGGGAGCGAATCAACCCTTGTGGCGAGCGAATTCCACATCATGGGGAGCAAGTTCTAACCCGTGGCGAGCGAATTCTACACCAGAGGGAGCGAATCAACCCCTGTGGCGATACACACCATGAGGAGCGAGTTCTATCCCGCACCGAGCAAATTCCACCTCATGAGGAGCGAATTCACACCCTCGGGGAGCGAGTCCTACCCATGAGGAGCGAGCCCTACAACGCTAAGAACATATTCCACACCATTAGCGCACCCCCACCCCACTATACTTCCCCTACCTCATCCTCTCCGGCAATGCATGGATGGATTCTATTAATGTGTTCAGTTTCCCTTCAATGCGATGCAATAAATAAAACGTCACCGCTATTGGAAATCCTACCTCTGTTAAGAATGGGATCCATGTCTCCATCGTCCATTCCCCCCCTTCATTTAAAATTATCAACCTTAGAGAAAAAACTCCCCCAATTACACGATGCTAGACATCTCAGTTCTTTCCTACTACCATCTAACGAAAACAGGCCAGCATCACGCTGGCCCATCCTCTACTCCTTACCTTTCCATATATTATTCCAATCCTAAATCAACATCTTCCACAGTACGCTCAACAATGCGCGCGCTTTTCTTAGCTACCAAATTCCCACCGCCAGTGTTAAAGGCGTTTTGAGCAATAATTTCATCCATAGCTGCGTGTACTTTTGATGGGTCTACTGGCTCTTCAGGACTGTCGATGCTGTACGTTACTATTTTTCCAAGCTCATTGACAAACTTTAATTCAAGTTTCTTCATGTATTTCCCTCCTTTCCATTAAAATTTTTTTCAAACCATCCTCTCCTACCTACGCTTCTCGAATATCTAAGTTGTCTCTACGCTCAATGTTATAAAGTGGGATATCCGTCAAACTAGCAAATGCCGTCGCAACTGCATAAAGCTGGTCTGCTGTTGCATCTGTTTTCACTTTGCTGAAACTTTTTGTTTTATAAATTGGCTCACCAGTATTGATGTCGTTCCCAACGTTAAACACAAGGCGTAATGTGGAATTTTTTAAATCAGCTACTGCCATGTGTAACACCTCCTTTCACCTATACATTCGAAAAAAGTTTGCAAAAAGGGGTGTCTTTTGAGAAAAAAATTAAAAAAGATTCATTTTTTCTTAATTTCCACATACAACTGACAGTACATATTCAATTCTTTAGAGTGACCACTGTGACTACGAAACTTAAAACAGCTTTAATTCAGCACAAAAAAATCAGTGAAGGCAATTCCCCCACTGATTAATGTTTTCCTACATTATTCAACTTTTAGTCCCTACTAAATAAATCCCTTGTGTACACCTTATCTTTCACGTCTTTAATTTCATCTGAAAGGCGATTAGCTACGATCACATCACTAATTTTCTTGAATTCATCGAAATCCTTAATAACTCTAGAATTATAAAATTCATCCTCTTCTAAAACAGGCTCATAAATCACGACTTCGATTCCTTTTGCTTTTATACGTTTCATTACACCTTGGATCGATGATTGTCTAAAGTTATCTGAATCGGTTTTCATCGTTAGACGATAAATTCCAACGATTTTCGGATTGCGTTGTAAGATCATTTCGGCAACATGATCTTTTCTTGTTCGATTGGCATCGACGATCGCACCAATGATATTGTTTGGAACATCCTCATAATTTGCTAGCAACTGTTTTGTATCTTTAGGCAAGCAATAGCCACCATAACCAAACGATGGGTTATTATAATGCGTTCCAATTCGTGGGTCTAAGCCGACACCTTCAATGATTTGTTGGGTATTTAGGCCTCTTACCTCTGCATACGTATCCAATTCATTAAAGAACGCGACACGTAATGCTAAATACGTATTCGCAAACAGTTTAATTGCTTCTGCTTCTGTGGAATCTGTATATAGCACAGGGATATCTTCTTTTATTGCACCTTCGACTAACAAATCTGCAAACTTCTTCGCACGGTCTGACTGTTCCCCGACTATAATACGTGAAGGGTGTAAATTATCATAAAGTGCTTTACCTTCTCTTAGAAATTCAGGAGAAAAGATGATATTATTTGTGTTATACTTTTCCCTTACTTCTTTCGTATATCCTACTGGTACGGTTGATTTTATTATCATCACTGCATCAGGATTAATCTCCAATACTGTCTCAATGACATCTTCTACCGTACTTGTATCAAAATAGTTCTTATCTGGGTCATAATTCGTTGGTGTCGAAATTATTACAAATTGTGCATTTTTATAGGCTTCTTCTTTATTTATAGTTGCAGTTAGATTTAAGTCTTTTGTTGCTAAGAAATTCTCGATTTCTTCGTCAACAATTGGAGACTTTTTATTATTGATCATATCCACTTTTTCTTGAATAATATCTAATGCGATCACTTCATTGTATTGTGCTAGTAATACAGCATTTGATAGGCCAACATAGCCTGTTCCAGCTACCGTAATTTTCATTATGTAACCTCCAAGTAATTCTACGATTCTCTTTGTTTCCATTATATCCTACAACTTTTGTATTTAAAAATAAAGATAAAGCATCTTCTTTAACGTATACACGACTACTATTTAGTCAACTACTTATGAGGTAGATACTATAAAGGGAGAAACTTTATGTCTAGAAAAAAGCTTACAAATAAAAAGAAATTATTAATAAATGGAAGTATTTTCATTGCTATCCTTCTATTAATTGGTGGAATTTATGTATCAAATTTATATACGAAAACAAAAAATATAGTAAATGAATCTCACGAGAAGTTAGAACGTGATGAAGATAAATCTAATCTAAGAGCTGAAAAAGTCGATCCACTTCAAGATAACGTATCAGTTTTATTTTTAGGTGTTGATACGAGTGAACATCGTAATTATGGGGAAAAAAGTCGTACAGATGCCATTATCCTAGCTACTTTTAATAAACAAAAAAGTTCAGTTAAACTACTAAGCATCCCACGAGATACCTTAGTTTATGTGCCAGAGGTTGGCTACAACACCAAAATTAATCACGCTCACTTCCACGGGGGGCCTGATGCTACCGTTGAAACTGTAGAGGAATTTTTAAATGTACCTGTCGATTATTTTGTCCGAATGAATTTTGAAGCATTTGTTCAAGTGGTTGATGCTTTAGGTGGCATCATGTTCGATGTCCCGTATGAGATTGTTGAATCGAATTCACAAGACCAGAAAAACACCATTCATTTATTGCCTGGCTATCAAGAATTAGATGGTGAAGAAGCTCTTGCTTTAGCTCGAACAAGGAAATACGACTCCGATGTGGACCGTGGAAAGCGACAGCAAGAAATAATTAAGGCTATTGCAGGCAAGGCCACATCAATGGGTTCTGTATTTAAGCTAGGCAATGTTATTGAAGCCATTGGTGACAACATGAAGACCAATTTATCCTTTGATGATATGAAAAGTTTCCTTTCTTATGGGCTAGCTGAAGATATTTCATTAGAAACAATCCAATTAGAAGGTAAGGGAGGATATATTCAAGGGGGATGGTATTATATCATTGACGAAGAAAGCCAGCTACAAGTACAAAAGGAATTGCGTACACACCTTAACCTCTCACCAACTGCTAATCCACAATTAACTATTAATTAATAAGATTCACCGACATATAGCTGCATATATGTCGGCTTTTTCTTTTCAAGCCTTAATATCTAATCTTTTTTGCAAAAAACTTCACTAAATTTGAAACATATACAAGGATTTTATCGTCTTATATATTAGTACAAATTTAATACAGGATTATTATAATTGTTATTATATTTTAATGTACTATTTCATAGTTTCATAGTAAAATTGTACTCGATGCATAAATTATTTGCTTAAAAGGGGAAAACAAGAATGACCAGTTCTCGACTTGAAAAAAGGAAAGTCAAAAAGAAACGTAAATTAAGAAAAAGAATATATTTTATGTTAATACCACTCCTCATTGTAATCATTGGTGGATCTGGCATATTTATTTCGTTATGGAATAAGGCTGATGCAGTTGTTACAGGTTCCTATGAAAATGATGGAAGAGATAAATCGAACCTTAGACAAGAAAAAGTGAATCCAAAAGAAGACAATATTTCTATCCTCATAATAGGTGTTGATGAGAGTGAACACCGTGCCAACGAAGGTAGTTCTCGATCTGATGCCTTGATGTTGGCGACACTAAACAAAAAGGACAAAAGTGTGAAACTCGTTAGTATCCCACGTGATTCCTTAGTATACATTCCAGAGGTGGGCTATGAAGATAAAATCAACCATGCTCATGCTTTTGGTGGACCTAAAGCAAGTATTGAAGCAGTGGAGCATTTACTCGATGTCCCCGTTGATTATTATGTCAAATTGAATTTCCATGCGTTTGTTGATGTGGTAGATGCAATTGGTGGCATCACTGCTGATGTTCCTTATGAGTTTTGGGAATCTGACTCTAATGATAAGAAGAATTCTATTCACTTATTACCTGGTGAGCAACAATTAAATGGAGAAGAAGCATTAGCATTAGCACGAACCAGAAAACTGGATAATGATATTGAACGTGGAAAGAGACAGATGGAACTCATAAAAGCTGTAGCGAAAAAGACTGCATCTGTAGGTTCAATATTTAAACTAGATGATGTAATGGAAGCAGTTGGAGACAACATGACAACTAGCTTATCATTCGATGATATGAAGAGTTTCTTACCTTATGCCACTAATGGAAAACTAAACATCGAATCTATGACATTAGAAGGACAAAACTATCAACCAGCTGGAATTTATTACTGGAAATTAGATGAATTAGCATTAAATGAAACAAAAAAGACATTAAGAAATCACCTAGAACTTGAGAAAACTGATCGCCCTTCAGAAAGTGCTCATTCACAAGTAAACGTGCAACCTAATTATGAATAAAGCTAAAAATAGGTTTAGAATAATTAAACTCTAGCTATGAAAATGTAGATCCGACAAATTCAATTTGTCGGATCTTTTTATGGTTAAATATTATTTTCCAATAAATCCCTTTCCCTCCTAGTTTTATTTTTATGTCAAATAACGTAAAGAGTTTGATATAATATATTGGTATAACTATCATAAAAACTTAACACAGGAGGAAAGAATTTGAAGAAGCTATTATTTCTATTATTACTAGTATCGATCCTTTTAGTTCCAGAGCTAAGTTATGCTGAAGAACTAACAGAAGAATCTACTCTGAACGATGAAAGAACTGCAGATGAGTGGTTTGAATTTGCGAACTCTCAAAAGACTGCTTCTAAATTATTACAAGCGTTTATAGAAGCATACTATCACTATCCATCAGATAGTAGATTTGTAGAAGGGATTAACACAAGTGCTAGATCGCTATTGGATTGGAGTACAACGAAACATCAAAAGGGTTCCTTAGAAATAGCAGAAATACGTTATAATCTAATCCTCAATGCACCTATGTTAAATGATGCAATTAAGAAAGAAACAGAAAAAAAGCTAGAATACATAGATTCTGCACTTCCAATGGAACAGGATTTTATCAATCAAGCTAATAATAATCCTACAGCCTCTGGTAAACTCGATATCTATTCTGAAGGCTACTATGTTTATCCCAATCATCAGGAATTGGAATCAGGTGTAAACTATAGTGCAGAGCTTTTATTTAATTGGACAAACAATAAACATCAACAGAGAATTTATCATACAGCAGTAGACAGATACCAATCTATTCTAGATGCACCCGTAACTGATCCTACTATTAAACAAATTGCTGAAGAATATTTGGGATATGCCCAAAAAGAACAGTTAGCACCTGCACATTATATTGAAATGGCTAAACGTTCCAATAAAGTTTCTACTATTTTAGATATTTATGAGGAAGGCTATCACCTGTATCCTAATCATGATGCTATTAAACAAGGGTTACAAAGCAGTACTGTCTCTCTTTTAGAATGGGCAACAAGACAACATCAAAATGGAAAAACAAACACTGCCCAAACCCGATATGAACGTATATTAGAGCTACCACTACTAGATTCAAATGTTAAAGATATTATATTGAAACGGTTGGGTTATGCTTTAGAAGGAAGAACACTTCCAACTGTTGAAAATATCATACATCAGGCTGACCAAGATAATACAGCCTCTGGTAAATTAGATATTTATATTAATGGATACGAATTGTATCCTGAAAACCAACATCTGATCACTGGTATCAATGAAAGTGCTCAACTATTATTCAATTGGGCTAAAAAACAGCACAAAAATCAAAAATATGAAATTGCAACCGATCGTTACCAACAAATTCTAAACGCTCCGAAATTAAGCAAAGAATTAAGGGTAGAAACAGAAAAGTATCTAAAGTATTCATCCAAACAAGAATTAACATCAGAGCAACTATATGACCTTGCAAACAGTTCAACGAAAGTTTCTGAGAAATTCTCATTATTTAGCGAAGGATATGAACGCTTTCCTGAAAATACATTGATGAAAGACGGCCTAATAAACAGTACTTATTCATTAATGGATTGGTCTACCATTCAACACCAAAATGGTAAATTAAATACAGCCATTACTCGTTACGAAATGGTGCTAGCATCTCCATTCTTAGAGCCTACTATCGAAACAGAAGCTACTAAGAAACTAGAACTAGCAAATTCCAGAAGTGTCTTGCCAAAGGAAGAAGAATTACTAAAACAAATTGAAGCTTCTACTAAAGCATCTAGTAAACTAGCACTTGCCATCGATAGTTATGAATTTTATCCAAGAAACAAAGACTTTATCGTTGCAGTGAATGAAAGTTCAACAAATTTACTAGATTGGGCAACAAGTCAACATCTAAAAGGGAATATCGACATTGCAATAGACCGATATGAAACGATTCTAGATGTAACGGTACTAAATAATGAATTAGTGACAGAAACAGAAAACAAACTTGCATATGCTTTAGACGGGAAAATATTACCCACTTCTAAAGAATTGATTGAGCAAATTAATAATGCTTATAAAGCTACAGAAAAATTACAATTAGCTATTAACAGCTACCTGTTCTACCCTAGAAGTAATGAAATAAAAGCCGCTGTTGAATCTAGTGCTATTTCTTTATTAGAATGGGCAACTATACAACACTTAAATGGAAATGTTAAGACTGCACAAGAACGATATGAAATCATTCTCTCTGCACCTGCATTGCCAGATACACTAATAAATGAAACATCTCTAAAATTAAAATACGCTAATAAGATGGAAATTTTTCCATCAGTATCAGAAATTATGCAAGCTGCAAACAATGAAGGATCTGCTTCGAAACGTTTAGAAATATTTAACGAAGGGTATACGCTTCATCCTAGAGATAAACAAATTAAAAAAGGATTAGACCAAAGTGCTGTGTTATTAATGGATTGGGCTGTTAGAAAACAGCAAAGTGGTAATTTCACTACTTCTATCGATCGATATAATAAAATTATTGAATCTATTGGTGTGAGTAGCAGTATTAAACAAAAAGCTAAAACTTACCGCGAATTAGCTAAAAAAGGTAAAGGTATCTATACGATAGCAAAAGTCGTTAATGCAAATGTTGCAAAATACTCTTATTCTCAAATGGAAAAAGATATTCGTAAATTAGAACAACAATATCCCTATTTAGTAACTACAGAAGTTATTGGTAAATCGGTTGAAGGTCGTAACATTTATGCTGTTAAGCTTGGGTTTGGAAAAAAAGAAGTATTTCTTAATGGCTCACAGCATGCACGTGAACATATGACAACGAACCTATTAATGAAAATGCTTGATGAATATGCGTATTCTTATGCAAAGGGAACAAAATTTGATTCCTATAATACTAAAGCAATTCTTGATGAGGTTTCCATTTGGTTCGTACCAATGGTAAATCCTGATGGTGTTTCATTAGTTCAATTCGGTGCCTCAACTGTAAGTAATCCGAATGAAGTTATTAGAATGAATAATGGAAGTACAGATTTTAAAGCTTGGAAAGCAAATAGCCGAGGCGTAGATTTAAATCGCAACTTCCCGAAAAATTGGCATTTAGTACAAAATGATCCTGGAAGACCATTACCAGCAAACTTTAAAGGATATAAACCTCTATCTGAACCAGAGGCCATTGCACTATATGAGTTTACAAAAGCACATAATTTTAAAACTGAGGTAGATTACCATTCCTCAGGAAGTATTCTCTATTTTGGAGATGACTTATATGGTATTAACAATTCACTGCATAAATTAAGTAAGAAAATTGCTGAAAAAGTTAGTCTAAAAACTGGTTATTCATTATACTACACAAGGGGTATACCTGGTGGAGGAAGAAGAGCAGACTGGTCACAGCAAGATTTAGGACGACCAGTACTAACACCGGAGATTGCTCCGTATGTAGGTAATAGACCCGTTCCATTATCATATTTCAATTCCATTTGGAACAAAAATAACTCCATTGGATTGTTAATTGCCGAAGAAGCAAGTCACAGGTAAGCAAGATGAAAGCCGAACTAATTAAAATTAGTTCGGCTTTTTATTGTCATGTACTTTTTAGTGATTATAAACGCTGTTTCGCCTTTATTACACCTTTGATTTTTTGAATACTATCCATTATTGGCCGCCTCTGTGAGACCGTGACTCCTGCTAATTCAGCTATTAACTGGATTCCCAAAATAATAAATAGAAAAATAAACAACGAGGTTAGCAACCTAGTACTATTAAATACAATTGCCATGCTTCCAAAGAAAGCACTAAAACCATAAATTATTAGAACTGCAGCTCGGTGTGAATACCCAGCTTTAATTAACTGATAGTGAATATGATTTCTATCAGCAGTAGCAATACCTTGTTTATTAATGGCTCTTCTAATAATAGCGAGTAAAGTATCAAAAACAGGAACAGCGATAACAATAATTGGAACAATAAAACTAAAGAAAGCTACATTCTTAAATAACCCAAGCATTGAGATAACTGCTATGGAATACCCTAAGAATAAAGCACCTGTGTCACCCATAAATATTTTTGCAGGGTAGAAGTTATGAAATAGAAATCCAATACAACCACCGATTAAAATAGTAGTCAAATAAACTACTATTATTCGATAATCCATGATCCCCATTATAAGAATGCTAGCTAGTCCTATTCCGGATACACCAGCAGCAAGACCATCTAATCCATCAATCAAATTAATTGCATTAGAAGCTGCTACAATCCACAGTATCGTTAAAATAATTCCAAAATTATCTATATATACAGTTCCCATAAACGGAAGAGTAAGTTTTTCTATTACTAAACCAGATGAAACGACGACAACAGCTGCTGATATTTGACCTGCAAGCTTATATAATGGTTTTAAGTCAAAGATATCATCAAGCATACCTGTAATAATCATGATTAAAGCACCTATGGTGATGGCAGTCATGTGCACGTTGACAGGTTGTAAGTAAATGAAGCCCACTGCTGCTCCGATGAAAATGGAGAGTCCACCTAAGCTTGGCTTAATGCCATTATGTGATTTCCGATTGGTATCAGGCTTATCAACCGCATTGAATTTAATGGCTAATCGTGAAATGATGGGTGTAACAAGTAATGCCGTGGTGGCTGACAGGATGAATGCTACAACTAACTCACTAATATTCCACATACTGGCACCTCTTTAAAAGATTTTCTTAAACCATCTTATCACCTTTTAGTGGAAAAATAAATCTTTATTGTAGTGTTGAGCCTTTTGTCCTCATTCATGGTACATCTCCTGTATCAAATTATCTATTTCTGAACATATATTAGGTAAAGCAAATCGCTCTTCTACATACGAAGCAAGCTCCGTTTCTGGCTGTTTATCCCCCGACGTAATAAAGGACACTGCTTGTTGAGTATTATTAAATATGTATTTTTCTGGAAAGATACATCGAACTCCTTCGCGATCTAATACGATAGGATAAGCACCTGAAGCCATTCCTTCCACCGGAGCTAAATGAAAACTCTCATAATCACTCACGGAAAGGACATAACCAATATTGGTCAACCATTCCGATACGTCTCCCCATCCCTCAAAGAAAATATGATCCTTATATTTAGAGTTCTCGATTCTATCAAAAACTTCTTCATAAAATCTTCTTTGTGAATCTAGTTTCCAGACCCAATTAACTTCTTGTGGTTCTTTACCTTTAATCATCAGTTTGTAACGTGAATCACTTTCATATAACTTTTCAAATATATCCAATGCACGGTCTATTCTTTTAAGCATAGGAACGTAGCCAACCATTCCTATATTAAAATTTGCTCCATCAACTTTAGGTTTAGCAAAACGTTTAGTATCGACTGCATTAAATATCACTTTCATTTTCTCACGCGGAACATTTGCTACACGATGGAATTCTTCGTAAACATACGGAGAAATGGTGAACAGTTGATCGATTTTATTATAATCAAATAAAGCCGGAAATCTTGTGTTCATCTCGAATCGATGTAGCCTGACGATTAACTTCTGATTACTCTTTTTATGTTTCTGACACCAAACCACATTTCCTAAGCCCCACTCGCAAAATAAGATGTCTGCCCACTCCAACACCTCTAAACTTTTCCCTTCATCGTGACGCGTATGTCCATTCCAATGATCAATTCTAATTTGATAATTAGAGGAGTTATCTAAATAATCCATAATATAGGATATAAACTTTAAGTCATGACCAAACACAGCAACTTTTTTCATTTAGAACTCCTTCCTCACTAATTAGAATTATTTATGTTATATCTTCAAAATTAAAAGTGTTAAAAAATCTAATGCCAAATGGAAACCATTTTCCTAGTGAATCTTCATTAAAAAGTTGTATGAACTGTCTTGGGGCAATCGATTTAGAAAAACTCTTCGGAATTAAAGCTTTATCAAAATTTCCATCTGTAACAAAAGTGAATTCCTTACCAATATTTTTTACGATAATTGAATCTCGTATAAGGATGCTAGTATAATACATGTCTCTTAAGTAATTTTTATCATAATAACATTTACTATTTATCGGAGCGTAGTGACTTGTTTCGATAATGTCATTAATACTTTCATAATGATGGATATAGTCCAATAAATAAGTTTTTATATCACTCTTATTGTTCTCGTTAAAAATATCCAAATATCCATCAAAAAAATCAATCAACATCACTAGTTTTTTATTAGGCATTGTTTGTCTTAAATAGTGTTCCATCACTGTTTGATAATCTTGCTTACTTTTAATGACGGCGATCATCGTTGCAGAATTTACCGTTTTACAATAGTTAATGTTTGCAATATCTAAAATACTTTCCACCTTATGCCTAATTGTATGAAATTCTAAGATGTTTCGTAAGGACTCAATTCGTTCCTGGTAACACACAGATAGATCATCTTTCAAGTTTGGTAGAGAATTAAGTTCTTTATCATCAACAAACGCAACGTCTTTCAAATAATAACTCTCTATGGTATTAGGAAAATCCAGTTTGACTGAATATGGCAAGAAGGAAACATTTTTACAACCATTTTCAGTAAATCGATCAATTGATTCTTCATTAGCTGTTAAAACTATATCAAAAAGCTTGGCATCCTCAATAATGGATGGATATTGACTAGAGGTAGCTGTATCCCACAAAACAGTAGGTATATTTCGCTCCACACACCAGTACAAAATATTATAAAGAATCCCTTTATCTCGTTTTCCAGTATTAGTTAACCAGTGAGATGAACATAAAAAGATATCCGGTTTATTGTTGGCGAATCTTTCTAAGAAAATGTCTTTATCGACTTGATACAATCGCACTTCAGACTCAAATTTCTTTAAAACCTTATCTTTCCTAATACTAAGAATAGCTAATTCTGAGTATTGTTTAGGCTTTATAGATAGAGTTCTTTCTGTCTTTTTGACCATAAGCATTGGATTTTGGATGTAAGCCGCCCCTTCCCCACTAATATAGATTCGCATTTTAATTTGCTTTATCTGTTGTATAGTGTCGAGGCGAAAAACTCGCTTTTCTCCAAGTAATAGTCTTACGTTCTTCTTGTTCTCGTTAGTGTCAATAAATGTTAGTCTCAGTTCAATCTTGCAACTAGAAGCTCTACCAGGAAAAGATAGTGCAATTAACTTATCTCTCATGTTATTAACAACTTTAATTAGTTCACCTAGCAGTTCATCATCAGTGAAATGGAAGTAATGGTCATCATCATCTGGTAAATTAGATTGAAGGTATATGCCTTTCTCCTTCTTTTTAACCATGATATTTTTTGTCTGTTTCATAGAGGTGATAATCGTCTCGAAGTAATTAGTATTCAAGTGACATAAGTTCATTTCGGTATTTAGTTCCAATAACTGCTTTTCATACTTTTCTTTTTCATTTTCTATCGCTTTACGTCGATCTAAAAAGAAATTATCCATTATTTACTCACTCTTGTTCTCAGTTTCTTTCTGAAATCCCAATACTTTAACGTTAAATGTCCTAATTTTGATCTCTTGAGGGCATTGTACCTTTGTAATAACTGATCATGCTTTTTCTTTAATTTCTCCTGATTCTCTTCTTGTTCCAATTTATATGTGCGATATCTTTTTTCTACATCTTGTATAAACTTTTCTTCTACTTCTTTAGCTTCAAGTTGGTGGGTAAGAGTTTCCTTTAATTCTTTCTGTAACCTAACTACCGTCTCTCGTAATACTAGATTTTCATGGCGATAGTCTTTTAATAACTGGTTTACTTCCTTTTCACTCTTATCGTCATTTCTTTGAATCTGTAATGATTCGGTAGCACGTACTACTGTTTCATCAAACGATTTCACTTCAGACATATTGTTCCTCATCATTACTAACCTCCAGAGATAAAATATGTACCTATCAAAAAAACGAGAAGGAAGTATAAAATAACCCTATAATGTGCCGTAAGGAGATAACTATCACTAAGTTATCTCCTTATCATGTAGGTTATTTTATAAACTTTTTATTGTTTTATCAATATAATGTAATGATTCTTTTAATCGCAGTGGGCTATGTCCTAGTTCTTTATCATAGTATAAGTCTACTTTGACTCTATCTATAAAGTCTCCCATATCAATTTGACCTAATCCAACAATAAATGGATTTAAGTGGTGAGTCAAGTCCCTATCACTTGCCAAGTTTTGAAGGTATATTATGTTGGGTACAAAATTTATCTTTTTATAAAAAGATAGCACATTAAGTCTTTCAGCATAATTGTCAATAATTTCTTCTCTTGTTAATTTTGGATGGGCACTACTAAACATACCATTGACATGCCGATCATAATAATTCCATACTATTGTCTGAGGATTATTAACTAAAGCTATGGTACCTTTAATAAATCCAGCTAACATTAAGGACATAAATCCTCCTGCTGAACTACCATAGAATAGTGTCTTCTCTCTCTCGATTGACATTTTATCAAGTAGTATCTTTAGGATTGAGGCAACTTCCATTAAGTAATGCCTATCCTCATATCCAAATCCCCATCCCAAATTGATTTTACCGAGATATAACGTAGGATCATTATAATAAATTAAGTTGTCATCAAAATGTTTTATCCATTTATGTCTTTGGAAAATTGGTGGTTCTAGTTCAGATGTAGCATCATACGCACCTGAACCGAAAACAATTGCCTTCTCACTCTCTTGCTTCAAACGGATTAAAAATTCAAAACTTACTTGCTGCTTTTGTACATCTATTATGAAAGGAGTGTTTTCGTTTGGTAATTGAAAACTTGATAATTCATTATATTGAACAGTGTAACGTTTATAATTATCAACCATAGTACACCTACTTTATCGATTCTTTATATTTAGCAACTGTCTCTTCTGGGGCTCCATCGTAAATAATTTCACCCTTCTTCATCCAGATTGCTCTTGTACATACCTTTTCAACAAAGTTCATATTATGTGAAACAATTATTACTGCTTTAGCACTTTCGATGATTTCCTGAATTCTCTCACTTGCCTTTTGTTGAAAGCTAATATCACCAGTTGACAAGGCTTCATCTATAATAAAAATATCTGGTTTTAAAATGGCAGCAATACTGAAACCAAGCCTTGACTTCATTCCACTTGAATATGTCTTAACCGGTTTATCAATCGCCTTTCTGATGCCAGAGAAATCTATTATTTCCTCGTGCTTTTCATCAACACGCTCTTTAGGGATACCAAGCAACATTGCATTCAAGTAAATGTTATCCCTACCCGTTAGTTGATTATTAAACCCCGTTCCATAACCCAATAGTGCTGAGGTTTGTCCTAATACTTCTATATCTCCTTCATCAGGTTTGTAAATTTTGGTTAATACTTTACACAATGTACTTTTTCCAGCACCATTATGTCCGATTATGCCTAAGACCTCTCCTTCTTTCACTTCAAAGTTCAAGTTTCTTAGAGCCCAAAATTTACCCCCTTTCAAATCAAACGATACACCAACATTTTTTGCTTTTACAATTGATTCATCGCGTACTTTAGATTCGGTTTTATCAAGTTCTAGTATCCGACGCTTTTTAGGTCTTTCAGGTAGACTAGCTTTATAATGATTGATTACTTCCTCCGGGTTTCCGTCTTCCCTTACTACCCCTTTATCAAGCCATAGCAGCCTAGTGCAATGTTTCTTTGCATATCCTAAACTGTGAGTTACGATAACAACCATCTTGGCATATTTAACAAGCTCTTTCATTTTTTCAGCAGCTTTTTTACTAAATTTGGCATCACCAGTGTTTAAAGCTTCATCCAGAATTAAAATCTCCGGTTGTAAGTGGGAAGCAACACTAAATCCTAGTCTAGCTTTCATCCCACTGGAATAATATTTCATAGGCTGATCCATAAATTCCTCTAAATCAGAGAACTCATGGATTTCATCAATATATTCCGTAATCTTTTCTTTGGAGATTCCAAGCATCATGCCGTTTAAATAAACATTCTCTCGGCCAGTTAGCTCTTTATTAAAACCCATTCCAAATGAAAAAAGAGCAGTTACTTTTCCGTCGACATTCATATCGCCACGATCTTCTTGAAGAATCCCAGCAATGATTTTACTTAAAGTAGTTTTTCCAGCTCCATTTGAACCGATAATCCCCAGTATTTCACCTTCATATCCATCAAAGTTAATCTCTTCTAATGCCCATACTTTTTTAGGTTTTTTCTTCTTTTTTTTACTGGTTATTAAACTTAGGGCTTTTGATTTTAAGTCATCTTTATTTCCAGAATAAAAGGCTACTCCTACTTTGTCAGAATGGATTACTTGTCTTTTGTTGCTCAACGCTAAACCACTCACTTTCCATTAAAGAGCTTTAATAATCTTGTGTTCATTTTTACTATAGTGGTTGATCATAATTACAATAATTACAAGAGAAATTAGAAGGATAATCCCTAATCCAGTAAAGTTCGGAATTGTACCATGCATTAAAATAGCACGATAAGATTCTACGATAACGGCTATGGGATTATAGTCGATTGCCCAACTAAATTTAGGTCCCAGTCTACCACCTTCCCAAATTATGGGGGAGGCATAAAAGAGTACCCTTGTCACATAAGTTAAGACATTGTCTATATCTCGAACAAAAACATTAATATATCCTAGTACTAATCCAATTGCAAAAAGGAATAACATCGTAACTACAATTAATAATGGTAAAAATATAATCTCCCAACTTGGAATAACACCGTATATTAGTAAAAACGCTCCTACTACTACTAAACCAAATAGGAAATTAAACAGTTGAGACAAAATAAATGACATTGGAAATATTGCCTTAGGTAAATAGACTTGGTTAATTATAGAACTATACCTTAATATCGATTTCGATGATGCACTAATACCTGAACTGATTAAACGCCAAACTACTAGCCCAATAACCAGGAATAATGGATAGTTCTCACTTCCTCTTTGTAATACAATAACAACTAAAAAGTAGTAGACTAGAACGTTGAGTAGCGGGTCTAATAACCACCAAAAATAACCTAAATAGCTATTGCGATGCTCGGCTTTCAATCCCGACTTTACTAAATATATTAATAAATCTTTTCTCATAAGCATTTCTTGAATGTATTTCTTCATAAGGGAAAATCACACCGCCTGTTTATCTTCATTATCTTAACAAGAATACCACTTTAAACTACGTAATACTCAAAGAATTATATCACAGTAAGACTGATTAATAAATAAAGTGATTCTTCTCCAGACTAATATCATCTTCATTTTCAAAGATAGGAAAACCCGTATTAATAAACGGATTTTCTATCATTTACATATTTTTTAGCTGGTCGACAGTAAACCACTCAACATCATCTACATTCAACGTTTTCAAGACGTTCTTCTCTCGAATTGCTTTCTTGTCTCTAAATTTCTCATCATCCACTACGTATGCCTTTTGATAAGTTACAACTGGCGCAGTATCTAACGCATAATCTAATATTTTAGGTGTTAGGATAACTAGTTGTTCAGTAGTTATTTCTTCATTAGGAACTAGTAGGTCAATATCATACTTATGAGATAAATAATAAATATTATCAGTTATTGTTCTTGTAGGGTCCCCATGATAATCCGGCCAATGGAATAGACCTAATTTTCTATTGTTATTCACGTACTTTTTAATCATTTCATCCAAAAGTTCTTGATTAGAGTTATTTGAAAAGTCCGCTATAACAACGACATCATACTCTCTCACTTCTGGACGTTTGAGTTTGTTAGGAACTGGACAAGGGAAATGTCTGTTAATCTTAGATGGATCCATATATAAGTCCTCGGCTCCATCTGCCTGTTCATGCCACCATTGGAAAGATTCTCGATAGGTTCTTCTCAATCCAAAATGAATGGTTTTCACATGGGTTGTACTTGTACCAGTTAAAGAATTTTCATTTGACAATGCAATCGACAATGGTACAGATGGCTCAACTCTAATAACATTCTCTTTCCCATAGATTTTCTCAATTCTCCATAAGAACTCTGTATCACCAGCAACCCTTACACTATCCCAACCACCTAAGGTTGTAATTACATCACGTCGAATTAATAAAGAGGAAGAATTCATCATTAAGAATTTAACACTTAATAATGACCCTGCATTTAGAGGGCAAGTATCCTTTGTTGCTCTAACAAGGTAAGAAATCGACCCTACTGCATTTGGATTCTTCATTAAGGCTTTTAACTGAATTTCAATTTTTTGTGAATGGGACCAATCATCACTATCATGAACTGTAATATAATCCCCGGTTGCATATTGTAAACCAGTATTTCTTGCTGCATATGCACCTTCATTCACTTCTTTTTTAATCAATTTAATCCGTTCATCTTTTTCAGCATATGTTGCCACGACATCTGCTGTATTATCTGGACTGCAATCGTCTACCACGATAATTTCTATATTTTGTATAGTTTGTTTCAATAGGCTATCTAATGCGATATGAATTAAATCTGCCGCATTATAGGCCGGAATAATAACCGAAACCTTATAATCTTCCAACTCTTTACTGACTTTTGTCGTTGCAGTATATATATTTTCTAAATCCAATGGTTTCTGTTCATCTAATTTTCGAACTTGATTATATCCGTATTTTCCGTAGATCATATTATACCAATTAAGCCTATCCATTTCATTTTCAGCAAGGTGTGCCATACTCAAACATAGATTTGACTGAAGACCTTTTGCTTCAATTGCATCCCATACTTTGCTCTTAGCGGCCTCTGTTGCTCCTAATTTCTTCATTACTTTAATTTCTGTTACAATTCGGTCAGGGTTGGGGTTATTAATAGGTTTAACTTCATTAATATATTCTAGTTCTTCATAAGCTTTTTGATATTCTTGGTTGTCGTAATACCACCTTGAAATACTTCTGGTTGCTCTCATACGTTCATTCATTGGTGCTAATTGAGAAGTTTTAAGTTTGAGGAGCTCTTTTAATGCATAAGAGGAATAACCTCCCCATAACTTTCGATCTAACGCTCTAGCATCATATTTATTATCCTTCTGTGATTCATTCCCTACATTCAAAGCATGTTTAACTTGTGTTTCTATATCATTGCTCTTATTCTTCTTCACCATCTCTCCAAGCTTTCGAACTGGCAAACTCAATTTCCAGGAGCGACTTTTATTTATTTTATCTAGTTCTTTTTTATTCTTATTTCTTAAATTTACTTCTCGTTTATATCTATTTTTAACACTATGTAAATGGTGTTCAATCTTCTTTAATTCTTCATTTAAATGCGCGCTTTGCTCTTGTTCAATTATTAGTTTTTCTTCTAATATATTTTTTCTATGTTCTAATTCTCTTAAATCACTATCCAATTTATGTTGCTCTTCAAATCTCTCGTCCACTAATTTTCCCTCCTAGTCGAAACATTATCAACTTTATCTTCTACCTGTTAGTCCTTTAAACGTAGAACCAATCATCCTCAAAGGAGCCATAACTTTCCACGATGTACTTTCTAAAATTTTGTTATATTCTTTTAGGTAATACTGTTGTTCACTTGATACTCGATGCAACTGGGATTTATAGTAATCGATTTCCTGCTCATACCTATCAATTTTATCGATAGTTTCTTTGTTTTGGGTTGCAATTTTGTTATACTGATTCTCCAAATTAAACATTTCTAGTTCAATTTTTATTAAATTATAAAATTTCTTTTGCTCCTCTAATACTGTCTCCAAATCACTTTTATTAATTTGCTCTCTACTTTCTGATGTAGATACCAACCTCATTCACATCCTCTACTCTATTTAGAACTATATTATTTGCTAATTTTTATATTTGAAACTAAAATCGCTATATGTTCCCATATTCTATACTATATCTTCTTTAAAATAATAACATACCAAAAGCCTCTCTTTAAGTATTTATTAGAAGAGAGGACAATAAACATTAATCCTTTATATAGTCGTACCTCACGCAAATACCAGAGTATTTAAAATCATAACGTGCTGCTATATGTAAATTATAACCCAACCAAGTTTTCCGTAGCAATGGGCCAAATGCAGTTACTTAAAGTCCTATTACGACAGAAATTACTTTATCCATAAGTTTTTTATTAACATCAAATAGTAAACATTGGCGACTTATGTAAGAAAATGAATAGTAACATCATACTTAAAAGAGTATTATATGTCAACGAACCGTAAACTTAAGCGATTTTTACAAAGAGGGCATTATAATTTAACCACATAAAAAAGCCTCCATATAGCAACTGCCAAGAGGAGGCTAAGGAATAGTAGAGTTCTTAATATCGGCTATTAAGAGACTACCCCAATTTCAGAAAATGCTTTATCATATTGCGCTGTTATTTTTAACATTATTTCTGATCCGAGTCGTTTATTACTTTTTAATCCAAATGACGCTTCATAAAGGGGACGGCTATTAAATCCTACTATAGAATAAATAGCCGGATCCATTTCGTTAAGCATATTCGCTCCCCACATTCCCATTCGCTGCTCCCAATACAATAAATCTCTTATATCTATGTTAAACAAATTTTTATCATAATTTGCTCGTTCTAAAAATCCTCTAGTCGATTCTTCCACAAATTTAGTAAAGGCCTCACTTGGCTCTTTAATTCTACTTGTTTTATATAAGTTTGCAAAGTCTTTCACTAGGTTACCTGTCATTGCTGATTTATGACGATTATAAAAACCACGAATAACCTCACCACCAAATCCACGAACAAATACCTCATTAGGTAAGACTACTTCTCCCATATTTGCAGTCAATCTCGAAGGTCCTCTTGAAAAACCAGTCGCTTTGTTGCCAGCCTTACGTAGCTCATTAAACCTATCATGTTCCAATAAAAGAGATGGGTCCATATAAACATGCTCACAACCTAAATGTTCTTTCATTTTCAACACCACATTAACCTCTTTTTTTGGAAGACGATTTCCAGTCCAAGTAATTAATCGTGGATTAACACCATTCCCCCTAATTCCTGCTATTAGAGCCCTTGTATCCACTCCACCGGTTAATCCTAACAATATTTTATTTTTAGGTGCTATGTATGATGTAAAACTTTTAAAATATTGATCACATTGCTTTAAAAATTTTCTTTTAGTAATTGTTTTAACAGAGTGACGTGGCCAATATCGAATTGTCTTCCTTCTTAATAAGTCATAATAATTATTGGGGACTAATATTTTGACGATAATATACAGTTCTAG
Source organism: Ornithinibacillus halophilus (assembly GCF_900129485.1). Taxonomy (GTDB): domain Bacteria; phylum Bacillota; class Bacilli; order Bacillales; family Amphibacillaceae; genus Ornithinibacillus; species Ornithinibacillus halophilus. Next base: position 29,496 of record NZ_FQVW01000004.1, read on the forward strand.
AACCAAATGGATCATGAAGTATTTTTACATTATCATTATTTGAAGAAATAAGTATCAATGCAAAACGTCCAGTAATGTTATCAAATTCACTCCAAGCTTCTTTTTTTAACATCAACTCGAGTATAGATTTTAAATCCTTTTTCCCCTTACAAACATAGGCATCACCAATTATAATTGCATTACCTATCTTTGTTTCAACCATTTGCATGTTCACTTCAGGATGGAAATGGATAACATACTCAGAAACCTTTATTCTTTTCCAATCATTTATTTCTGTCAAATCCGGTATAGAATCTTTATGATAGACTGCAAATCCATAGCGGTAACTTAGACTGCTATTCGTCAAATTAATTCCTCCTAGAAAACTATTTATTATACCGTAATAGGGTGGGATTTATATGTAAGTGTTATCTTATTTACAATATAATACTCAAATGAATCCGTCACTGTCAATATACAGTACAACTACAACAGGAATGACATCCTCCACAACAAAATTTCTTATGAATACAGGAGAGACCTGAAGTTCCTTCGCGAGACCTTTAGGTATTCATTTCCCTCTTGCCATGCACTCTTAATTAATCAAGGTTAAAACACACATGAATTGACTTAACAATCCATGTGTGTTTTAACTTTACTGTTTCTACACTTATTTATATACAGGAACATCAAAAATTAGATTGTAATCACCTTTTGAATAAAAACGTGAATAATAGAAGACCTGTTTATAAGCCCAGCCAATATCTGTTGCATATTGGTGTGTTGCTGAGCCTCTATTATCCATAGCTCCAGGGTTCCATCGCATCGAATATAATGTGGGTTGACCTGCGTAAATATACTTTTGCTTTGCAAACTGAGCACCACCAATGATGGCTTCTTCAACTGTGAACCATCCTTCTTCATATGCTCTCCTAGCGCCTGCATTAATCGCATCATTATCCACTGCACCAATTCCAAAGAAGTTATATACAGTTTTACCTTTATACTCCACTCCTAAAGAGAGCGTGGACGTTCCGTGACCGGTTTCTAATAGGGCGTGAGATATTAGGTATAATTCATTAATACCCGCCCTTTCAGCTGCCTCTCTAAAGACATTCTCCATCCCATCTAATTTCCCTTTACCATCTAGTAGTTGGCTAAGTTCAGATGCTGGTATTCCAGTAAAATACCTTAAGTCTAAAAATTGGTATTTCTGGTTTTCATCATCTATAAAATTAGTTGGATCTAAATAATATTCAGTGTCACTACTTGGTGCATTTTTCCAATATTTATCGTATGGTATTTTATACCAGCTGTCGAAGCTCCCAATAATGGTTACTCTTTTTCCCTTATCCATTAATCCAAAACTATGGCTTTCAACAGTTGGCTCTTGACGCAAATTCACATTTGCAGTTGTCTCACCGACGGCAGGGTCAACTAACATAGTGTGTGCATATAGTATTTCGTCATTGTATTTAATCTTATACCAGAGATTACTACCACTGAAACTATCACCCACGACACGATCCACTATCTCTATTTCTGTTCCTCCAGCTAATGAATGGGCGATGTACTTATCTTTAAGGATTGGTTCTGTTCTAACATTCACAGTTGTTCCAGAAATTTGAGCTTCACGAATAATACGAATAAAATCTCCGTGAACAAAGGCTGGATCACCAATATATTTATCGGTTTGTGGGTTCACTTTCATCTGTATATTCAGAGCATCTTCTAAACTAAGATTATATTCAGTGAAGTTATATATTTGGTTCTCAGGTATCGCATTGGCTATAGCATATTCTAGATTAATAATAGACCCTTCCACAATATAGTTAGGAACACCTGGTGTCGCAATTAATTTTTCATAGAGATTAATCGCACCATTAAAGTCCTTATTCTTGTGAATAGTTAAGGCCCGTTCATATAATTTATATGCACTGATTTCTAAACCACGAATAAAGCGCTCATCATTCGGATAGAAAATATAACCCTTAACGTAAGCATCGAACTTACCACTAATAGATTGCTTGTTTTCTGCTACTTCAAATAGATAATCTGCCGTTGCAATTTGTTCAAAATCAACAGCGTAATTCTTTCTCAATTTCGATTCTAGTTGGATGTGACTAGGAACACCATTGGTCGAAATGAGCTTATCATAACGCTCAACAGCATTTTCATAATTCTCTCTTTGATGGTATCGGATCGCTAAGTTAAGAAGTGATACTGAGCTTTCTTCAATCCCATTTATAAAACGTTGATCAGCTGGATAAAGGATATTAGCCTTGACATAGATATCAAATATATAGGAAGCTCTAGTTTCCTCTTGAGCTTCATTATAAAGTTGATCTGCAGTTGGTAATGATTTCCCTTGTTCAGCATAATTTTTCTTGATATTAATTTCCTTAACCAGGTCATCACTTTTCACTGGTAAATCTAGTAATCTATTATATTTTTCTAAAGCATTAATAATATCCCCTTTTAAATGAACATTCGTTGCCCATCTTAAAAGAGCATAAGCACTCTCTATCACTAAAGTTTCCATTTTGGGATTCCCATCATAAATCCAGTATCCCTCAACAGCGATATCTACTTTTGCTGATGCTGACGGTTCCTTATCAACTAGTAAGATATAGTCCTCAACTCCAGGCGTGACCTTTCCTTCAAGAGAATACTTTAATTGGTATCCCGCCTTTTTATTCCATATAATAGGCACTCCATCTGTAGAAACTAATTCAGTGTATCGCGAGCTCGCATCTTCAAATCTTTTTTCAGAGTGATAGCGTACAGCTAAATCATATAAATATTGAGAACTCTTTGCTAATCCTTGAATAAATCGTTTATCTTCTGGATAGAATTTATATCCTTGTTTGTTTAATTCAAATAAGCCTGAGGCAGTACTTTCTTCTTGTATCAAATTGTAGATAACATCAGCAGGACGTTTTCCTATTTCTGCATCTGCAAATCCTTGCCTAGCCTCATTTAAAAGTTCATCAGATAGTACAGATACTTCTAAGATTCTTTTATAGCGTTCTAGTGCATAATCAAAATCGCCAGCGTAGTGTTTTCTAGTTGCTAAATTAAGTAGAGCTCTTGCACTGTCTTGAAGTCCTTGTACAAATCGTTTGTCCTCTGGATAAAACTCATATCCTTTCTCAAATAAGTCAAGCTTATAGGATGCCCTGTGTTCTTCAACAGCATTATTATAAATCGCATCTGCAGAACGTTTTCCTATCTCTGCATCAAGAAGTAAAGATGTTGTTCGATTTACGATATCACCTTTAATATATGGAGTAGATAGTATTAATTCATATCTCTCTTTAGCTATTTTAAATTCTCCATCTTCATGTCTCTTATATGACCAGTTTAAGAGCTGTTGACTAGCGTGATATAGTTCAGCTTTAAATTTATCTGATTCAGGATAATAAAGATAATTTATAACACTTTGGTCAAATATTGCTGAAACCTTTGTTAATTCCTTATATGCACCAAGAAGTACTTCAGGTGTTGGGATCGTTTTCCTGTTATTTGCTTCCTTTAAATGTAGTGCTGCTGAATCTTCCAGTTCAATTGTTATAGCTGGTCCATCCAATATTTTCTGATAACGATCGATTGCCGTAGTCCAGTTTCCTGATTGGTGTTTTCCTCTTGCCCATCTCAGCAATTGCTTCCCACTCTCATTTATCCCTTGCACAAAATTCTCGTTGTTTGGATATGACTCATATCCCTCGATGTAAAGATCAAATTTCCCTGATGCAGAATAGGCATTTTCAGCCTCTTCTAGGATAAAGTCAGCAGGTCGGTTCCCTTGCAATGCCTCATTTAGACTAGATTGCACTTTTGATAGAAAACTAGACGGAAGAGAATCAGTTGAAAGGATGCGCTCATATCTATCTGCAGCAACTTCAAATTCACGTGAATTATGCTGTTTTATCGCCCAATTGAACAATAACTCCGCGCTTGAATGCAGCCCTTCAGCTATTTTTTTATCAGTAGGATAGTAGTCATATGCTCCTTTAAACGCTAAGAACCTACCTGATGCGGTGCGCTCTGACATGGCCTCACGATATAATTGTTCAACAGTAGGATAGTTCATGCCATTAACAGCAAATTCCTTTTTCCATGCTGCCTCACTACTATATATATTGTTTATTCCCTCAATGGTTAATATGTAATCATATCTATCGATTGCCACATCATAGTCCCCACTATTATGTCTTCTGCTAGTCCAATTTAATAGATTTGCTACAGAAGCATTTAAACCAGAGATAATCTTCTCATGTTCAGGATAATAATTGTACGCTTCAACAAAAATTTCAACTCTTCCTGAAGCAGAAGGATTATTTATTCCTTCTTGATACCATTCATCTGGACTTTTAATTGTAGTCGTAGTTGCCGCTATCTCTACCCCTTCATTTTCTTCGACCATCACACTTGCTTTGTCAACATCGCTATTTTCGCCATTTTCTGCATAAGCTATGGTCGGCACAAGAAGGAAGCCAGTTAAGAAAATGGATGCCTTTCTCGTCATTTTAATCCCCCCTTCTGTGTGGAGTAGACTACTAAAGTGTGTCAGGATAAGAATTAGAAACCAATCCTCTATCCATATTTTAAATCTGTCACTTATATAGTCCACCCCATTATAGTATATATTTATATTAGTAGATAATAGATAGAAAGTAAATGGTGTAATAGTATGGTAGATTTTAAGCTTTATAAAAAAAGAAGTAGAAAAAATCTACCTCTTTTTTGTACGATAGTATATAGTATGGGCAATAAATCTTAATACCTATTTCCAATCTTTCTCAGCCAAAGTTAAGTTAGTTAGCTCATCAGCAAAATAACTTGTTAGGTTTTTACGAATTGTTGAATTGATGGGGAACCAAATCCCATGTGATTTAAAATAAGAATTAAATTGTTGAACACAGTCATCTATATAATATATTCTCTCACCATTTTCAATTGGTAACTGGTTCACAACTACGAACTTTTCCTTCGCCTCAATTTTAGGTATATAAACTTGAGAATATTGTAAAACAGCAGGATCAATTATGACTAATTCGTCACACCTTATGCTCTCACCAAATACAAGCATCTGAACTTTGTCCCCATCAACTAGATGTCGATACACTTCATTCGTTTGGTTATCTAATTCCAAATTATAGTGATTAATTGAGACAAGACCAATCCGACATCTGTCTTTTCTTTTCTTTATTTCGTTTACAATCGTCGCATCAAACTTCCTAAAGTCTGTCGCAATGACAACATTAAAGTGGCGAATGCCTGATGGTTTCTCCTCTCTTTGTGGCCACATTGGTTCAGGTACAGGAAACGGCCTTTGTTTTTGAGGATAAGAGTAATATAGATTTTCAGCCTGTTTATGGTAATATTCAAGACTTTCTACATACTCCTTTCGAACCCCTTTAAAGAATCCATTGTACCCAAATGCTGAACTCCCTGTTAATGATTGAACGGATTGTCTAGGTAATGAGAGTGGTCCTGACTTAAGGTCTACATAACTCTTGGCTCCAAATTGTTTTAGGAGACGACGTTTGAATTCTCCATCAGCAGCAAAGCGCACACTATCCCAGTAGCCAAGTTTATCGAGTACTGGTTGTCGTCTAAACATGATTGACGACATGTTAGGAAAAATATACTTTCCAGGTGTCCCTCTTCGATATAGCCTGATTTCTTCTTCTGTTAATCGTGAATGCTCTGATGTATTAGCAATAACTTGTTTATTTTCTATTAAGTGTTTCACTTGAATCTCAATCTTTTGTGGGTGTGACCAATCATCCGAATCGTTTATTGTTAGAAATTCTCCCGTTGCTTCCTTGAGACCTATATTTCTAGCTACATATGGTCCACTATTAATAGGAGTTTTTAATAATTTCACCCTAGAGTCTTTTTCTACATAACCTTGAACCACTTTTGCAGTATCATCAGAACTACAATCATCTACAACTAGTAGTTCGATATTTTGCCAAGTTTGGGAAAGTAATGAATTGATAGCTGTTTGAATTCCTACTTCATCATTAAAGGCAGGTAGGATAATTGATACCTTTGAATCAGCATTTTGGACCGGCTTTAACTCCTCTGTAGACAAGTCATCATAAGTAATAGCATCTTTTTTTCCAGAAAAAGAGATAGGAGCTAGGTTATAATAAGCGTATACTTTGTTGATCCATCGAAGTCTCGAATCAATGGACTCTTCCAAATTAGCTCTTGCTAAATATAAATCTGGATGATGCTTTAAATCAAGCATATGATTTATTGTTTCTATTGCTTTTTCATTTTCTCCTATCTTTTGCTGACATTCCGCTTTAATAATCGATACTTTTCTCAATTGATCTTTATTTTTTACATTTAAGGATGCTGCTGGTATATAAGTTAACGCCTTTTTAGCACTTTGTTTTGTGTATTGATTAGTGTGCCATAGAACAAGCTCCCATGCAGCAGCTCTTTTTATATACGGATCTGTCGCATTTTCGTAAAATACTTCTAATTCCTTTAGACCTTTTTCTTGCATACCGAGGTTATATAGATGGTATTTAATATTATGAAGCTTATTAAGTGCGATCAGTTTTTTTCCACTAAAAATCTTCTTTACCTTCATTTTATGTTCGTCGGAAATGAGAGTACTAATAAATTTCCGTTGATCGTCATTTAGGACAGTAAATAGAAACCAATCAACAGGAAAAGCAAGTATCTTTAAAATCTTTTTCATCGCTGTATGCCACCATCCTTGATTGATTAATAATTTACCTTACTCGTAGATGAGACCTTATATTTAATAGTATTTTTCACACCCATTAACGTATAATTGGAAAAATAATACAAACTCTTGAATAGGCTTAACTTTTCAATTTGACGATACACATACCATTGACGCTTAGAAGCTTTGAATTTATTTCTAGATATTGAATTCTCAACCGTTCTATATTTTGCAAGTACTTCTGGTAATCCATAGGCACGAAATCCACGTTTTGTAATTTCTAACCAATAGGCATAATCCTGTCTTGTTCTAATATTCACCATATCTAATTTACCTACTTTATCTCGATCGATCATAACGGTCAAGCAACCAATAACACAATGTTTTAATAAATCATGGTACCCTACCGATTCTGGAGCTTTAGATATTGCATCTCTTAATGTCCCATCTTCATCCATTCTTCTGTATTTTGTAAATGAAAAAGCAATATCCTTTTTCTGCATAAATGTTAGTTGCTTCTCTAGCTTTTCAGGATACCATAAATCATCACTATCTAAAAAAGCAATGAAGTTGCCCTTTGCATGTTTCATTGCTGTATTACGAGCAATGGCAGATCCACTATTTTCCGGTAATATATGAAGCTTAATCCGACTATCACGCTGTTGGTAGTTCTTCACGATACTCACAGTAGCATCGGTTGAACGATCATCGACTATTATCATTTCCCAATTCGAATAAGTCTGGGCTATTACTGAATCTATTGTTTCTCCAATAAAACGTTCTGCATTATAAGCAGGTGTAATTATTGATATTAAAGGGTTATGCTGCTGGGCCATATTTTCCCCCTCTTTTCTTAAATAATCCTTGTAAGTACATGCCCTTTATTAATGTTGTAAAAGTAGTTGTTTATACCATTTCACGAGTTTTTCTTCTTCTACATTCCAGTTTAGTTTTTCTACTACTGCTTTTTTCCCGTTTTCACCCATCCGTTTTACCTCATCCGGGTTAATTCTTAAGTACTCAATTGCTTCTTTGACTTCCTTATCATTATAAGGGTCTACTGCAATTCCACAATCATACGTCTCAATAAAATCTTTCCAAACTGGAAAATTAGAACAAATTATTGGAAGACCTGCACTCATGTACTCAAAAAACTTGGTTAACTCTTTTTTCATATAATGTTCTGTTGGTGGAAAAAGAGCAATACCTGCTAACCAATTACGACTAACGTACTGCGCTTCGATATCTTCCTTTTCCACAAAATGGTCAATACCTTGGATATGAATTTGATCCTGCTTATCTTTAGCGATAGTGAAGATTTCATCTGCTATCGACTTTTTACACAAACCAACATAATGCACTGATACACTAGGATGAATCGCTGGGATTTTAGCGTGAATCAACGCTCCACGAACATGGGTGACATTCCCTGTGTATAACACACTATCATCCACTTTAGCTATATCTCGTTGATGCCTTAATATATTTTCATTAATGGTTGGATAGTTCAATATACATTTTCCATTTGGATAAATATCTTTGTAATACTTTTCGGCTAAACAAAGTTCCATTTTCTTTGCAAAAAGCTTCTCCATCCATTTATATAAGGTAGAAATTACCTTTTTAAGTGGTTTGTTCATATATTCTTTTTGCATAATACTTGTGACATAGTCCTCATGGATATCGTAAATTACGACATTATTCTTCTTTTTTAAAAGCCATCCTATTGGCAATAACTCTGGGTCATGGAAATGATACACATCTGCATTTAGTTGCTTTGCTTTCTTATAAGCATCAACAGTTCCAAAGATCATCCGTTTCAAACGATTGGAATATGATTTTAATTTGACATGCTTAATTGTTTCATTTTTTCTGGAATCGGTTGGGTCTTCTTTAGCAACCAATGTCACGTCAAAGCCTGCTGCCTGCAATGATTTACATTCCTTATGATAAATTCGCGGATCATATGGGTGGTGTACTGTCGTCAAATGAACTACTCGTTTAGCTGCATCCATTTCTTAACCTCCTACATTCTATCTCTAGTCCGTTGATTGGCATGTTGGACAAATACCTCTTCATATTGCTTCACAATATCCTGGGCGTTAAACTCTTGGGCACGTTTCAGCCCTTTTTGGACCATTTGCTCTCTTTGGGAGTCATCAATCGTTAACACCTCATATATCGCATCGGCCATATTGTCTGCGTTACCTACTTCACATAGTTTCCCGTATGTTCCATGGTCAAGCACCTCAACTGCACCAGGCTTACAGTTCGTCGAAACAACAGGTGTCCCTGTTGCCAATGCCTCTGCCAACACATGTCCAAATCCTTCTCTTTTTGAGGATAATACAAATAGGTCTGCATGATGGAAGTAAACATACGGGTTCTTCTGAAACCCAACAAAATGTACATTATCTTGTACGTTTAATTGTTCACTTTGTTGCTTGAGTTCTTTTTCAAGATCCCCTTCTCCCAAGATAAACAAGTGAACATTCAATTTCTGATTAATTTTTGAAAAAGCCTTGATTAACGTTTTATGATCCTTATCTGCAACTAACCTTCCCGCAGTAACAATCGTCTTGGCTTCAGAGTGAAAAATCACTTGATCCTCTTTCTGCATTTCACCATTTATCGCATTGGATTGAATTGTTTCTAAATCAACCGGATTATATATAACCGTTATTTTTTCCGGATTTACTTTATACCTTTTAACAATATTGTCCTTTACCCCTTGAGACAACGCAATGACACGTGGGGCAAATTTATATAGCATACCATATACTCTTAGCTTTAAATTACTAGAAAAACTCCCACCTAAGTACGCCGCTTCTCTTACAATATTCTTCGCCTTGGTGAATGAAAGTAAATTAGCTAGAAGAGCAATCGTATTGTAGTTCGGGATTGTACTAAATACAATATCTGCGCTCTCTCTACGAATTACTCTGGATAAAGGAATAATCGCCGAACGCAATCTTCTGGTTGGGAGTTTAATTAAAGGTACATCTTCATGTAAGTAATGCTCATAATTACCTTCATAATTCAATGTAACAAGAACAGGCTCAAACCGACCTCTATCTATATTATTTACTATATTTAATAACGTCCTAGCAGCCCCACCTGAGCCCAATTGATATATAAAAAAGACAACTTTAATTTTTTTCACAAAATCCAGCCTTCCTCATCCATAGTATCCATAGAAATAATCTCCAAAAATTATACCATAGCGAGTAATAATTATAAATTGTTAGGAGGTCCTAGAGGGAGTGGAGAGAGAATCACTCGGGGGTGAGCGAGTTTCACTCGGGGGCGAGCGAGTTCACCCGGGGGCGAGCGAGTTTCACACCGGGGCGGCAAGTTTCACTCGGGAGCGAGCGAGTTTCACCCGGGGGCGAGCGAGTTTCACCCGGGGGCGAGCGAGTTTCACTCGGGGGCGAGCAAGTTTCACCCGGAGGCGAGCGAATTCACTCGGGGGCGAGCGAGTTTCACCCGGGGCGAGCGAGTTCACTCTGGGGCGAGCAAGTTTCACCCGGGGGCGAGCGAGTTCACTCTGGGGCGAGCAAGTTTCACCCGGGGGCGAGCGAGTTCACCCGGGGGCGAGCAAGTTTCACCCGGGGGCGAGCAAGTTTCACCCGGGGGCGAGCGAGTTTCACACCGGGGCGAGCGAGTTCACCCGGGAGCGAGCGAGTTTCACACCGGGGCGAGCGAGTTTCACACCAGGGCGAGCGAGTTCACCCGGGGGCGAGCGAATTCACTCGGGGGCGAGCGAGTTTCACACCAGGGCGAGCGAGTTTCACCCGGGGGCGAGCGAGTTTCACCCGGGGGCGAGCGAGTTTCACCCGGGGACGAGCGAATTCTACATTATCTATTTCTCTATCTTTAATAATTGTAATTTTTCTTCCATATATTCCTTAATATCATCTTGCAAATCCTGACGTGCTAAAGCAAAGTCGATAGTTGCCTGAACAAACCCTAATTTATTACCGATGTCATAGCGTTTCCCATCAAAATTATAGGCTAGCACCTGTTGCTGATTATTTAGTTTTACAAGTGCATCGGTGAGTTGAATTTCACCATTTTTCCCTGGTGCTTGTTTCTCAAGAATATCAAATATTTCTGGTCTTAATACATAACGGCCCATGATTGCCAAATTAGAGGGTGCTTCGTCTTGATTAGGCTTCTCTACTAAGGTATCAATCGCACTAATTGAAGGTCCGTAGCTTTTTGTTCCTAGTCGCTTTACAATCCCATATTTTGACACATCTTCTTCAGGGACATCATGGACTCCAATAACAGATTGTTCATGTTTATTAAAAACATCAATTAGTTGCTTTAAACATGGCTCATCTGATTCCACAATGTCATCCCCTAACAAAACGGCAAAAGGTTCATTACCAACAAAACTATGGGCACATGCTATAGCATGCCCTAATCCTTTAGGTTCCTTTTGTCTTATGTAATGAATATTAGCTAAATTCGAAATGGAACGAACCATATCTAATTTAGCTAAATCGCCCTTTTTAGCTAACTTTTCCTCTAGTTCATAGGAAGTGTCGAAGTGGTCTTCTATCGCTCGCTTACCTCTACCAGATATGATGATAATATCTTCAATTCCAGATGCAACAGCTTCTTCTACAATATATTGAATGGTTGGTTTATCTACTATCGGAAGCATTTCTTTTGGTTGTGCTTTTGTTGCAGGTAAAAATCTCGTACCCAATCCAGCAGCGGGGATAATTGCTTTTTTTACTCTCATCGACAAAAATCTCCTTCAATTGATATTAATTATATCCATCTTATCATATAAGCAATTAGACACTCCAATCTTATTAGGGGTTTCCAAAGTGAATTCAAATAGTTTACAATGTATAATAGAATTTACTATACAAGGATAAGCTATAATTGTATAGTAGTAGAGATATCTATAAATAGATGAAAGGATCGAGGAAATATGAGCTTATTTGACAAGATTCAGTCAAAAGAAGAAAAAATTTCGGTCATCGGACTTGGATACGTTGGCTTACCACTAGCTATTGAATTTGCAAAAAAATATGATGTTGTCGGGTTTGATATAAACATTTTAAAATTAGACAAATATTTAAGTGGTGTGGACATTACAGACGAGGTTGGAGATGAAGCTGTTCAAAACACTACAATGAAATTTACTAATGATGAAACTGAACTTAAAGATTGTAAGTTTCATGTAGTTGCTGTCCCAACACCAATCAATACTGATAAAACCCCAAATTTAAAACCTGTAATTGGTGCTAGTGAGACTGTTGGAAGAAACTTAACCAAAGGATCAATTGTAGTGTATGAATCAACAGTTTACCCAGGAACAACAGAAGAAATTTGTATTCCTATTCTCGAAGAAGTATCCGGTTTGAAATATGGGGAAGACTTTAAAGTAGGATACTCTCCTGAACGAATCAATCCTGGTGACAAAGTTAACACACTAACAAAGATTACTAAAATTGTTTCAGGTTCTGATGAAGAAGCTTTAAAAGAGATTTCAGATGTTTATAGCTCAATTATCGAGGCTGGTGTCCATGAAGCAGAGTCAATTAAAGTTGCTGAAGCAGCAAAAGTTATAGAGAACTCACAACGTGATATTAATATAGCGTTCATGAACGAACTGTCTATAGTATTTAATAAAATGGGTATTAACACTAAAGCTGTTCTAGAAGCAGCAGGAACAAAATGGAATTTCCTTAAGTTTACTCCTGGATTAGTCGGTGGACATTGTATTGGCGTAGACCCTTATTATTTTACATATAAAGCGGAACAATTAGGGTATCATTCCCAGATTATTCTTTCCGGAAGAAAAGTTAATGATGATATGGGTAAATACGTAGCAAGCAATATTATCAAGCAAATGATTAAGGCAAAACAGGATATTGATGGAGCAAGAGTTGCTATTTTTGGACTAACATTTAAAGAAAATGTTGCTGATGTACGCAATACTAAGATTATTGACATCATCAATGAATTAAAAGAGTATGATGTTGAAGTGTTAGTACATGACCCAGTAGCAGATATAAATGAAGTGAAGAGTGAATTTGACATCGACCTTGTTGATTTAAACCAACTTAAAGATGTTGACTGTGTTGTGGTGGCCGTTCCACACGACGAGTTTAAAGATGTTTACAATATTGATGACCTTGAAAAGCTATATAAAAATGACAAGAAAGTCATTGTAGATATTAAGAGTCTTTTGGATAGAAAAGAATTAGAATCAAAAGGTTATCAATACTGGAGTTTATAATAATATTTTTTAAGCAACCACATAAAAATACCATTAAATTAAAAAATAATCCCAACAGAGTCACAATGAACCCTGTTGGGATTATTTATTTTAGTCTAGTAACTGGCTTAGTTCATCTAGAATTTCATCACTTATTACGGATGTACCACCAAGTACAGTTAAAGTATCTGTCTCATTAGAAACATATTCTTTAACAACCTCAGATACATCATTACCTACAAGCAATACTCCTGCCCCTTCTTTCGCAGCAAGTGCTGCACTAGATAATGCATCTGCAAAGTGTTTACCAGTTGCTACATATAGGTGGTTGGTTTCAACGCCAAAGTATTCAGCAACTTCAACTGCTGTAGCATAGCGATCTTTACCAGATACACGATCTGCATTTGGAAGTTCTGCAAATACTTCTTCCGATACCGCAGCAGTACCACCAACAACTACAGTATTTTCCACTCCTAAGTCAACTAGTGCTTGCGCAGTTTCTTCAGACAATTTATCTGTTTTAGTTAATAGGATTGGTTGGTTATTACGAGCTGCATAAGATGCTACAGATAGCGCATCAGGGAAGTTGAAGCCATTTACAACTACTGCATCTTCAACATTTCCATCTCCAGCAACTAGTTTAGCAATTTCAACAGCAGTGCCAATTCGGTCATCACCTTTAACACGTGTTACTTCTATTTCTGCTGCTTCAAGTTCAGCAACTACTGACTCACTTACTGCACTCTCACCACCAAGGACGAATACTTTCGTAGCACCAAGGCGTTCGATTTCAGCTTTTGTTGCTTCTTGTAATTCATCAGTCTTTGTTAATAATAGTGGTGCATCTTTTGCTGCAGCTAAAGGAGCACCAGCTAATGCATCAGCATAATCATCTGCTCGAGCAAGAATAACTACATCAGCAGTTTCCCACCCTTTTTGACTTGCTAGAACAGCTGTTTCATAACGATCAGAACCCGATATACGATCAACATTCACTCGATTAACAACTACAGTCTCCACTGTTTCGTTACCAGCTAGGTCAGCTACTTTAACTTCAAGTTCATTTACGCCAAGTTCTACGTCAACTTCAACAGTAACTGTATCTTCGAATGGTCTTACTTCAAGATCTAACCATTCGTTATAAAATACTTCCGAACCATCAACATATAGACGAATTTCTTCGTTATTATCCACAATGTTAACTGCCAACTCAACTGTTTCTGTTTGAACTGTTTCTGGAGCTTCCACAGACAATTCAGCAGGAGTTGTGTCTACAAAGAATAGTTGACTATTTTGTAGAGATGTTTCGTTTCCATTAACATCAACTGCCACTAGTCGTGGAGTGTGTTTTCCATCTTCAAACGTTAGTACTGTATCGAACTCATACTCACCAGGAGCTACTTCTGTAAGTTCAACATCTTGTCCATCAATTGTGAATTCCACAATTTCAGAATCATCTGTTACAGTACCAGCATAATTAATTTCATTTGTATTGAATACTTTTCCTAATCCACCAGGAGCATCAACATAGATTACTGGTGCATCACCGTCGTTGATACCAGCAAGTGATTTCGCTGTAACATTACCAGCCCAGTCTTCAGCAACTAATGTTATCGTAGTGCCAGCAGGGATTTCTTCAAATGGAAGTTCTCCTAAATCAGCTGGAACAATTCCTAGAGATTCACCATCAGCGAAGATTTCAACATAACTTACTCCTGAAGTTGCATCTTCAGTCGTGTAAGATACTACATTATCTTCAATGCTAACTTCTAATTCAGGTGCAACTGTATCAACTGTTACAGGAATTAAGAAGTCTTGTGCTTCAGCGCCAGGATAGTCGATTGTTGCTTTTACGTTAACAAAGTACTGGCCATCTTCCGCTACTTCGTTCTTCACTTTTCCATCCCAAGCGAATGAACTCTTAATGGACTGCATCGGACCATATCCAGCATCGTAGTAGTTTTTACGTACGAATCCTTCTTTACCTAGGTTACGTAATACGTTTCCCTCTGCATCTTGTACAAGATACTCTACTGTTTTCGCATTACGTAGGAAAGATAGAACTGGAATTGCTTGATCATTTACATTATCTCCATTTGGAGAAATTGCGATATTCTCAGTATGTGCTCCTGTAAATTGATCCATACCGATATAGTATAGTCCACCTTCACCATCATCATATACCATTGAACCAGTTTCATAGAATGAGTAGTCTGGACCTTCTAATGCAAGTGCATCAACGATAGGAGCAGCATCCCACTCACCTGCAAAACCAACATATGGAACAGATAGTTGTGGTAAAGTATCACCAGTTGCATCTGTAAATGTTACGAAACCTTCTACCCAGTATCCGTTAGGGAATACTGTGTTTGGATCTACATAACCTGCTTCAATAGTAAATACTAAAGCTTCTGATAAATCAACTGTTACTTCAATGGATGCTGTTCCATTAGCTGGAACTGTTACAGTAGATTCGCCACCATTGATTGTTACATCTCCAACTAATTCAGCAGATTCTAGTTCACCTAAAGCACCAGTATAATATGCATTACCAGTTAAGCCTAAAATCTGTAAGTCAGTTTGTAACTGAGTCGCTACATCATACGAAACATCTTCATCCGTAACGTTTTCAGCAACTAATGTAAAGCTAAATTCTTCGTCAACTTCACGTAAAGCTACTTTCCCAAGACCAGTTGTTTCTTCTGTTACAACAACAGGAGTACTAATTGCTTTATGAAGTTGCATTAAACCAGCACCTTGTTTTCTTGGAGAATAGAAAAGTCCACTCTCTAGTTCTGTATTCAAAACTCCTTTGTCCACTACTGGAGCAGCAGTATTCATAAGGATATTTTTCGCTAATTCAACTCGATCTTTACCTTCTACATCAAAATGTTCATCAACACGTTGAAGAACTAGTGCAGCTCCACCAGCTACATGAGGTGCAGCCATAGAAGTACCGTTCATCATTCCGTATTCATCATCGTTAAATGTAGATAAAATACTACCACCTGGTGCAGTAATTTCAGGTTTGAAATCAAGGTTTGGCGTTAATCCCCAAGATGAGAATTGAGACATCGCATCTGCTGTTGGATTAGCTTCCGTTACTTTGTCACCATTGAAACTAATAGTAACTGTTTCGCCAGCAACAAGAGCTGCTGCTAATTCTTCCCCATCTGTTTTACCCATAAATAATTGTGGAATGTTAACTGCAGGATCGGATGCCATGTTTACCCAACCATCTTGATTGTTGTAAACAATAACACCAGCAGCACCAGCAGCAACTGCGTTTAATGCAGTATCCACGAATGAATTCCCACGCTGTGCATATGCAAATTTCCCTTCTACATCTACACCTTCAAATCCAGCAGCATCACCGATACCAACTGCAACGATTTCGTATGCACCTGGAGCGATATCGTTCGGATGTACACTACTTGCAGACATAAATGGTGCAAGACCAGTGTTTTCTCCATAATTGAATGTTAATGCATCTAAGTCAATGAAACTATTCTCAATAGATGCAACTTGTAGAGAATCCACAGAAACCCCTGGTGATCCTACAACACCATAATCTGGGTTAGAAGCGAATGGGTTAAAGAATCCATTTCCTAAAAATGCTGAGTTACCAGCAGAAATTGACATTAACACACCGTTTTCTACAGCGCGGTTAACCGCTTGTTGTTCAGGATCGTCACTATCAACAAATGCCGCAGTTGATCCTAAACTCATGTTAATTACATCAGCGCCTAAGATAATTGCATCATCAATCGCTTTTACGTAAACATCACTATAAGTCGATCCCATATTTGGATCATTACCGAAAACTTTTAGTCCAAGGATTTGCGCTTCTGGCGCTACCCCTTTAATACCACCGTTTTCAAGGTCTCCGTTCGCACCAACTGTACCTGATACGTGCATACCATGCATGGAAGCATCAGGACCTAAGTCGCGAACTTCATCATTTTCATCCATGTAGTTGTAACCATATGGTACTTTTGCAGAATACCATTTACCTGGAAGGTTGTTTTCAGCTACAAATTGCTCCACATCTTCTTCAGAAAGAGCAGCTGCTTCTTCATCCGTCAGAACGAAGTCACGGTGAGATGGATCAACACCAGTGTCAATAACCCCAACGATCATTCCTTCACCATCGTAGCCATACTCATCCCAAGTTTTCTGAGCTTCTACAAGTTCAGTACTGTATTTCATATCAGGAGTAACTTCTGGACGCTCGTATTCATTACTAATGATGACATTTTTTACCCCAAATATTTTTTCAATATTTTTAATTTCACCGAATTTAACAACACCACTAAATCCATTAAATACTGTAGTGAAGTTTTGTTTTAATTCTAAGTCAACTTTTTTCTTTGTTAACTGAGTTTGGACCTTTTGTTGAGTCGCTAACGCGTTATTATGTAACTCGTCCTTTTTAGCCTCAGATAAATCAGCAAATTTTTGACCCTGTTTTGTTGCATAAGTAATTGCTGGCTCTCCTTCTACCTCTACAATTACTCTTACTTCATCATCGTCTTCATAAAGTTCATCTAATTCTTCTTTGTCTAGTTTTTCTTTGTTATTGCTTGTAGGCTTTTGTTGATTCACTCTATCAACGTTAGATTGCGTGATAGGACCTACAGCAGCCATTGCACTGTTAGAAAAAACTAGTAAAAATGCTAATAGTAAGACTAAAACTCTTTTAATCTTCAATTCGTTTCCTCCCTATTTAATAGTTTAGTAGTACACAAATTCGACACCAATCTAACTATCTAGTAGATTCGTGCTACTTCCCCCCCTTTACTAGTATTATTCTCACATTATATTATATTTAGATTTAAATTAATAGTCAAATAACTACAATATTTTCAAAAGATTTTATTTTTCTACTGTAATATTAATAGTCTTCTTTGAAAATAGAGCATTTCTTGCTACTAGACGCAACGTTAAAGTATACTTTCCTGCCTCTAGTTCAGGTAGTTTAAATTCATACGTTAATTCATCTCCAGGGTTAATCGTCACATCTTTTAATACTTGCATAAAAGATTTACCATCAGAATAACGGTAAACTTCCTTCCCTTTTTCATCATTAATGATAGCTTCATACCTTTGGCTAGTTGTGAATTCAAGTGTTTGTGGTTTGTCACTTACATTTTGAATAGTATATTCATATGCTGTCGGTGAACTCTTTGATTCTAGTGAGACTGTAAAGTTTTCATTTTCTATTCCTTTTATAGATTTTGGTTCGAACTTCTTTTTTATATCTCTTCTTTTAAACATTTCTTTATTTTCCTCCAATACTTTTTCTTTAAATTCTTCAACTTCCTGTTCCTGTTCAGATGCTTGTTCACTACTATGTTGCACAATGTAAATAATAATGACTGAAGCAATAATCACCAGCACAATAGATAAGATTAATGTTGCTCTTTTTTTCATGTTCGCACCTCACTGAGTAGTTAGTTATTTCTAATATTACGATAAAATAGGATAATTTTCTACCGAACGTTATGAATTGTAATAATATTTATAATATTATTTATCAAAAAAGAAGACATGACCATAATTAGTCATGCCTTCCCTTCATCTCATTTTATTGAAGTAACTGTTGTAATTGATCATAAACTTCTTCATCAATCGCAACTGTACCACCAAATATAGTCATTTGAAGAGAACCGTTTTCGGTAATGAAATCAGATAATCCATCCGAAACTTGATCATCCACTAATAGAATTGAACTATTATGTTTTGCAGCAAGCACAGCACCTGTTAAAGCATCAGCAAATTCTTTCCCTGTTGCAACAAACACATGACGACTTTCTAAACCAAAGTAATCATTGATTGCTAGATTCGTAGCATATCGATCTTCTCCACGCACTCTATCTACTCCTGGCAATGCTGATGCAACCTCATCAGTAACTACATCATAACCACCAACGATAAGTGTGTCAGTAGTTCCTAGATTTTCAATTGCAGTAGAAGTAGCAGCTGGTAATTCATTAGGACGAGTTAATAAGATTGGCATCCCCTCATTAGCAGCATGTGCTGCAACAGACATGGCATCAGGGAAATCTCTGCCACTTGCTACAACAACTTGTTCGGAACCATTTGGTGCTACTTTCTCAGCAATAAGAGCTGCTGTTTCATAGCGCGTTTCACCTGCAAGTCGTTCGATATCTAATCCTGATGCTTCTAATTCTGCTGTTACATCATCACTAATTGCCCCAGTTCCACCAAGCACTACCACTTTGCTTGCACCTAATCGTTCAATTTCTGCTAGTGTATCAGCATATAATTCATCACTTCTAGTTAGTAAAATTGGTGCATTTAATTTTTCTGCTAATGGAACACCAGCTAAAGCATCAGCAAACTCTAAACCACGAGATAACACAACGGTATCTGCTTGTGACCATCCGGCTTGACTAATCGCTATAGCCGTATCATATCGAATCTCACCTGATAGTCGTTGAACCGGTTCCTCTGGTACAACCGACACCTTTACTACATCCGATTTACCGGTTACTTTTCCACCCTGTTTAGAGATAGCTTGTAATTCATTAAGCCCTTCCGATAATTCAACCTCAACTGAAAAACTACCATCATCTCTAATATTAGCCGTACCTACATCTTCTCCATTATTTTCTAAATGGATCGTTGTCGTTGGCGAGGCTGTACCTTCAACTGTCACCGTGCTATTTTCAGTAAAAAATTCATTGTTTTGTGGTGAAGTAATTACTGGTTCATCAACCTCATATTCAACGACAGCACGAATCATTTTATTTCCTGTTAAAAAGTTGGGTTCTAACGGATACCAATACCCTTTGTACATTTCCCAACTTCTATAGGTAAATTCGTCTTTATCATTTTGTAATCGAGGAGCTGTTTCCCTTCCCTCAGATTGGATATAAACCATATAGAAATCATCTTCTACAATAATCCCATAATTACTAAGATCAACCGTGGTCCATTCACCATTTTTTACTGCAGTTGCATCATACGGACCAGCAATTATCTCACCTGGGGCATCATTTGATCCACTTGAATCCATCACTACAACTTGAAAATCATCTCCACCGCGTGGCGCAAATAAGAACTTCCCTTCTGTTACTAGAGCTTTCTCTTGCCCTTCATCTAATGACATTCTAACTCCCCAGGCATTTCCAGCTTCTAAGAACCAACTACCTCCTTCACCATCCCCATCATCATATGCTAGTTCCCCACCAGGATAGCTATAGAAAGGTTCAAGCTCAACTGTATATTCATTATTTTCTTGTGTGAATGATACATCAACTTCTTTCGGTACATATCCACTAGCTGACACTCTTAATGTATAATCACCTTCATAGGCCGTAATCTCATATAATCCGTTTTCATTTGTTTGTACAGGCGCTATGTTTGCATCTTCTACCAATAATAAATTAGCACCTTCTATTGGTTCACCTGTTGTTTGGTCGATAATCGTTCCAGCAATCGTTGTTTCCGGAATTTTTTCTAACGTTACATTCACTTCTGATACTTCATCTGCTACTAGATTAATAGATTCTTCTACTGAATAGTAACCGTATGATTCTATTAATAAAGTATGTTCACCAGCTGCATAATTCATTGAGAATGAACCATCGTCAGGGTTTGTGTTAACGGAACGATTTTTACCTAGGAAGCTTACTTGTGCACTTAATGGGTTTGCAGTTCCATCAACTAACTCCGTGACTGTTCCCTCAATTGTTGCGACACCTTCATCAATTGCTAATACAGCATTTTGGGCATCTACTTTCCCATATCCATAGCCATTATTCGGTGTTTCTGGATATTCCTCATCGGTTAAAGGGACAGCAGTATTTAATAAAATAGTTTCTATTTCATCGACATCCAGATTACTATTGGCTTGCTTTACTAAAGCAATGACTCCACTCACAGCTGGTGCTGCCATCGATGTACCACTGTTTTCATAGTATCCGTCACCAGGTACAGCAGAGCGAATTACTTGCCCAGGTGCCGTTACCTCTGGCTTGATTTCATCGTATGGCGAAGGTCCCCTTAGTGAAAAACTAGCAACATCATCACCAATATCTAATGCTCCAACAGCAAAGGATTCTGGGTAATTTGCTGGAGTCGCAACAGAACCAGGGCCTCCTCGATTGTCATTGTCTACATTTCCAGCTGCAAAGACTGGGAATATATTGGCATTTCTCCACTGTGTTACAACTTCTCGATACCATTCATCAAGTCCAGGACCACCACCCCAAGAGTTATTGACAATATCTGGAGCAAGATCAACCCTTACATTTCCTTCCGAATCGGTCGGTGCCATAATCCATTCTGCAGCAGCTAATAGGCTTTCATCCGTGGCTGTTCCATCTGCCCCAAATGCTTTTATACCTATCCATTTTGCACCAGGAGCTACTCCAATCCGATTCGTACCATCTGGTTCACTTCCGACCATTGTTCCAGTTACGTGTGTCCCGTGCCCTTGGTCATCATATGGTTCAGTCAACCCAGCTGTTGCGTCGAACCAGTTAAAATCATGATTTACTGTACCTGTATCTGCATCATATCCACGATATTTCTCCTTAAGAGCTGGGTGGTCCCATTGAACACCAGTATCAATACTTGCTACAACAGTGCCTGCCCCATCTAACCCCATCTCCCAAACTTCTGGAACATTTAGCTTTTCCACATTCCATTCGACATTTTCTTGGTCAGAGCTAGGGGCTGTTTCTGAATCGGAAACTGGTAGCGTTAATTGCCTTTTTTCGTTTGGTAATACTTTCTCAACTTCAGGCAATATTGCCATTTTCTCTGCAATCTCTTTTGTTGCAGTAACGGCTAGAGCATTGACAATGAAATAAGAATGAACTGAATCTACTTTTCCTTTAATCATTTCATTCTCTAATAATTTCATTGCTTTCTTCTGTTCTACCATCGCTGTTTCCTTTAAAGCACTCACAACAGACGAACGCTGAACAAACTCAGTCTTTTGTTCCGATAAATTATTAATAGAAGCATTCCTTTTCGCCTCTTTAACCACTTTATCGGTGTCTGCCTTTTCTTTAAACTTAACTAAAAATGTAACCTTTTCGTCTTCATCAAATTGGCTTATCAAGCGATTACTGAGCTTACTAACTGCATTTTCGCTAGATTCATGTAAAACACGTTTGTTACTAGTAGTACCTTCTGCAAAAGCAGGAGTAATGAGTGTGAAGAACATTAAGAAAGCTGTTAGTACACTAAAAACTTTTAATGAATACGTATTATTTCTTCGCAAATGATTTCCTCCTTGATTGATAGCTTTTATAATACACAGAACTCACTTTCTAATAAAAGTGAGTTCTGTGATGTCAAAGATTTATGGTAATAATTGTTCTAAAGAATCAGCAACAGTTGAACTCACTGCTCCTGTTCCACCAAAGATTGTTAATCTTAAAGTATGATTTTCGGTGATAAAGTCTGCAACACCCTCTGGTAAATCGGTACTTACTAGCACAATTGTACTGTCATTTTTCGCTGCAAGTACTGCACCAGCCAAGGCATCGGCATAATGTTTCCCTGTAGCCACATAGAGGTGATTATTGTCTACCCCAAAATGTTCATTTACTACTAGGTTCGTTTCATACCGATTGGTTCCTCGTAGTCTTTCCACATCAGGCAATTCAGCCACAACTTCGTCTGTCACTACTTCATAACCTCCGACTACATACGTTTCACTTACACCAAGAGTGTCAACTGCATCAGCCGTAGCATCTGGTAAACTATCAGGACGTGTTAGTAAAATTGGCATCCCTGCAACTGCTGCGTGACTTGCAACAGATAAAGCATCCGGAAAATCACGGCCATTCGTTACTACTACTTTATCACTTCCTTCTGGAGCTACTTCATCAGCAATACGTGCTGCTGTTTCAAAGCGAGTTTCCCCAGCAATACGACGCACGTTTAATCCTTCACCTTCAAGTTCCATTTCAACATGTTCATTAATTGCACCTGTCCCTCCAAGGATGACTACTTTCGTTGCCCCTAGGCGTTCAATTTCTTCTAGCGTTGCAGGATATAGTTCATCACTTCGGGTTAATAGAATTGGTGCATTTAATGAATGAGCAAGTGGTACACCTGCTAATGCATCCGCAAATTCCGTTCCACGCGCTAATACAACTGTATCTGAAGAATCCCAGCCTTCTTTACTAATTTCAACGGCTGTTTCATATCTTAACTCTCCAGAAAGCCTTTCTAGCTTTTCACCAACAAATGTAACAAGAACCGAATCAGATTCTTTCACAGGCTTGCCATTGTATAGTGAAACAGCTTTCAAGTTGTTTTCACCCTCTGTTAAATCAACAGAAACAGAGAACTTCCCTTCTTTATTTACATTTGCTGTACCTGCTACTTCCCCATTATTCAATACTTGTATTGTTGTAAAGGATGAAGCAGTACCTTGTAAACTAAGTGTTTGTTTACTTGTTTCTAAACCTGATTCTGGTGATGTAATTACTGGTGTATCAATATCAGGAATTGCTTCTTGTTCCCCATAATCCACAACAGCACGGATCATGTAATTTCCATAGCTTTGGTCAGATTGATACCATTCTCCACCAAAGTAATCCCAGCTTCTGCCTGTCCAATTCTCGCTGTCACCATCTGCTACAAAACTAGGAACATATGGGTAGTCATCAGTTTGTTGATAAAGAATGTAGAAATCGCCTTCTACCACAATACCATGCTCAGATAAATCAACCTCTGTCCATTGATACAAATCACGTACAGCAGTTGCATCAATAGGTCCAGCTATTTTATTACCTGGCTTTCCATCTTCTCCAGTTGCATCATAAACAGAAATACGAATATCTTCTCCTCCTGGTACAGGAACATGACCTGCCCAGAATTGTAATTTTGCACCTGTAAGCATTGCTGCGTCTTGTCCTTCTTCTAATGACATTCTAACAGCAAAACCACTATCTTCTTTACCCCAGACAATGTTTTTATCCCAGTCACCATTATCATAATAAATCTCAGAAGCCTCCGTACTATTAAAAGCACCTAGATGAATATTAAGATTAATAGGTTCTCCCTCTACTACGGTAATTTCTTCCGTTAATGCATAATACCCGTCCGCATAAACCTTCAATGTATAGGTTCCAGCTAATGCCTCAAGGCTATAGTTACCTTTTACATCAGATTTCACCGGTGTTACATTGTCATCTTCTAACAAGAAAACTTGCGCATTTTCTATAGCAGCACCATCTGAATTTTCAATTTGACCAGAAATGGTTTGTTTCGGTAGCGACGTTAACTCAATTTCAGGTTGAACTACTCCGTTTTCTGTAAGAGTAACTGTTTCTGTATGGGATTCATATCCATACGCCACTACTTCTAACGTATATTCACCTGGTTCATGATTAATTACAAATTCACCATTTTGTGGGTTAGTTTTTGTTTCCCATCCTGTTTCGACAACTTTAACTGTTGCTTCTACTGGAAGTGACTCATTGTACATTGGTACTACTTCAGCCACTTCTACTTCTGTTGCTGAAGGATACGATTTATTATCCTTTTCAGCAAATGGTTGTGTTAATTCACCAGTAGGTGCTTCATCAGTTGATGCCGTACTGTTATTGACTAATTGTACGTCATCAATATACCAGCCTGGGAATTCGTTATCTAAGCTCGTTAAGTTAAAGGCAACAAGAATCTTTTGGCCAGCATAATCCGATAGACTAATACCTACTTCATGCCAATTTTCGTTGTCCTCTGTATTACTAAATACTTGTTCCCATGTTTGTCCATTATCCGTTGATACATAGACAATCCCTTTATCCCATCCAAACCAACTCAAGCTATACCACTGGTTAAAGCGTAATTGAGTTCCTTCTTCTGGAATAACAGGTGGCATCACCAATGTCATGTTGGAATTCATGCTATATTGACCGCGAAGGTTTGTTCCCATTACTTTGTCACCTGATGCAGCTCCCTCAGGGCCATATTCTGGAACACCCCATTCCCAAGAATTAAAGGTTCCAAATGAAAACCAGCCATCTGGATACGATTCAAAGTCTTCTACATATCCATCTGTAACAGCTTCTTTAATTTCCACTTCATAATGGTCACTAACGAAAGATTCACCACTGAATTCTTCAATTTCCCACCAATATTCTAGCAACTCACCAAAGATATGCTCTGGTGGTAAGTAGACTTCATACGTTCCATCTAAGTGATCACCTTCTGTGCGGTACGTATCATAGGTTACGTGTTCCCCGTCATCATATTCGATATGTAATGTTACTTTATTTACACTTAGATTATCCATTGCTCTTATCGTGAAATGAGCTTCTTCTCCAATGAATACTACTTCACGTGGTTCATGTTCAAATGTCGGTGGTATTTCATCTCCACCAGGAGCAACGACTTGGCCACTGATTGTTGCAATGCCTTGTTCTACCGCATTAACAGCAGCATTTG
Organism: Ornithinibacillus halophilus; assembly: GCF_900129485.1. Classification (GTDB taxonomy): domain Bacteria; phylum Bacillota; class Bacilli; order Bacillales; family Amphibacillaceae; genus Ornithinibacillus; species Ornithinibacillus halophilus. The sequence continues at coordinate 54,869 of NZ_FQVW01000004.1, forward strand.
CATCTAATAATCCATAACCAAATGCATTGTTAGGTGTTTCAGTATACTCTTCATTTGTTTTTGGTACTGCAGTTAATTTTAATATATTATCAATTTCATCTACAGTTAATAACGGGTCTGCCTCTAGCATCAATAATGCTGTTGCAGCAACTGCAGGCGCTGCCATAGAAGTACCGTTATAGCTGTCGTAATCGAACGTATCCCAAGTTTCACCAGGAATGGATGAACGAACGTTTACCCCTGGCGCTGCAATATCAGGCTTCATCTCCCCTGATTCTGTTGGTCCTTTTAATGAAAAACTAGCAAGGTCATCGTTTTCATCTGTTGCCCCAACACCTATGGATTCTGGATAGTTACCTGGTGCGGATGCAGTTCCTGGACCTGCTCCTGGGTTAAATAATCCTGCATTCCCAATAGAGAATACCGGAACAATCTCTGCAGCACGCCATGCTTGTACCATTGGACGGAACCAATCATTGTTAATTGGATTTCCTCCCCATGAGTTATTGATAACATCTGGTGCCATCTCTGGATGTGGCACACCATTCTCATCAAGTGGTGCTAACATCCACTGAGCTGCCTCGATGATATCAGAATCATAAGCAGTATCATGTGCAAACGCTCTAGCAGCAATCCATTTTGCACCTGGTGCTACACCAATCTTATTTGTTCCATCCGCTTCCTGCCCAACCATCGTTCCCATTGTATGGGTTCCGTGGCCATCAGAATCAACTGGTGAACCAATATTACTTGCAGCATCATACCAGTTAAATTCATGGGACAAATTATCAGGGTCACCTGGATTGTATCCTCGGTATTTTTCTAGTAATGCTGGATGGTTTACATCTACTCCACTATCGATATTCCCAACTACTGTACCTTCTCCTGTTATTCCTCTATCCCAAACCTCTGGTGCACCAATTCTATCAACATGCCATTCGATGTCATCATCAGAATTAGTGTCTGCTACTAGAATGGATTCATCATCCACATCGATTGGGGTAAGTTGTTGCTTTCCATCCATTACAATGGATTTTACTTCTGGTAATTTAGCAATCTCTTCTACAGATGCTTTATTACCTTTAACAGCAAATCCATTCACAATAAAATAATTTTGAAATTCTTTAACTTTACCAGACTTTTTCTCCTTAGTTAAAAAATTGGATATATTTTTTTGTGATTTCTTGGCATTTTCTTGTAAGGTAGATACTATTGCTTGACGTTTAGAAAGTTTTGCTTCATCCTTGGATAGATTTAATTGATTAGCTTCTTTCTCAGCTTGCAAAGCAACTTTTTCAGAATCTACTTGATCATGTAACAATACTAGATACTGTACATATTTCTCTTCATTAAATTGTTCCAAAAGCTCTGCTTGTATTTTATTCTGGCTTGTCCCTTGTACATTAGGATCGATTGATTTTGGTTGTGCTAATGTACCAAAAGGGGCAAACAGTCCAATAATCATCACTATGATGAGCATAAGTGACAAATTCCGGTTAAACTTATAGTTTCTCCTCATCTTAACACTCCTATTTTAATAGTTGGTTTGTTTTAGAATTAAAATATTCACCTCTTTCTTTTTAGACTAGCTATTGGTTGTCGATTCTTGGGTTACAGTTATTATTATAGTTTAAATTTTCATAGAAATGTGCATGTTAACTATCATTTTATTTTAATTTTCAAAAATTAAAGATAAGGTCCTAGTAGCTAATGCCTATGCTTTACAAAAAGAAAAACCGAACTAATTCATCTCATTCAAGAATTAGTTCGGCTCTCTATTAAACTAACAATCTGTTAATCTTTTCTTAACATTATGGTAATAACATCTCTAGACCATCTACTACTTCGGAACTGATCGCACCTTCTCCACCGAAAACAGTTAATCGGTAGGTGTCGTTATTTTCAATGAATGCAGCTACGTCTTCAGGAATATTTGTACTTACTAAAACAATTGTACTATCATTCTTTGCAGCTAATACAGCACCTGTTAAAGCATCTGCATATTGTTTTCCGGTTGCAACATATAAATGGTTGTTATCGACTCCAAAATAATCATTTACTACTATGTTAGTTTCATAACGATTCGTTCCACGGAGTCTTTCTACTGCTGGTAGTTGTGCCGCTACTTCCTCTGTTACTACTTCATAGCCACCAACAATAATTGTTTCCGTTACACCAAGCGTTTCTACAACACTTGCTGTTTCCTCAGGTAAACTATCAGGTCTAGTTAACAGAATTGGCATACCAGCCTTCGCTGCATGTGTTGCTGCAGATAGTGCATCAGGGAAGTCTCTGCCATTTGCAACAATTGCTTGCTCAATTCCATCTGGCGCTACTTCTTCTGCTATTAACGCTGCTGTTGCATAGCGATTTTCTCCAGCGATGCGACGAATATTCAATCCTTCTGCTTCAAGCTCTGCTTCTACATCTTCATTAATCGCACCTGTTCCTCCAAGAATCACTACTTTACTAGCACCTAAGCGATGAATTTCGTCTAAGGTTGCAGAATATAACTCATCACTTCGAGTTAATAGAATTGGAGCATCTAGCTTGAATGCGAGTGGTACTCCAGCTAGAGCATCAGCAAATTCCGTTCCACGAGCAAGAACAACCGTTTCTGCGGTATCAAAGCCTTCTCTACTAATTTCTACAGCTGTTTCGTAGCGCAATTCGCCAGATAAACGTTCGATTTGCTCAGAAGAAACAAATAATTTACCTGGTGTTTCTACTTTAGTCGTATTGCCAGCAATATCAGTTAAAGAAACTTCAATAATCGCACCATTTATCTCGAGATTTGTAGGTACTACCCATGTAGCAGCATATACACCTGGCTCAATTTCTTCCATCACATTATCACTACTTGATTGTGGTGTGTTTTGACCAGGTAATTTTATACTGTAGGTAGCATCACCATTTTCAGCATCGCTAACTAAACGGATTTCAACTTCCTCACCTGGAACCAAGTACATATCTTCCTGTGGGCTAACCTCTGTAATCTCAGGTCCACCAAGACTTAGAGTTACAGTTCTTTCAATTGTAGTGACATTTCCTACTAGATCCATTGCTGTAATTGTTACAATGTTTGTACCTTCTTCTAAAATAACTCTTGTATCAAAGGAACCATCTTCTAATACAGATACAAGCTCATCATTAACGAATACCTCATGTAAATTATCATCAGCAACAGTACCAGTTACATCAACAACTTCCTTATTAGTTATTAAATGGTCACTTGGAGAAGTCAATTCTAATTCAGGCGCATGTTTATCCACAATTACATGAACTGTATTTTCTTGTGTTACTGTTCCAGCGAAATTACTTGATGCTAAAACTAAATCATATTCGCCATGATCAAGATTCGTAATTTCAGCTGTAAATGTACCATCATGATTCGGTACTATTTCAGCTAGCACTTCATCCCCATGACTGATAGTTACCGTGCTACGATATTCACCAGTACCGGATAATACAATATCACCACTTGTCAGAATATCTTCTTCATTTTCCCATTCAGGAACTTGTGGTAAATCTTGCTTAGCATCTCTCGCCCAACCTACTGCATTTAAGAACAATTGCTTTCCTTGTTCTGTCCATCCTTGGTTTGGACCAATCATATTGTTGACAGCAAAGGAAGATAATAGTAAGTGCATATGGTTTTCACCACGGAAATCATATGCTATGGTATCTCCTTTATTTTCTCCATCGACAACAAGGCTCGCCAATGTTATACCTTCATAATTTTCAAAAGCAGCATATGGACTTGTTTCACTGTGAATCTTAATACTTTCTTCAGTTAGACCGTTAAAAATCTCATGTTCACTTTGAGTTTCAATGTAAACCGCACCTTCATTATAGCCTTGCTCCGTTCGGTTCGGTTGTCCAAACACCTCTTCTAATAAAGGTATGGAACCATCGACACCCCAAGTATCAACAAATATTAAGCTCGTTTCATATTCATCAGCTTCATTAATCAATTGATTTAACTGTTCCTCTGATGCATCTTTGGAGTTTACAATAATTAATGAATAGTTGTAAACATCGTCTACAATATTCCAATCACGATTCTGCGCTGCATAATCATGATCTGCTAAGAAGGAGACGAGGTTATCCTTAATATCACCTAATACAGCAATATTAAATTCACTCAATGTGTAATCACGCTCTACTGATTGCCCTACTTCAAGAGTAACTGTATCCGTAATAGTTTGATAACCATTTGCTTCTACTGTCAATTCATAGTCACCATCTAATAGTTCATCAAATTGATAGTATCCTTCTGCATTAGTTACCTTAACTTCTTCAAAGTCACCACCAATTTCATTTAAAGTGACCGTAACTTCCTCAAGACCTTCACCATCGACATCGGTAACAGTTCCAGATAGTGAAGCTCTATCCGTTCTCTGTAATTCGAAGTCTAGCTCTACAACATGTCCTAACTCTTCAATTTCAATTGACTCAGACTGTGGTACATATCCTTTAGCTTGAACGGTTACTTCATGTTCACCAATACCTACCCCTAAACGATACTCACCATTACTATTAGTTTGTGTAGATAAGTTTTCTTCAGGAATAGAAATGGTTGCTCCTGAAATTGGATTGTTATCCTCATCAACTACCGTTCCAGATACCTCACCAAGACTTGCAGATAATGCCCAATCGATTGCATTGATGTAAATTCGTTTCGTGTCTTCATTCCATCGGTCTTCCGGATGACCATAAGAACCAATATGCAAGCTTCCTAATAATACATGGACACTGCTGGAAGTTCTAAAGTCGTATGCCAATCCGGCACCAAGCCTTCCTAATTCATCATGGCTAATATCAGCAATTGTTGTACCGCTATAATTTTCAAAGGCATAATACTGTTGGTTACTTCCTTCGCGTGCAAGAATTCGAATCTCTTCTCCAACTTCAAAGCCTTCAAAAATTGGATGATTTTCTAGAACCGTATAATTAATAAAGTCTGGTTCAAAGTCACTAATATCTGATTCTGGGTCACCATAAAAGTCAGATAAATAGCGAATCGTACCATTATTAAATTGGCCTGGGAAAATCATACTTACATTATATTCATCTGCCAACTCAACAAACTCTTTAAACTTCGCTTCTGGAGTACTAGAGGTATGACGATCATTAAAGATAATTAACGCATATTCCTCCATTTCCTCCATCAACTGGTCAATATCAGAATTTAACCAGAAATCCACTTCATAACCTTGTTCTTCAAGGAATGGAATTGCTCTTGACTGATTATACGATGTTGTCATAAACGCAATTTTTTCTGATATCGTTAAAGCGAAATCGACAACAGTTTCTTCTCCATTATTGACCGTTTCATTTACTACAACTGGGGTGTACCCATTTGCAGTTACACGTACTTGGTAAGTTCCTGTTGGTGCTTGGAACTCATAATTACCATCTTCATCTGTTTGTGTTTGTATTGGAGTACCAACCAACTGAACAGTTGCCCCTTCAACACCTTCTCCCGTATCTACTGCTGTCACACTTCCTTTTAAGATACCAGCATCTTCCGATTGAAGCACAAACGACTCTTCAACAACTTGACCACGCTCTACTTCCACTTCAAAGCTTTCAGTAGTATGGCCAAACGCTTCAATTGTTAGGGTGTACGTTCCATCATCCAGACCAATGAAAAAGCTTCCATCTTGTTCTGTATCTAACGTATAGCCTGTTTCTTCAACCGTAACAGTTGAGAATACCTCACGTTCAAAGTTATTTTTAACCGTTCCACGAACTTCACCAACTAAAGGCTCATCATTTTCTAATGCAAATGTGATTGCATTATTAATAATTCGCTCCCGATCCTTGTCGAAGTACTGGTCATCTGAAAAGCCATGACCAAATGTCATAGTTGATAATAATACTTCTACACTATTCATCGTACGACCGCCATAAGCTACGAATGAACCTAATTCACCTTGACTTTCATTGGCAATCGTTGCAATTGTTGTTCCTGTATACCCTTCAAAGCCATAGTAATAATAACTATCAAATAGTAGTTGATTATTTTCATCAAATGTCACACCATCAAGAATCGGATGATCTTGAACTTTGGTTGCTGTCATTTCACGATTTGATGTAGAATTTGTTCCTCTATTTTCTACTTCTGGATCCCCAAAGTAATCGATTAAGAAGCGAATGCCACCTCTAGGACCATTACTACCTGTCCAAATAACCGGTGTTTCCGTACGATCCAGTTCTTTAGTGAATGCGATAAATTCGTCTTCTTCTGGTATTAGACTGTTATCGTAATCAGAATTCACAAACACTAAATCCATTTCTTCGATTTTATCAAGATCCGTGAAGAAGATATCTTCCACAATGTAATTTCTAGATGTTAAATAGTCTTTTACTGACAAGTATCTTGATGGATCTGTATCCACAACTACTCCAACTTTTGGAGAAGGCTTCATTGTACGTTCAAATGTTGTTGCTTCATTTTCCTGGACTTCAATATCAAATTCCTGCACAACATAACCATCTGCATTGACTAATAACGTGTAAGTACCAGGAAGAAGATTTTCTACCACGAATTCTCCACTTACGTCAGTCACTTCTGAACGAGGTTGACCTATTACATCAACTTGCGCTCCTTCAATTCCTTCCAACGTATTTTCGTCAATAAATGTTCCCTCAATTGATCCGACACTCTCATCAACAACCATTTCAATTGATAATTCTTCCATATTTTCATCAATAGTTATTGTTTGAGTGTAAGTCTGATATCCAAAAGAGTTAACCTCTAACTCATATTCACCATCAAGGCTTCCAATAGAGAAGTTCCCTGTTTCTGGATTCGTACTTGTTTCTTGGTCAACTTCTCCCCTTAAATTTAATTGCGCATCCAATGGATTTCCGTCTTGATCTGTTACGATTCCTTCAACAGAATTGTACTCAATATATGCAGCCCATAGGATTGCATTAATGAACATCTCATTCCCTTTGTCCGTATAATCCCTAGTATCATGAGTGAAGGATGTCCCATGACCACTCATTAGAAGTTCCATACTTCCTGCTGTTCTTGGTTTGAATGCAACACCAGCTCCATGTGTTGATTCATTACCACCATGGGTTACATCGGCAATAGTTATACCAGAGTACCCTTCAAACGAACCTACACTACTTGCGGAAGGGATCATTATTTCTACAAATTCTCCAGCTTCAGCATCACCAAAAATCGGATTTTCCTCATGAATGAGATAACCTGCTGGATTACTAGTATCTCGATGTGTTGAACGTGACTCTGGGTCTTGGAAATTCTCCACAAGATGGTTAATTCCAGAACCAGACCAGTACGTATCACCATAGATGATACTTACTTCATGCTCATCTGCGACTGCAAGAAACTCCTCAAATAGTTCTTTTGATGTACTATAGGAAGATTGTTCATTAAAGAAAACAACATCCAAATTCGGAAGTTCTTCAATAACATCTCTCAAGTCAAAATCTCTAGTTCGAATACCAACTTCACTTAATACATCCCCTATAGAACCAAAACTATAGTCACCAAGTGTTGCCACTGCCGGTGCAGGATAAAGTTCCACATTTAGTGAAACTGGTTCTGTCCCAACTTGTACGGTCTCAATAAATGTTACAAAACCATTGTTAGAGATTTCAATGGTATACGTATCTTCATTTAGGCCAGTTATTTCAAAGCTACCATTGACATTACTGGAGGTTTCTTCCAGCAATTCATCATTTCTGTCAAATAGTTTAACAGAAGCTAGCCTAATTTCTTGACCAGTCATTTTGTTGACAATTGAACCAGAGATTGTACCACTTTCTGTTGATACCATTACAATATCTTCTGTGACTGGTTGCCCTTTTTCAAAATCCACTGTAGCATATTGCGTTGAAAGTCCAGACCCAATAAAGGCAACTTCAAATGAACCTTCATCATGATATAATTCATAAGCTCCATTTTCATCAGTTGTTACTGATACTCCTGTATCTACGACTTGGATCGTAATGTCCTCTAATGCATTTCCTTCGCTATCTGTGATTGTTCCAGATACTTTTCCAAATTCAACTTCATCCAATAAATAGTTGATTCCATTTAGGAAAATCTGTTGTTGTGTACCTGTCCACCCATCATAAGGTGATACCCAAGGAGATGCTGCATGAGATGATAGTAGCAAATGTGCACTATCTTCTGAAACTCCTTTATAAGCTACACCTGAACCTTGGAAGCCATCTCTTGATGTACCTAATGTTGCTAAGTGTCTTCCTGAATATTGGTTAAACCACGCTGCATAGCCATTAGTTAACGTTGTTTGCGTAATACCTTTTTCTACACCAGCTGTTATTGGATGCTCTTCATCGACTCGTAAATAGATATCTGCATTTAGACCATTGTACGAATCGTATTGATTAGGATCACCCGTAAAATCTGCTAAATAGCGCAAGCTACCATAGCTTGGGCCCCAACTATCTGCAAAAACAAGACTTACCTTTTCTTCTTTTGCCGCTTCAATAATTCCTAAAATCTGTTCTTCAGTAGGCTTTGGTCCAGAAGAAGTATACGCACCATTCAAATAAACAACATTGTAGCTTCCAATATCATCGATAATACTCCAGTCATGTTCTTCCGCTGAAATATTATTACTGTTTAAAAAGCGTACAATTTGTCCATCCATATCATGTAAAACAGCTACTTCCACTGGAGGCATTTCTTGAATAAATAGTGACTCTTCTCCACCAGTTACTGTCACTGGCACAATTTGTTCAACAAAACCAGGAATATGGAATTTTACATCATATGTTCCCTCATATACATCTGAAAAACCAAACTCACCATTTTCATCAGTCGTTCCCTCAAGAGGTGTATTTAAAACTGTTACTGTAACACCTTCAAGTGGTTCATTCGTCTCTTTGTTCACCACAGTACCAGACATTGAACCTTCTTCTGCTACTTGTAGTTGGAAATCTCTTTCTAATTCATATCCAGATACAAATTGTACTTCTTCTGTTTCCTGTATATATCCATAGGAAGATACCTTTACTTGATAGGTCCCAGGGCGTGCCTGTAATACATAGGAACCATCTTCAGATATTTGAACAGCTTCATCCGTTCCCACTAAGGTAATCGTACCTTGTAAGTTATTCCCTTCCTCATCTGTTACTGTACCAGAGATTATTCCTGGTGCAGTAAAGCTAAACACACTCGTTTCATCTGCTACTACTACTTCTCCATCAGTTAATGCTACACCGGACGAGCTAGACCCATTTAAGGCATAAGTGTACAAACGTTCACCAGAATACACATCATATACTTTTAAAGTACTTGAATATATATCTGTTACGTATAAATGTCCATCACCTGAAACAGAGCCACTATTAACCATGACACTACCATTATCTGCTTCCCAAATTAAATCACCTGTATTTTTATCAAAAGCTTTTATCACAGGTAATTGAGCAGAACCAATTACAACAAGGTTATCAACTATAATAGGTGAACCTGCTTCAGTGTTTCCAACATCAGACACCTTCCAAATCTCTTCTCCTGATGTTGCATCATATGCTCGTAAAGTTCCAGTACCGGTATCAAAGTTTGTACTAACAACGTACACTACTCCATCAACATATACTGGATTCGCAGCAAACCCTTCATTATCAAGGGTTACTGTCCATACTTCTTCACCATCTTCTAAGGTAAGTGAAGATAGTGTCTTAGAATCATAAGTTCCAACAAATAGATTATCTTCTCCCAGTGCTGCTCCAAAGAATGCACCATCACCAATCACTTTTTCCCAAATAATGTTTCCATTTTCAGAATCCAATGCGACTGTTTTCGCATCAGTCTCCATATAAGAAGAGATATAAATTACTCCATCCTTATATATTGGTGATTCATAAACAGCAGGATAGTCTAACTCTCTCGTCCATTTTTTAACACCAGTTTCTAAGTCAATAGCATGTACGGAATAATCTCCACCACCACCAACATAGATAACTCCATCTACTACAGTTGGAGTTGAGCGATTTAGGTTACCAGTACCAACAGACCACAACTCTTCACCAGTATTTTGGTCTAAGACTACAACATAACCCCTATCTGTTGTAAACACGACTTTTCCTTCAGCAATAACAGGTGAACTAAATAATACTTCCCCTGGTGTGTCAAAGGACCAATTTAGTTGCAATGATTCAGCATCTATCCCTGCATCTGTCACAGCATTTCTAGAAAAGTTATTCTTAGATGTTGTCCAATCTGCTTTTCCATCCATCTCAAGTGCTTCTGTCTCAATTGTTATATGGATATCACTAGATACATTCACGGTTTCTGATGTTCTCTTCAACCCTTGTCCAGAAATTACTAGTGTATATTCATCTTCTGGGATACCAGTTATCGTGAATTCACCATTTTCATTCGTTCTTACTGTTTTTAACGGTGTATCTTCTACACGTACATACGCAAAAGGTGCAACTTCTCCATCACCGACAGTTACCGTTCCTGTAATATCAAATCGGTCTGATGACTCTAATTGCCAATTAAACTCATGCATCTCGCCTTTTGTAATTGTTATGTTGTCATCAATTGAATCATATCCGAAAGCCTGAACCTTTACTTCATGTTCTCCTTCTCGGATTTTAAAAGAAAATACACCATCTTCTTCAATTTCAATTGTCAATTCTTCGTCTGGAAAATAAAGTTGGCCAGAAATTGGATCTCCATTAAGGTCCGTTAACGTCCCTTCTACTTCACCAGCAAAAGAAGCCTCCGTCACTGCTTGATAAATGTCAACTATACCTTCTCCATACTGATCATTTGGTAAAGTCCCCATATGTTCCTCTGTACGAACGGTATCTTCAAGCAATTCCCTGATCTCATCAATTGTTAAATCAGGCTGGCTTTGTAATAATAGTGCAATTGCACCTGCAACATGTGGAGATGCCATAGAAGTACCACTTTTAGTCCCATAACCGCCGTTAGGTACAGCAGAATATACTTGTTGCCCCGGAGCGGAAACATTTGGTTTTAAATAATACACTGAATCGCCGTTTTCATCTGGCCAATAAACCGGCCCACGACTTGAGAAGGATGCAATTTGATCAAAGCGATCCGTTGCCCCTATTGCAAACGATTCAGGAAAACTAGCTGGTGACCCAATTGTTCCAGCCCCAGGTCCTTCATTACCTGCTGAGAACAATGGTAGTATCCCAGCAGCAACCCACGCTTGTACTCCTTCTAAAAATTCAGTGCGATACGTATCTGCACTTCCCCAGGAGTTATTTACAACGTGTGGAGCCTTACTAGCATCTCCACCTGGTGCTAAAAACCATTGGAAAGCTTCGTGTATCGCTGAAGCAGTTGTACCACCACCATCATCAAAAATCTTAGCTGCTATCCATTCGGCTCCAGGAGCAACCCCAATTGGTTCTCCTTCTCCGCCACCAACTGCTGTTCCAGCAACATGGGTACCATGACTATTTCCATCTGTCGGTTCAGAATAACCATGACCAGATAGGTCAATCCAGGAATGCTCATGACCCTCATCTTTTCCACGATAGTTGTGTCGTAATGCCTCATGGTCTCCTTGTACACCAGAGTCCATGATACCAACTACTATCCCTTCACCCTGAATTCCATATTCTCCCCAAACTTTAGGGGCGTTAATTTTTTCTAATCCCCACTCTGGAAGTCTTGGGGGGTTTTCTTCCATTTCTGTCTCAGGTAATTGGATGTCCACGTCAAGTGTAATCAATTTTACATCATCACGTTTAGCTATTTTGCCTAAAGCATCTTTTGTAACAGTTGCGGCCATTCCATTGAACACCCAAAACTGTTTCACATTACTTACCTGATTATCTGTTTCTAATTCAGATAAAAATTGTTTTAATTCACCCTGTTTAGATTCAGCAACTTTTTGTAACTGATTAATAACCTTTTGTCCACGGTCTGTTTTCCCGTCAACATTTGACACATCTTCCATTAGGCTATTCATATCGACTGAATCCTGCAAACGAATAATAATGTTTACAGTTTCTTCTTCTTCAAGTTTTTGGATAATCTTCTTATCTACTTTTCCATCCATTGCAAACTGAGATTCATCTTTTGTTTCTGTATCTTCGAAGTTTAGTCTATCAGCTAAACTTGGAATCCCAACACTAGTTTTATCACTATTCTCTTCTTGCTTATGAATGGATTCCTCTAATTCCTTTTCAAGTTCCAGTTCTTTTTCTATTGTTTTGTTTCCATTCTCTTGTGTTGGTGTGATTTGTGCAAAAGCATTTTGAGGTAATAAAACAGTAGACATCAGAATTGCAATCATAAAGATTGCTAGACTTCTTCGGTACTTTTTGATTCGGTACAAATCCATTAAACCTCCTCTTTTAAATAACTTAATCCCTTGCACCTACAGTTCATTATTTAAAAATGAATCACCTCTTTCTCACTCTTTATTCCCTATTACTACTACATTCTTATATTTCGACATTCCCCTCTAATAACCTTCTTATTTTACATAATATTCATAACATTACATTTTATATCATAGACTGACAAAAAGTTAACATCTACAAAGAGGATTCGACAGAAAAATGAAGTACTAGTATAATAGATTCTATAATTTTTGAAGTATTGGAGTAGATCACTATGAAGAAGCAAGTATCATCCGATTTGAGGAGACCAGACAAAAAGTTCCGTCCAGAGCTTGAAGGAGTGCGTGCTGTTGCCGCCTTCTTAGTAGCTGTCTACCATATATGGTTAGGTTCTGTTTCCGGAGGTGTTGATGTATTCTTTATCGTTTCGGGTTATTTAATTACAACATCTTTATTATCAAAAATGGAGAGACATGGTCAAATTCATTACTTTGATTACGTTCTTGGTTTAGGTAGGCGTTTATTTCCACAAGCATTTATTGTCTTATTCTTTTCTGTTGTTTTTTCATTTTTAGTTCTACCACAAGTGCAATGGAAACAAACTATGTCTGAGATCTTCGCATCCGTTTTTTATTTTCAAAACTGGCAGTTAGCTACCAATGCTATTGATTATTTGGCGCAGAATAATGAGGCTAGTCCACTACAGCATTTTTGGGCATTATCGATTCAAGGTCAATTTTATGTAACCTGGCCACTCGTTATTTTTATTGCCTTTATTATAGCTAAGAAACTATTGAAAACACCACCACGAAAAACATTACTTGGAGTGCTGGTCACCCTGTTTATAACATCTATTTCCTATTCCATTTACATTACTACAGTTAACCAACCATGGGCATATTTTGATACTCTAGCTCGTGTGTGGGAATTTAGCCTAGGTGGGATTCTTGCATTACTTATTCCCTACCTGACGTTTAATAAATTATTGAGCACAGTTTTGGGATGGGTTGGATTAGGTATTATTGTATTTACAGGAATTCTGCTTCCAGTTTCTACAGTATTTCCTGGTTATGCAGCGTTGTTACCAACTTCAGGTGTTATCTTAATCATTATTGCTGCAGAAAATAGTACCAAAAATAATGTGGTGAGTTTGTTAGGGTCTAAGCCTTTTATGTATTTTGGTGGTATTTCTTACGGATTTTATTTATGGCATTTTCCACTACTAGTCTTTTATTATGCCTACTTTCAAACAGATACGGTACCAATATTTGATGGCATAGTAGTTATGCTTATCTCGTTCTTCTTATCACTCTTATCAACTAGATTACTAGAATCACCGATACGAAAATTATCTGTCCAGGAGTCAAGAGGAAAGATATTAGCTATTATTGTTATGTTTTTAGCATTAGTATTGGGTTCAAATACTGCTTGGGGATTATATCATGACAGTGCTCAAGAAGAATTCAATGAACAACTTGAGATCAGTGATTATCCTGGTGCACGTGTCTTATATGATAATGTTGAGGCTACACTAGATATTGAACCTATTGGGACTCCAGTTGGTGAGGAAAATAAATTACCAGCCTTTTATCAAGATGGCTGTTATGTGAGTCTTGATAAATTTGGATTTAAGAAATGCTCCTATGGAGAAACGGATAATCCCGAATTTACTATAGCACTTGTCGGTGGTTCCCACTCTGGGCACTGGTTCCCTGCGTTAATGCAATTTGCTGATGAAGAAAAAATACAAATAGATGTCTATAACAAAGATGCATGCCGATTTTCTACACAAGATTTTGATGGTGCATTAGATGAAACATGTATGGACTGGAATGAAAAGATAGTTGATGCATTATTAGAAGATCTACCAGACTTAATCTTTACAACTGCCACTACTAGCAGTGGCACAAAGGTACCAGAAGGGTATATTGAAATGTGGGAAAAATTTGATGGCGTTACAAACATTTTTGCCATTCGCGATAATCCAAGAATGAAAGAGGATGTTCCATTATGTGTAGAAGTTAATGGCCCTGATGATTGTGGTATACCAAGAGAAGATGCACTCGCTTCTACTCCACCATGGGAGGTTACGGATGGAATTCCTAGCAACGTGTATTTCGCCGATCTGTCTAATTATTTTTGTGACGAAGATACATGTCAGGCTGTTATCGGAAATGTTTTAGTATACAGAGATAGACATCATATTAGCACACTATATTCTCAAACACTCGGAGAACCGTTAAAAGAAGAAATCCAGAAAGCACTTAAGGAATTTGAGGAGCAAGATGGTGATAACTAAACCAAACCTATATAATCAAAATCCCATTGCTACGGAAATATACTTCGCTTCCCAGTGGCAGTTGGTGAGCCTCCGTTGTATAGAACGTGACGTTCGTCATCGACCTCAACTTTTACCCTGCGGGGGTCTCACTTATTCTTCTGACTATCCATATTGGAGTCAACAAAGCAGTTACTGCTGAATTTAAAATTCTAGTTTATGAAATTCAAAAATCCGAACTATCTATTACAAGATAGTTCGGATTTCACTTTCTGAAAGACCATTTTTATCCAAAAGTCTTTTTTATTGTCTACTGTAGCAATTCAAATAATGAGTCAGCTATAGCATCACTAACTGCATTTGCTCCACCAAAGATATACAATTTCTTGAATTCATGGTCAGAGATGTAGTTTGATACTACTTCTGGAAGGTCGCTACCTACCAATAGTACCCCACTATCGTTTTTAGCTGCCAAGACTGCGCCTGAAAGTGCATCAGCGTATTCTTTACCAGTAGCAATATACATATGCTTCTGATCTACACCGAATCCTTCAGCTACTGCAGTACTTGTAGCATAACGGTCTGGACCGCTTAGACGTTCTGCATTTGGTAAAGCATCCATCACATCATCAGATACTACTGCAGTACCACCAACTACGACAGATTCCATCGCACCTAATTCACCGAAAGCAAATTGAGTTGCTTCTGGAATACTATCAGACTTCGTTAACAAGATTGGTAGACCTTGTTGTGCAGCATATGATGCTACAGATAATGCATCTGGATAGTTTTGTCCATTTGCAACAACTACTTTGTCAACACCATCTGGTGCAATAGCCATTGCAATAGCAGCAGCCGTGTCATATCTAGTATCACCAGATAGACGGTCAACATTTAGATCTAGATCTTCTAAATGCTTAGAAACAGTTCTAGATACTGCTTGAGTTCCACCAAGAACAATAACATTTGTTGCACCTAAACGCTCAATTTCTTCTATTGTACTATCTAATAACTCATTCGTTTTAGTCAATAGAATTGGAGCATTTAATTGATGTGCTAAAGGTACACCTGCTAGTGCATCAGCGAAATTATCACCACGAGCTAGGACTACTGTATCAGAAGAATCCCAACCTTCTTGGCTAATCTCTATTGCAGTTTCATATCTTGTTTCACCTTTAATTCTTTCAACTCCAAGGTCATTAAAGAATAATTTACCTTCTGCATGTTGATAAACCTGATTACCAAATTCATCTGTCACACTAACTCTTACATTAGCTTTAGCAGCAGATATATTATCTGTTACTGTATAGTAACCAACATAATGTCCGTCAGAAACTTCTTCCATTGGTAATTCAATGGCATTTTCATCAAGACCAAGTTCACCTTGGGCCATTAGAACGGAGAATGATGCATCTAATCCTGGTTCACTATCGAATTCAATCTTCAATGTTTCACCAGGGTATAAACGCTGATCCTCACTTGGCTCCAAGTTTTCAATGACTGGAGCACTAAAGTCAACATTTACAGTTGCTGATTGCTGTGACATGTTACCAGCTAAATCATAAGCTACAACATCAATAACGTTTTCACCTTCATCAAGCATTATTCGTTTAGAAAACATGCCATCAGAAACTGGTGCTTGTTCACCATTAACTTCTACATAATCTAGATGTGCATCAGAAACGGTACCTTCAACCGTAACGGTTTCGTTATTAAGTAGTTCACCATCTATTGGATTGGTGATAGTTAGATCCGGTGATTCTGAATCTAAAGTAACCGTAACTGTTTCTGATTCTGTCGCCATTTCACCATCTACATATGACTCTGCTTTTAGAACGTTCTCACCTTCTGAAAGCTCAACATCGATTGCAAAGTTACCACTTTCATCGATATCAACTGAATCAACAACTTCACCATTGTTTAATAGATTAAGTGTTGTTGTAGGTGATGCAGAACCTTCAACGGTAACATTTGCTTCATTTGTAATTGTTCCATCTACTGGAGAAGTAATAGCTGGTTCTCCCACAGCATAATCCACACGAGCACGGATCATATAGTTTCCTTCTTCAGCTGGAGATGGTGACCAAGCTCCTCCGACAACTTGGTAACTTCGACCAGCATTTTCCCCATTTTCATCTGTTGCTAAACCAGGTGCTGCTGTGTTTACCTCAGTTTGAACATAAACCATAAAGAAGTCACCATTTACTTGGATATTATGTTCACGTAAATCAACAACTGTCCATTCATCTAAGCTACGAACAGCTTCTGCATCAACTGGACCTGCTAATTTTTCACCAGGCATTCCATCTTCACCTGCACTCCAAACTTCAACCGCAAATGAAGTACCACCAGGTGTTGGCCAATCTGTTCCATGGAACTGGAAGACACCATCTGTTACAACTGCTTGTTCTTGACCTTCTGGTAGTGACATTTTAACTGCCCAACCATTACCTGGATCATAGAACGCACGAGCGTTTTCCGGTGTTCCATCGTCATAACCAATTTCTCCACCAGGTACAGTGTAGAAAGGCTCTAATTCAATATCAACAGTCTTGTCTCCGTCTAATTCAACTTCAACCTCTGTTGGGTGATAATCTTGTGCAACAACTTTTAGCGTGTATGTTCCTTCGTATGCAGTCAGGTCATAATTACCTTCAGCATCTGTTGCAACAGGTTCAACATTTGCATCTTCAACAAGAAGAAGTGTTGCACCTTCAACTGGGTCTCCAGTTCTTTCATTTGTAACTGTTCCACTAACTGTTGCTTGTGGAAGTTCTTCTAACACAAAGTCTGCTTGTGCTGTACCGTCTTCTCCTAATTCAACCGTTTGTTCTTGTGAAGCAAAACCATAAGATTCAGCTACCACTGTAAATGTACCTGCTTCGTGTAGCATTGAATAGCTACCATCTGCTGGATTAGTATTAATTGAACGCCCTGTTTCTAGCACGCTTACAGTTGCATCTAATGGTACATCCATTGGTGTAATAGCTTGAGTCATAGCCCCATTTGAAGTTGCAACTGCTGGCTGTTGACTAACGATGACATTATCAATGTACATTCCAGGATTTACGACGCTAACGTCAGATTCCATAATAAATGCCACATATACTTCTTGACCACTAAATTCTGATAAGTCATAAGATAATGTTTCCCAGCCATTTGAACTTCCGGTAAAGTTATCTAATACTGTATACTCACCCAACGGGTCAGTAGTCACACCTATATAGGCATTATCATAAATATTTTCGATATCATACCAAGCATCAAACGTAATATACGATTCACCACCTGGTAATTGGACAGCTGGCATATCAAGCCACGAGAATTCATTTGTATTATAATCACCAGCTAAATTAGTCGCATATACATTATCTCCAGAAACAGCACCCTCAGGACCTGAAGTAGGTTCTCCCCACTCCCAGCTAACAGCTCCAGTGTTTCCTTGGAATGTTGACCAATCTGTTGGTTCTGTTTCAAAGTCATGATAATAAATATAATCGGAAGCTTCAACAGTAAATTCTTCTGTTACAACTTCATTCCCACCAAAGTCATTAATAATAAATTGATAAGAGATGGAATCTTTGTCAGCAGTGTCCTCACCAGGAATCACTACAGCATATTCACCTGAACGATGATTTCCAGATACTTGATCAGCTTCAAGTGTTTTTCCATCATAGCTCACTTCTACAGAAGTAATACTTACGTCATCATTTGCTAAGATAGATAAAGATAACGCACCACCAGGGAAAAATCCACTTGGGGGTTCATGGGAATATTCTGGTGCTTCAGTATCTTCTCCGTCCATCGTTACAACACCTTCAATGGTACCAAGACCATCAGCAACTTGTGTTACAGCTGCAAAAGCATCAACGATACCATGACCGTAAGCATTATTTGGAGACTCTGGATGTTGTGCATCAGTTGTTCCTTCTGCAGTATCCATGATAATTTGTTCAATTTCATCAACACCTAGGCCTGCATTCGCACCTTTTAATAGAGCAACAAGACCTGCTACAGCAGGAGCTGCCATTGAAGTCCCACTAGCACCACCATAACTACTTCCAGGTACTGAAGAACGAATTCCTGTACCAGGTGCAGCAACATCTGGTTTAATCTCCCCATATGGTGATGGGCCACGTAATGAAGAGCTAGAAATTAAATCGGTATTCATGGTATTCCCTACAGCAAATGATTCTGGATAGTTAGCTGGAACCGCTACAGAACCCGGTCCACCTGGGTTTGTTAAGGTAACATTACCTGCAGCGAAGACAGGTACAATACCAGCTTCTCTCCATGCAATTACTGCTTCACGGAACCAATCATTTTGACCAGGTCCTCCACCCCATGAGTTATTAACTACATCTGGGCCTTGCTCTAAAATCCACTGAGCCCCAGCCAATAAGTCATCTTGATATGCACCATCTGGTGTAAATGCCTGTACAGCAATCCATTTCGCTCCAGGAGCTACACCAACTTGGTTCGAGTCGTCTGGTTCACTACCAACCATAGTACCCATTGTATGGGTTCCATGCCCGTCAGTATCATAAGGTACAGTTTGACCATTTACTGGATCAAAAAAGCTGTTTGAGTGATCAACTTCACCAGTTGCAGGGTCATAACCAGCATATTTTTCCATTAATGCAGGATGATCCCACTGTACACCTGTATCAATGTTTGCAACAACTGTTCCTTCACCAGTTATTCCCATACTCCATGCATCTGGAGCATTAACACGTTCCACATTCCACTCAGTGTTTTGTAGATTGTTTTGCTTATTAATTTCTTCTTTTTCTTCTAAGGTTACATTATTGTTGTCTGAGGTTGCACGGTTTAAGGTTTCACGGTCTATGTCTCTTTGAAGTTGGTATAAGTGATTTTCAAGCACCTCTTCAACCTCGGAGAATGTAGCCAATTTTTTAGCTACCTCTTTTGTTGCTGTTACTGCAATACCATTAACAATGTAGTAAGGATTTACATCTTCTGCATTACCCTTTGCTACTTCTGATTCAAGATACTCAACAACATTTCCTTGTGATTGTAATGCAGTTGCTTTCAATTCAGAAATAACTGCAGAACGTTGAGCATGTTCCTGTTTATATGCTGACAAGCTTGCAGCATTTTCTCTTGCCTTTTGTGCCGCAGCTTTAACGTCTGCTTTATCTTTAAATTTAATTAAGAATGTTACTTTGTCTTCTGATTTAAATTGATCTAGTAAATTATCAGCTACTTTTGCTTGAACAGAAGACTTCGAATCATTCATTGAAATATGCGCTTTACCAGTGCCTTGTGCACCGACAAACCCTGGCGTAACTAGTGAGAAGACCATTAGTATAGTCATTAAAAAACTAAACGCCCGAACTTGTTGTTTTTTCTTCCTCATTTGTTTCCTCCTCTGATTCTAAAAATATTATTGGAAGATCTGCCTTGAATGCCTCCAAGACTCACACCTACACACTCACCCCCTTAAAGACTTTAAGGGTCTAGGGTGTTTTATCATGATGTTGGGAAGAATTCGCCTCCTTAGTAGGAAGCGAATTCTTATTATTTTTCTATCAAACTATTGCATTAACTCTAGTAAGTTATTTGCAATGTTCTCATCTATCGCTACAGTTCCACCAAAGATTGTTAGTTTTACTAACTGTTGTTCAACAACATAGTTAGAAACTATCCCTGGTACTTCATTACTAACTAATAACAATCCACTATCATTTTTAGCAGCTAGTACTGCGCCTGTAAGTGCATCGGCGTAATTTTTACCTGTTGCAACATACATGTGCTTATTATTAACTGCAAATTCTTCTGCAACTGCAATATTAGTAGCATAACGATCTGCACCACTTAAGCGTTCTGCATTAGGCAATGCTTTCATCACATTATTAGATACAACTTGAGTTCCACCGACAACGATGGTATCCGTTATACCTAGTTCTGCAATTGCAGCTTTTGTACCAGATGGAAGATTTTCAGCACGTGTTAGCAAGATTGGCATTCCTTCGCTAGCAGCATAGGAAGCAACGGATAATGCATCTGGGAAATCTAAGCCATTTACTACAACAGCTTGTCCAGTACCTTCTGGAGCAATTACATTGGCAATTGCAGCAGATGTCTCATATCTTGTTTCACCCGACAGACGATTCACATCAAGGTTTGCGTCTGCTAGTGTTGCTTCAACAGTTTCAGAGACTGCGTTTGTACCACCCAAGATGATTACTTCTGTAGCACCTAAGCGCTCAATCTCAGCCATCGTGCTATCTAGTAATTCATTAGAACGTGTTAATAGAATTGGTGCGTCTAATTGGGCAGCTAAAGGCACACCACTTAGAGCATCTGCATATTCATCACCACGAGCCAGAATTACTTTATCAGCAGAATCCCATCCAGTTTGACTAATCTCGATTGAAGTGTTATAACGTGTTTCTCCATTGACACGTTCAACTTCAGGGTCTAAGAATAGTTTACCTTCTGCTCTTTCGTAACTTTCATTACCATGCGCATCACTTACTTTAACTTCTACTACAGCACCTTCTGCAGCAGCTACATTAGTTACCGTATAGTGACCGACATAATGGCCTTCAGAAACTTCTTCCATTGCAAATTCATTTGCATTTGCTAAACCAGTATTTGTTAGTGGCATTAGAACAGAGAATGAAGCTTCTAGTCCTGGCTCACTATCAAATTCAACTGTTACTGTTTCACCATAGCCTACGTGTATGTCTTCAGATGGTGAAAGATTTTCAATAACCGGTGAATTAAAGTCAGCTGTTACTGTAATTACTTCAGTTGAGACGTTACCTGCTAAGTCATATGCTGAAACTTCAATGATATTTTCACCTTCATCAAGCATGACTCGTTCAGAGAAATTACCATCTTCAACAGCAACTTGTTTTCCATTGACTTCTACGCTAGCAAAATGCTCATCTGCTGCTGTTCCTTCAACATATACCGTTCCACGGTTAAACTTATCTCCTTCTAGAGGATTAGTAACCGTTAATTCTGGTAATGCTGTATCAAGGGTTACTGTAACAGGATCACCGATTTTAGCTAGCTCACCATCGACGTATGTTTTTGTTACCAAAGAGTTTTCCCCTTCGGAAAGGTCAACGTCTGCTGCAAAGCTACCACTATCATCAATTTCAACAGTTCCCGCTAATACATCATTATTGTATAGTTCAACTGTTGTAGTTGGTGTAGCAGTTCCTTCAACAGTAATCGTTGTTTCATTTGTAATTGATCCGTCAATTGGTGATGTGATCTCAGAGTTCTCAACACCATAAGCAACATTAGCACGGATCATATAGTTACCTTCTTCAGCAGGTGATGCAGACCAAGCTCCACCAACCAATTGGTAACTTCTTCCCGCATTTTCGCCATTTTCATCTGTTGCTAATCCTGGTGCTTGAGTGTTAACTTGAGTTTGAACATAAACCATATAGAAGTCTCCATCTACTTTGATGCTATGTTCACGTAGATCAACAACTGTCCATTGTTCTAAATCGCGGATTGCTTCTGCATCTACCGGACCTGCTAATTTTTCGTCTGGCATACCATCGGCACCAGCAGACCAAACTTCAACAGCAAATTCAGTACCACCAGGAGAAGGCCAATCTGTTCCATGGAATTGGAAGACACCATCTGTTACAATTGCTTGGTCCTTTCCTTCTGGTAGAGACATTTTCACTGCCCAACCATTACCTGGATCATAGAATGCACGAGCATTTTCCGCTGTTCCATCATCATAGCCAATTTCATTCTCACCAACGGCAAAGAATGGATCTAGCTCAACATCCAGAGTCATATCACCATCTAAAGTGATAGAAACCTCTTTTGATTCATAATCACTAGCAACTACTTTAACTGTGTAGTCACCTTCGTAAGCAGTTAGGTCAAAGTTACCTTCTGCATCCGTACTAACAGGTTCAATATTTGCATCTTCTACAAGTAGAAGGGTTGCATTTTCAATAGCTTCACCTGATAGTGAATTAGTAACTGTTCCACTTACTGTTGCTTTAGGAAGTTCCTCTAAAACTAGGTTTACTTCAGCAACACCATCTTCTTCCAATGTCACTTCCTCTTCAGTGGAATGATATCCATAAGATTCAGCGACTACTGTAAACGTTCCTGCTTCGTGTAATAACGAGAAGGTTCCGTCTCTAGGATCAGTACTTGTTGAACGTCCTGACTCTAGTACACTTACTTGTGCAGCAAGTGGTACATTTGTTGGACGGTACTCCGCATTTAATCCATTAACATCTTCTTCTGCTGTAACAACTTTCGCAGCAGGTTCGGTTTTCTCATCACCTCTAGGCCCTGTTTCTATTGCATTTCGCATTTCTTCTTTATCCATATTAGTTGGTTCACCTTGTGGCGTATCTGTTAACTCCACATCATCAATGTACCAACCAAGTCTATTTACAATCCCATCAGAGTAAGCATAAAATGCGATAGAAACTTGCTGACCCGCATATTCAGACAGATCAACTGTTGCGGTTTCCCAAGATTCAGCTTCCCCTTGGAACTGTTGAAGAACTTCCCATTCAACCATGTCTGTTGAAACAACAACTTGTCCATAATCCCAAGCTGTTCCAGAGGAAGACTCTTCAAAATTATGCCAGCTTTGGAATTCTAAATACGATTCCCCTTCTGGTAGTAATACCGATGGCATAATCAAATACTCTCTCATGCTAGATGGATAATCACCACCTAAATTGGTTGCGAATACATTCTCACCAGAGACTGCTTCATTTGGACCAGAAGTAGGTTCACCAAGAACCCATACATCGTCTTCTAGGTCTCCAGTTACAGTCCAACCTAATGCACCATCTTCAAAGTCTTCACTATATCCAACAGTAATTGGCTGGTTTAATTGAACATCATATTCAGAAGACTCCGTTTCATTCCCGTTATAGTCACGAACAACCCACTTATACGTGAATGTTTCTCCGGTGACTTCTTCACCAGGAACGATAACTGAGAAAATGCCTTGTGCATCATTATTTTCTACTTCTTCTGCTTCAATTTGTTGCCAATCATCATTTCCATCAAGATAGTGAAGTGTCGCACCGCCAACTAGCAAGTTATCAAACACTTCCACACTTAAACTTAATGCCTGTCCAGCATACGATTCTGTTGGAGCTTCGTGTTCGAATGTAGGTGGTACATCATCACTGTCATAAATAGAATCCGTTGTTAATGCAACATCATCTATATACCACCCAGGTCTAGTTACACTACCATCAGAAGATGTGTAATAACCGATGTACACTCGTTCTCCCAGGTAATCGCTTAAATCAACCTCTATTGTATTCCATGCTTCTTTTTCCTGTTCGAATGGTCTTAGTACTGTCCACTCTTCTAAGTCAGTAGAAATGACTAATTGTCCATAATCCCAAACTCTACCAGTCGTAGAAGAATATTCAAAGTGGTGCCAACTCTTAAATTGTAAGTATGCATCTCCTGATTCAGGCATATCAATCGGAGGCATAACAAGTGTTGCATCCATACTAGAGTTATAGTCACCATTTAGTCCTGTAGCATAAACATTCTCACCAGAGACTGCTTCACCAGGTCCTGAGGTAGGTGCACCCCATTCCCACGCACTATTTTCACCAATTGAATACCAACCAACTGGATCATTCTCTTCAAAATCTTCGAAATAACCAGTAGAGATACCTGACTTAACTTCTACTGAATACTCATCACTTACTACTTCATTGCCACCAAAATCGTTAATTACCCATGTATAGTTGAAGGTACCAACTTCTAAATCGTCACCTGGCACAGTAACTGCAAATTCACCTGACTTATAGTTACCAGATGTTTGATTTGCTTCAATTACTGTATCACCATAATGTAATTCAACCGAAGTGATACTTACATCATCACTAACAGAAACATTTAGGTCTAAATCAAGACCAGAATATGTCTCACTTGGCGCTGTATGTTCATACGTAGGCGCAACCGTATCTTCTCCATCTCTAGTTACTGTACCCTCGATTGTACCTAATCCGGATGCGATAGATGATACCGCGGCAAACGCGTCAACAATACCATATCCATATCCATTATTAGGTGAATCTGGGAAAGTACTATCTGTACCAGCCTCAGCATCAGCTGTTTCCATCAAAATTTGCTCAATTTGATCAACTGTCAAGCCTTGATTGGCCTGACGAAGCAACGCAACAACAGCAGATACAGCAGGCGCTGCCATGGAAGTACCATTCATACCTTGATATCCTCCACCAGGTGCTGCAGAACGAACTCCTGAACCTGGAGCTGAAATATCTGGTTTAATTTCATCATATGGCGATGGTCCTTGTAATGAATAGTCCGCTAATGCATTAGTGTTTGTAGTAGCACCAACAGCAAATGATTGCGGATAGTTACTTGGTGCAGCAACTGAACCAGGTCCACCTGGATTAAACAAGTCTGTATTTCCTGCAGAGAATACAGGAACAATTTCAGAAGCTCTCCATGCATCAACAGCATCCATATACCATTCATCAATTCCAGGTCCGCCACCCCAAGAATTATTTACAACATCAGGAGCCATGTCAGGGTCTCCTCCTGGAGCAAGCATCCATTCAGCCGCATCTAAAAGGATTTGGTCTGAAGTACCACCAGCTGAATCAAACACTTTAGCAGCAATCCACTTAGCACCAGGAGCTACTCCAACCTGGTTTGATCCATCTTCTTCACTACCAACCATCGTTCCCATTGTATGTGAACCGTGGCCATGACCATCTGTAGGATAACTATCTCCTTCACTTGGGTCAAACCATGAATAAGTATGGTCAAATTCACCAGTTGCTTCATCGTATCCACGATACTTCCTTTCAAGTGCAGGGTGATACAAGTCAACCCCACTATCAAGGTTAGCAACAACTGTTCCTGCACCATCAAAGCCCATTGACCATGCATCTGGTGCATTTACAGTGTCAACATTCCATTCAATATTATTAATACTGTTCTCGGCAGGTTCTACACCTGTTTCTACAGTAGAAATTAAACGGCGCTCTTCATTTGGAAGAATCTTTTCTACTTCTGCAAATGTAGCGATCTTTTCAGCAATTTCTTTTGTAGCTGTTACTGCCATCCCGTTAACAATATAGTAGGAATGAATATTTTCGACATTCCCTTTATCAGCCTCTGCTTCTAAAAAGTCCTTTACATTCGCTTGGGACTCTAGTGCAGTAGCCTTTAGTTCTGAGATAACACTAGAACGTTGCGCTAGCTCTTGGCGATATGCAGAAAGGTTTGCTTTTTGGGCTTTTGACCTTGCTTCCTTAGCAACCTTCATTACATCGGCCTTTTCCTTAAATTTAACTAAGAATGTAACTTGATCTTCATCTTCAAATTCAGTAAGTAAGCGATCAGTTAACTTACTCTGAATAGAAGCATTCGAGTCATTCAAGGATTGACTAACCTTATTGATGCCTTGAGCACCAACAAACCCTGGAGTAATAAGTGAAAAAATCATTAATAGGGAAGTTAGTATACTGAATACCCGAACTTGTCTTTTTTTCTTACCCATTTGGTTCCTCCTCTGTTAAAGTAATGTAGCTATTTTGCCTTTTAGGATTTCACCTTCAAGACATCACAAAAAAAGCATCTCACCCCCTTTAAGTAAAAACTATCAGTCTAGGTCTCTGATGCATTTCATGATGCGAATATACTATTAATTAGTCGTAAAAGAACTAATAATAGGTATTAATTCATATAGAAATTTGCTGAAACTGAAGATATAGCCCTACTACTTGTCGAAATTTTCCGAAATATTAAGGCAAAAATAAAACATGAGACATATATCTCATGTAAGTTAGATAATCTAGGTGTTGCAATCTTTAAGTAAACCAATTATAAGAAAAATTTAAAATACTGTCAACAGTTTTAATTATATGTAATATCTTTGTTATAATGCCTAGTACTTTTGTCAGGAGATAAAGTTTCTTCATAGGTAATAAGAAAGACTATCACCAAAGTTACTAGCGATAGTCTTTCTTATTAATAATATTATCTCGTCATTATATAGGTTCTACTAATATTTGAGTATTTGCGTTACTTCAAAATATCTATTAGTTGACTCGCTACATTGTTAGAGACAGCACTTGTCCCACCTAAAAGATATAGGTTTGGTTTAGTAGCAACATTATCTCGCAACCATTTTTTCATTTCGGCTGGTATAGTGTTGTTTTTAGTTAGTAAAATAGGACTGTTCAACTTAGTAGCAAGTGGTGAACCAGAAAGAGCATCCACTATTTGCATACCTTGGGCAAAAAATATCCTGCTAATTTTATTCAAATCATAATATCTTTCTACGATTTCAGTTGCTGTCGTATACCTTGTGGAACCAGAAATACGCTCTATGGAGTCTACTAAACTATCTAACTCTCCTAGTACAGCATCACTAACAGCATTTGTCCCACCGATAATAGTTACTTTACTAATATTATTTTCTTGAATGAAATCAATGACATGTTGATTTAATTTATTTTTCTTTGTTAATAATATTGGGATATTATTTTCTCCTGCATATGGAGCAATCGCCAATGCATCTGAGGAATTCTCATCACCTGTTGTAACAAATACCTCATCCATATCATCAGTTATATCCGAAACTTGATTCCCTATTATTGATGCTGTTTCATAACGGTTTGTACCAGAAATACGCTCAACATTAGATTCACCAACTAATTGTCCTAGAGAATCTTCAACTTCAGGTGAAATTGCTGCACTTCCGCCCAAAATGTAAACTTTAGAAGGGTTTAGTCTTGTAATCTCCTTTTTAACACTATCAGTTAGAGTATTGTTCTGCGTTAATAGTAATGGAGAATCTAACCCTGAGGCCAGCACACTACCTGTTAGGGCATCAATTGGTAAATCTCCTCGACCAATTACGACTGTAGATGGTTGATCCCAATGCCAGCCAAAATTGGATATACTAACACTAGTTTCATAGCGTCTGGATCCAGATAAACGGTACTTTTTCATATAATTTTGTAACGGGCTTAAATAACTAGATGCCACATAACCAGCTTGTCCTGAATCTGTTTCGATTGGTAACCAAACATATTGGTTAAATCTTGAATTTGTTCCAACAAATGAGCCAGTAATTGTTACTTTGGTACCTTTATTTAAACTACCAATGACGTTCCCTCCTGGAGCATCACGTAAATGAAGTCCATTTTCCGTTACATAAGAAATGTCCCCTTCTTCCAGTAACTGACTTGAGTAATTAAATGGACCATCTATTTGAAAATTCGTAGTATGGAATTTCAATCTTCCATTTTCTTCATATGGATCCAGTAAATGTGTTGGAAATGGGTGTATATCTAGTAACGTGAAATCTTGTATTCTTTCTAACACTTCTTCTTGATATGCCCCATTTGGAGAGAAAGGCTTCTCCAACGGGTTGTTTCTAGGAAGGAGACCATTATACGCCATAATAGCAAAATACCAGTTCTCGATTACCATTGGATCATTATCATTTATCTCTGGAATTAACCCAGCCTTAGAGTAATTCCACTTCTCTTTCAAAATTCGAATTCCTTCTTGGATATTAAATCGAATATCTGTTTTTAAACGTTCGATGTATTCTTCCTTCTCTGGACCCTCATCCATATAGATTTGGTCTGAGATTTGCATAATACCAATTCCGATACAATCATATCCAAGCTTCACATTCGTACCATCATAGTTCGAACAGTTTTGGACTGTTTCTGGAACAGTTTCCCAATAATGCTGCCAACCGCTCTCTTGATACGCAATCGCCTTCACTATTTCTGGTGAGACATTTGCTGCAATTGCTTCCTCGGTTAGCATTTCATTTACTTCATGATAAGGAAGATTTTCATTATCAGAGGCCATTTTAAATAGACTAAACCTTGGTTTTTCAATATCCTTTAGCTGTGTATCAGTCTCTACAACCCCTGTTTCACTCAAATTAAAAGTCTCTAGTACTAGTTTAGTAGGATCAGTTTTAACAGCACCATTTTCATATATTGGATATCTTACTTCAATCGTATGGTTGTTAATTTCTAAATGACCTCTATCGTAGGTCTCTGAGGTGAACAAGGATTTAACTTCTTCATCACCTAAACGTAATAACTCAAAGAATAATGCATTACTAGAACCATCATGCCTATAAGTAACAACAACCAACTTTTCGTTATTTACTTCTATCATTTGTACATCAGCGATTTTCACTAATGTAAGACTTTTTTGGAATGTTGCCTTTCCTGATTCTGTAATCTTAATGGACGACTCTACCCCATTATTAATAATTAATTCTTTAGTATCACTCAATTTATGCTTTGTTTCATCGGCGAATAAAGTTAATGGTGTTAAAAAAACTATCATGCTCAAAATTAATATTGAGAACGCATACTTATACATCTTCACCTGCAATTTCCTCCTAGTTGGTTAATTCTAAATATAAAGCTCTAAATGAAAAACCTTATCAAATCTATAAATCTTATTCTATCTGTAAACAAATTTACGGTCAAGGATATTAGAAATGTAGTCTTTACAAGGAAGCATCATTACATCCCAAGCATTTCAATCCAAATTTAGAAAACGGTAGATCAACACGTATATGATCCATATCCATTACACTACTGTAAATACCTTGACCAATTAATTTAAAATCAATAGTCATTCTCACCCTTGAGTAAATTTCGAATATTTGCTAGTCTTATTTAAGAAAAGCTTAGTGCACCAATCACACACGTAATAAACCCGGAGCAAAACATCTCAGATATTTAGAAAGGGGAGAATGGAGACTTGAGTCCATACATATTTGTACTCGCAGCAGTTTTAGCAGTCATTCCTATTTTAATTATTTTTAAGATTAATTTTGAAAAGGTAAAAGAAAACCCAGAAATCATTGGGCAGGTACAAACGAAATTTTTCACGGGTGCAGCAATTAGTGAAGCCATTCCATTAGTATTAATTGTGATGGGTATGGCAAATATTGAATCAGCGAATTCTATTAGCGAATTATACTTACCTGGACTAATTGTTCTATTATTAATGGGTTTTTCAGCATTTTTTGTCATGTTACAACGTGGTGTTGGTGTGCCTGAAGAAGCCAAACAACAAGCCAACACGTTTACAATGATTGGAATTATGATTGCAAATGCCATTCCAATTGTGTCTTTAGTTGGTTTATTTTTGATGATGCCTTAATATTAAATGAATCTCCAAAAGTCAGACTTACAATTCATACGAAAATGCCTGGTGGGTGGGTAACCACACCACTCGGGCATTTTTTTCTTTCATTACACTTCAATTCCATCTATAATATGTAGAGGTATTTTGGAATTAGAAAGAAGGGTTACGATGAATAACTCGAATGAAATTGCTAAAGTTTGTATGCTTGCTGGAAAAATAATGCTTGAATGTAGTGCAGAAACGTACCGCGTGGAGGACACGATGGATCGAATTGCTCGTGCATATGGGGTGAAAAATCCTCAAAGCTATGCGACACCTACCGGAATCAATTTTGCGATTGACCGTGCAGAGCAAGCTAATTTTATGCGTATTGCTAAGCGTACTACGGATTTATATAAAATTGCTGAAGTAAATAGCATCTCAAGAAGAATTGCTGCAGGAGAACTTACCATCCAAGCAGCAATCGACCATTTACATCAGTTAGACTCCCATTCGTTTTTTTATTCGAAGCGACTTCAAGTACTTGCTGCTGCATTAGTTAGTGGGTGCTTCACCATTATGTTTGGTGGAATTTGGGCTGATTTCATTCCAGCGTTGGTTGCTGGTGGGATCGGTTTTATTGGTTTACTAGCCTTTGAACGATTAGTTGAAATAAAATTTATCGCTGAATTTTTCGCTTCCTTTATTATTGGAATAATCGCCGTATTTTTTATTCAAACAGGACTAGGAGTCGAATTAGATAAGATAATTATAGGTGCTGTCATGCCACTAGTACCTGGATTGCACATTACGAATGCTGTTCGTGACCTCATGGCAGGACATTTAATTGCTGGTGTATCTAAGGGAGTAGAGGCATTACTAACTGCTCTTGCCATTGGTGCCGGAATTGCCATTGTCTTTGCATTTGTATAAAAATCATTACGTTTGAAAGAGGTTTCTTTTATGACAATCGTAGAACAACTGATAACCAGTTTTATAGCTGCTGCTGGATTCGGCATCATATTTAATGCTCCTAAAAATGCCCTTATCCAATGTGGACTTGTCGGAATGATAGGATGGATTCTATACTTTGTACTAGTACAACACGATATGGATTCCGTTCCTGCGACAGTCTTTGCGGCCATGCTTGTTGCAGTATTAAGCCATATTTGCGCAAGAATCTACAAAACCCCCATCATCATTTTTAGTGTTTCTGGTATCATTCCACTCGTACCAGGTGGTATGGCCTATGAAGCGATGCGTAATTTCGTGGAAAATGACTATGCCTTAGCTCTTCAGTTCTCTGCTAAAGTCATGCTTTTGGCAGGAGGTATTGCAATCGGACTCATGTTTTCAGAAGTTGCCAATCAAGTCATTCGAAAAATTGGAAAGAAAATCAGTCAGTTAAGAAAAATCAGCTAGAGTTATTTCTCCTAAAAATTTGTTTAGCAAATTTAGATAGCATTTCAAGCACCGGCTTCTTCCCACCCATCACTACACCAGCTATCTCTGCTAGAATATGCAATAAAATAAGCACAAAACCCATTATAATAAGGTTGACCGTTACGGTGGCATTAGAAAATAATACTGCCAAAGCTCCAAAAACTGCACTTATTGCATATAATACCAGTACTGTTTTACGATGACTAAACCCTGCAGAAAAGATTTGATAATGAATATGCTTCTTGTCAGCCATCATAATATTTTCCCTTTTTATTAGTCGACGAATAATTGAGAACATCGTATCAAAAATAGGAACAGCCAATACGATAACTGGGAGCACAAAACTAAAGATAGCTACATTCTTAAATAGCCCTAGAATTGATACAACAGCGATCATAAACCCTAAGAAATTTGAACCCGTATCCCCCATATAAATTTTAGCTGGATAAAAATTATGATATAAAAACCCTAAATTAGATCCGATTAACACAATACATAAATAAGCCACTAGTAATTGTGAATCGATGATAGCCATAATTAGTAGACTTGTTAATGCTATCGTTGATACCCCTGTAGCTAACCCGTCCAACCCATCAATTAAATTAATAGCGTTTGTTATTCCTACAATCCATAGTACCGTAATAAGCACACTTAAGAAGCCGAGTGGAACTACTCCAATAATCGGTAAAGTGATTTGCTCTATAATTAGACCACCTGAGATCAGGAATGATGCAGCAATGATTTGACCAGTCAATTTGATTACAGGTCGTATGTTATATTTGTCATCCAAAATTCCTGTGATTAAAATTGTCACTGCTCCAAAAAATATCTCAGGAAGATGCTCATGACTTGGTTGTAAATAAAATGAACCAATTAATGCACCGAGAAAAATTGCCAATCCACCTAATCTTGGAGTAACTTTAGTATGGATTTTACGATAATTAGGGAAATCGACGACTCCAAATTTAACGGATAATTTCTTGATTGGGTATGTTAATAGCCATGTAGATAATAAAGAAATTAGAAATGCTATTAGAAGCTTACTAAAAAAGTCCATGTTATTCTCCTAAAGTATTATATATTGTTATCTTTGCCTAAATTATAGATACACATAATGATTAAATGCAACTAATCTTAATTCTTTTATGAGGGTCAAGAAGTTACGATTAAAAAAATCCGGACTCACGGTCCGGATTTTTTGTGAATTATGCTTCTTTTTCTTTTTTCTTCCTTCTTGTAAACTTCCCTGTTAAATCATCGAATAAGGAGTAAACAACTGGGATCAACACTAATGTAAAGATAGTGGATACACCTAATCCGAATATTATCGTAACGGCTAATGGTTGTTGCATTTCTGCACCTTCACCTAGCGCTAACCCTAATGGCACCATTGCTAAAACTGTCGTTAATGTTGTCATTAAGATCGGTCGCAGCCTACTCTTACCTGCTTCAACGATTGCCTCAAATCGTTCCATTCCTCTTCGTCTTAAAATATTTATATAATCAACTAGAACAATGGAGTTGTTAACTACAATCCCGGCAAGCATGATAATTCCAATGAAACCAGGAATACTCAACGGTAAATCAGTTACGAACAATCCAAGCATTACACCTACAACCGTTGCAGGTAATGAGAACATAATAATGAATGGGAATAAGAAGTTCTCAAATTGAATAGCCATGACAGCATATACAAGGAAAATCGAGAAGATTAACGCCAATGCCAAATCAGCAAAGGATTCTGCCATATCTTCTGCCTGACCACCCATTGAATACGTGTAGCCTTCAGGGAATTGCATATCTTCTAAAATGGACTCAATATCCGATACAACACTTGCCAAGTCACGATCTGCAATATCTGTTGACACGTTCATTTGTGGCTGTTGATTTTGTCGTAATAAGGATACTGGTCCTTGTCTTTCCACAAATCCAGCAACTTCATCTAATGGAATCACTGCTCCAGTTGGCGTTTGGATTTTCATATCTTGTAGGTCATTGATGGTACTACGTTTTTCTTCTGGATACATTAACGTAACATCCATCTCTGTTCCTTCTTCACGATACTGAGTAGCCACTTGACCTGTAAATAGAAGGCTAATTTGGCTTAAAATTTGGTCTTGTGTTAGGCCATACATCGCTGCCTTTTCTTTATCAATTTCAATTGTCATCTGTGGGATACCTTCAGACGCAGCTGTTGATGGATTATGCACTCCATTTACTGTCGCAATCGTATCAACGACTTCTTCAGCAAGATCACGTAACACTTCATGCTCCGGTCCATTAAGCTGAATGGAGATCGGGTCTCCCATGCTCATTCCACCGTCCATGGCACCGACTGTAATTTCAGCACCAGCAATTCCTTGCAAGTCCTCCGTTAGGTCTTGAACAACTTCATTTGTTGATACATCACGTTCGGTTGATGGAATGAGTTGAATCGTATAGGAAGCGCCATTAGCAGATCCCATTCCCATGCCACCGCCACCAACACTAACAAAGCTGGTTTCTATGAGGTCTTCATATTCTACTAACTTTTCATTTACTTGCTCAACAAGCTTTTCTGTTTTATCAAGAGATGTTCCAGGTTCTGTTTCCACCTGAATTTGCATTTGACCTTGATCGGCACCTGGTATAAATTCTGCACCAATGAATGGAATTAAACCTAAACTCAATACAATCGCAAGGATCGTTCCACCCACGGTTGTTTTACGGTGTTTCAATGCCCATTTCAATACGCCACTATAGCCATTTCCAACTTTTTCAAGGAATCGATTGAACCAATAGCGACGTCCGTGATTATCCATTGCTTTAGATAACAACTTAGATGACAGCATTGGCACTAATGTGACGGCTACCACTAAGGATGCAATTAATGAAAAAGCAACGGCTAGTGCTAACGGTGTAAATAAATCAGACGCAATTCCTTGAACAAAAACAATTGGTAAAAATACAACCAATGTCGTTGTCGTGGAAGCAATTACTGCAGGAGCTAATTCGGATGCCCCTTTAATCGCCGAATCCACTAAATTATAACCCCGTTGCCGGTATGAATATATATTTTCCAAAATAACGATGGAACTATCCACCATCATTCCTAACCCTAACGCTAAACCACCTAGTGTTAAGACGTTTAAGGTTTCCCCTGTGAAATACATGAGGGTAAAAGTTGAGATAATAGCAATCGGAATCGATGCTCCAATTACAATAGTTGCTCGGATACTTCTTAAGAATAGAAGTAATACAAATAAGGAGATTACCCCTCCGATTAAAATATTTTTCACAACAGAGTCAATCGACATTTCTATGAATTCCGATGTATCAATAACAACCTCTAGTTCAACACCTTCTGGTAAATCAGTTGATAGATCAGCAATTCCATCTTTGACATTCGTTGCAACTTCCACCGTATTTCCATCTGTCTTTTTCATAATGGAAAGAACAAGAGACTGTTCGCCATTAACCAATGTCAATCCTGTGTCTTTTTTATAAGAATCATTCACATCTGCCACATCTTCTACATGAATCGTGGCTCCTGTTTGCGTTTGAAGAATCGTTTGCTTAATATCATCAATCGATTCAAAGGTTCCGGATACCCTAAGTTGTAGGTCCTTATTTCCTTTTTCAACGGTTCCAACTGATGCGGAGCGGTTTTGAGAACTCAATGCTTGCATAATGCTTTGGGCATTCACGCCATACTGCTGTAGTTTGGCTTCATCTAACACAAGCTGAATTTCTCTTGTTTTTGCTCCTTCTACAGTAACAGACGCCACTCCACCTTGACGTTCAAAATATGGCACAATTTGATCATTAGCCACATTCGTTAATGTCGCTGCGTCATCCCCAGTTAAGCCTACCCACATGACAGGCATTTGGTCTGGGTTAAAACGCATAATGTTCGGATCACCTGCTTGTTGTGGCAAGAACCCTTTGATTTGGTCGACACGCTCCCGTATGTCTAATAATGCTTGGTCAAGGTCAACCCCATTATTAAACATAATAAGGACAAGCGATGCACCTGATTGTGACTGGGACTGAATCGTATTAACACCCTCGACGGAACTTATGGATGATTCAATTGGTCGACTTATTAAATTTTCGATATCTTCTGGTGCAGCATCACTGTATGGTGTCGCCACTACTGCAATTGGTAAATCAATTTTTGGAAAAAGATCTACTGCTAAACTGCGGAGAGAAACGACCCCTAGCGCAATAATCGCTAAAACTATCATAATGACGCCGACAGGTCTTTTTACGGATGTTTTCACTAACCTCAACGCTTATTCCCCGCTTTCTGTTACTACTTCTATTTTCGTACCATCTGCCAATAATAATTGACCAGAAGTTACGACTTCATCCCCATCAGCTAGATCGCCTTCAATAGCTGATTCATTTGATTGTGTCTCTAATACCTTAATTTCTACTAATTTCACTTCATCTTCTGCTACTACATAAACAAAAGCTCCATCACTATTCTCAACAATTGCTTCTGTTGGAACAATCAACGTATCTTCTAATTTATTTACTTCAACGACTAATTCAGCAACCAACCCTGTAATGATTGCTTCATCATCATTATCAACGGATGCTTCAACAGGATATAACCCATTTTCCCCAGGCATTTCTCCTACTGAAGTAATGGAAGCTTCATATTCGTTACCATCAATAATGGCCGTATGCTTCTCATATTTACCTAAATGATTTCGCATGTCAGCTGTAACGGTAAAGTTCAATGTCATTTTTTCATTGTCCATGATCATTAAAAATGGATCAGAATTAGAGACTAAGTCTCCTTCTTCTGCTTCCAGATTAATAATTTTTCCTGATGCTGAAGCCGTAATTTCTTGCATTCCTGCTGGAGTGGCAATAGTTGCTAATACATCATCTTCCTCAACCACATCTCCATTTTTCACATCTAATTCATCCACTTCCCCTGGGTTTTGCAGCATAACAGGGGTTAGGCTATTTGGTGCAGTGCGCCCAAAGATTGATTTTTCAATCACAAGCTCCCCTTCTGTTACTTGAGCTACTTCAACCGGTACGTCTACTGGTTCTACTGATTCTGTTTCTTCCTCTTCTGTACAAGCAGCAAGAAAAATTGTTACAAATACAATTGCTGCTAGACCCTTCCATACGTTTTTCATCTGTTTTAAACTCCTTTATTGTAGTAATTCTATTTTTAATAATGAGGCTATTTTTTCGCAATCATCTCGTAATTTGCCATGTCTAGTTATATGCGCGAGTAGTCCTTGAATAACAATAAATTTCGGATTTTCTTCGTTTAATTCATTTGCGATTTCATCAACCACTTCATTTAACTGGGATTTTATCTTTTCGTCGATTGATAATATATTTATCTTTTCACGTAACTGTAATACAATGTTTGTTATATTTTGCTTATCCGTTGTGGGAGCACGCTCAACAACCATTAGGGGTTTCTCATCCCCATGCAGCATCCCTTCAACGGCATTATCTAACCGTTTGACGATAAAATCCCCAAGCCGTTTACGATCCAATTGAACTTCTTCTAAAACAATCCATTTAAAATAGCTACTCATTAAACCTTCTAGCTGAACAACACTATCAAATAAGAAAGGCTCAACCTTCTCACCATAGACACTAAGTACTTCTCCACGCATCCATTTATAGTTTTCTTCTTTCATTTCATGCATCAACGTGTCAGTTTTGTCGCTAATAGATATATTCTCTAAGAAAAACATCGTAATAAATCCTTTGTAGGTGTATATATAATCAGCAATTACATTAATCTGCTTGGCTAATGCTTCCTTTGATGATGAAGTTTCTAGCTTCACTTTTTGCATTTTTTCAGCAATTTGTGTTTGAAAATAGCTGATAGCTGTTGTAATAAAATCCTCTTTTGACTGAAAATATAAATAAAATGCGCCCTTAGAAATACCAGCTTGTTTGGCTATTTCTTGGATTGAAGTTGCGTGATAGCCCTTTTCAGCAAAAAGAGTTAACCCTGTTTCAATTAAATTCATCTTCTTTTCATTCATATTTAAATTAACACCCACTTTCTTATTACGACGTAAGGGGATATTTTGTTTCAGTAG
This sequence comes from Ornithinibacillus halophilus, assembly GCF_900129485.1. Taxonomy (GTDB): domain Bacteria; phylum Bacillota; class Bacilli; order Bacillales; family Amphibacillaceae; genus Ornithinibacillus; species Ornithinibacillus halophilus. Next base: position 92,150 of record NZ_FQVW01000004.1, read on the forward strand.
ATTTTTACAATTATTTTGACTGACCGGTCAGTCAAAAAAGACATAAAAAAATATCTCTGTGAAAAATTATACAGGGAGATAGAATAGAATAGCAACTATAAAGTAGTTATGGATATAGAAAGATCTTGGGGGAATAGATACGAATTCAAGGCTGCACTATCTGAATATATGAGTGATGTGTTTTAGGACAGCCTCAAATTCGGATATTTTTTGCACAAAATATATACTAAGAGGTATGGTACATGGGGAACAGTTTCTAGATGAAGAAAAAATTATGGTAATTTTGTGCGCAACTTTACTTTGGATCCTTATCTAAACGTATTTTAGGAAACGGAGAAAAACCTGGATACAAATTTCGACTCATTCTTGCTACAATCTTACTAGTTCGCATATCCTGCATTTCAATAGAGTTAATCGAATTATTGACCAATATTCCTGTATCATCATGAAAAGTGATATATGTTTTCGTACCCATTTGTTTATACTCCCTCATGTGAAAATAGGAAATCCAAGTACATTCTTCTTTTTTAGTTGAACATGTTGGAAATAGAAAGACACCTTGTTGTGGATCAACTGGTATTGGAATTTTATGTTTAATATTAAATATCATTTTAATGAACTTTCTCCTCCCATCTAAAGATGCTCCATTTATAATACAACTATGATCAATTAATTTTTCCGGTTTTTGTTTGTAATAAGTCTCTTCTCCTCCTTCAAGAATAATGGAACGATAATATGTATCATTCACTGTTAGAATTGCTTTCGTTTTTTCTGTGATTATAGGTAGTGTATTTATTGTCATCCCACCCTCCTTTCTTTTACACAATATTATACTAAAATGTCAAAATTTAGCAATAATCTTGTTTAAAAATGTTGAATTTTTTAATAAAAACACAAAAATCACATATATAACACGAATTTTAATCTCAAAAATCAACAAAAAATGGCAATCCACCTATTATCTAGGTCGACTGCCATTGCTTGAGCTATCAATTAGCTCCTTTATTATTCATCATTATTATTGTTTTCGTCTACAGCTCCATCTTCGCCAAGACCATCTTCTGTACCTTCATCACCAAGATCATCATTTTCGTCACCTAAGCCTCCATCTTCACCATTGCCTAGGTCGCCTTCTTCCATTAGTCCATCATCATTGTTTTGGTCTTGATCATCCATACCATCGTTCTCATCCATGCCACCCATATTATCATCATCTTGATTCAATGGTGCATCATCTTCCTCGACAGGATCTTCAATTATTTCATCAGCTGGATCATTCTCATCGTCAGTTCCACATGCTGCAACCAGTGATAATGCTAAAATAGGAGCACCTAGCTTAATTAACCATTTTCTTTCCATATTGTTGTATCCTCCTTTGTATGTTCACTTTCAAAAATAGCATTCCCTTTTTTCTCAATGTGATACATAACTTTAGGAGGTTATTCTCATAAATTGGTAAGAAAAGCGCAGAGCGCCCGCTTTGCGACGTAAGGACTGGACTGAGGCGTAGGAGATAAAGGAAACACGACGACCAAAGGGAGTCGATGTTGACTTATCGTACGGAGGCGAAGGAAGTCTCTCTAGTCGCAGGCGCTCGGAGCTAGACATCTCTGAATTTTCTTACCTTTTTTTAAAAATTATTGAATAGCAAACATAATTTCTGCTTCACATGCTACTTCACCGTTTACTGTTGCTACCCCTTTTCCTTTACCAATTGGGCCTTTTACACGTATGATTTCAACTTCCAATTTCAATTGGTCACCAGGCTTCACTTGCTTCTTAAACCTTGCTTTGTCGACACCAGCTAAAAATCCTAATTTGCCTTGATTTGCTTCCATTCCAAGTACTGCAATTGCCCCTACTTGAGCTAAAGCCTCGATAATAAGTACCCCAGGCATTACTGGATAATCCGGAAAATGTCCCTGGAAGAAAGGCTCATTGATTGTGACATTTTTTAACCCTACTACTCGTTTACCTTCTTCTACTTCCAACACCTTGTCCACTAATAAAAAAGGATAACGATGTGGGATTGTTTCTTTAATATCTTGAATATCCATAATTATTGACTCCTTTATATAGATTGAAGCTGGGACAAAATTATTTTAATGAAGCACAAACCCGAACAATGTTATGTTTGGTGAAAATCATCGCTACGTAAATATACTTCGCTTTCCGTGGGCGGCTGGTGAGCCTCCTCGTGCTATCGCACTGTGGGGTCTCACCGATGCCTTTGCTCCCACAGGAGTCTACGTATATTCCCTCCGCTAAGATAGCAAATTGTTCGTTTTTGGTAATAACTTTTTAGTTATGTCCCAGCTTCGTTTTTTCAAAAATATAACTTTCAGAGATGTCTCGTTCGAGCGCTAGTAGCTTTTCTTAATATTATATTTGCAAAAATGGGAAACTCAAAGTTAGAGCTAAGTTGATTTCCACTCCTGGCAGTCGCTTCCCGCGGGCACAGCCTCAGCCCCTCGCGGCAAAGAAGACACTGTGAAAGCGACC
>NZ_FQVW01000033.1 GCF_900129485.1 Ornithinibacillus halophilus
TCGAGGAAGGGTCTCGATGCCCGTAGCAAAAAATAGAGGTTCTACGGTAATCGAGGAGAGCTCTCGATGCCCGTAGCAAAAGAAACAGAGGTTCTACGGTAATCGAGGAAGGGTCTCGATGCCCGTAGCAAAAGAAACAGAGGTTCTTCGGTAATCGAGGAGAGGTCTCGATGCCCGTAGCAGAAGAAATAGAGGTTCTACGGTAATCGAGGAAACCAACGCATCCTTGACACAATCAATTTAATCTGAACAAGTTAAAAAGGCAGCCGATGAGGTTGCCTTTTTACTTATGAAATAATATTCAGTTTCTTTAATCCATAATAAATACCTGATTTTTCTACTGTAGTTGTTTGATGTTTTGCATAGTTTAGCAGGTCTGGATTTGCGTTTCCCATTGCAACCCCTTCACCAACTGCTTGTAGCATTTCTTTATCATTCATGCCATCTCCAAAGGCAATCGAATTTTCTTTATGAATCTGAAGTTCACGTAACACCCGTTTTATCGCTTGTCCTTTATTCACGGTCGTCCGAATAACATCATAGCAGCGGCGTACCCCATCTATATTAACCTGCGAAAGAAGGATGTCATCATCAAATTCATAGAGTGTAGTATCTTCTGGATCCATATTAATGATTGTCATGCCTAGAATATTTTCCAAAATATCTTCATTTACACGATTATTTTTGTGGAGATTAAAAATCTTGATGAAACGGTCAATTTCTGGAGTATTGAGAGTGGTAAAGTAATTTCTTTCATTTGTATACATCACGAGTTCATGGTTCTTTTCAGAAGCTATATTAATAAATTTCTTAACTATCGAGCTGTCCATCGGTTCATTAATAATTGTGCGATCTTGGTAGGTAGCATAAGCTCCGTTATAACCAATTAAAGATTGAATACCTAAATCTTCTGCCAAATCGTCAATTTCATGTATAGGTCTACCTGTTGCAAGAAAAACTTCCAATCCCTTTTCTATAGCTTTTGTTATCGCTTCTTTAGTTAAGGCAGTATAAGTATGGTCTGGTTTTAAAATCGTTCCGTCTATATCAAGAAAAAGAATATTGTATGTCATTGCAATCTCCTTCAGTTGTATTATTCATCGATAGTGTATCACAAAAATTGACAGATTTATATGAGAGTTACCGAGCAAAAGTAAGTATGTATGCAAAAAATCTGAACAGATGAAGTATAGAACTTCATCGTTCAGATTTTTTATAAGTATATCTCAGGATTTCACTGTAATTTAATTCTAAGATTACTCAAAACTAGCGTAAGAAATACACGAAGACTCCTTCGGGAGGAAAGGCATAGGTAAGACCCCACAGGGCGAATGCCCGAGGAGGCTTACCAGCCGCCCGAGGAAAGCGAAGTGTATTTCTGAAGCGATAGGATTCTTTCAGTACAGTTTTAGAAAATATTACAACGCTTTGTCATCGACTGAATCAAGCCATTTTTCGATTTCGTCGACGATAGATTCTACAGTTCCTTCTTCAAAAGGAGACTTAAGATTAGCTGCTTCAACCAATCCAAGGAACGGCTTAGAACCACCTAGTTTACAAAGTTTTAGATAGTCATTCCAAGCTTCTTCACGATTTTCACGGGATCGTTTCCAGAATTGGAAGGCACAAATTTGCGCTAGCGTATAATCAATGTAATAGAAAGGCACTTCATAAATATGCCCTTGACGTTGCCAAACAGCTCCAGATTCCCAGTAAGGAATGCCTTCGTAATCGCGATGTGGAAGGTAAGTTTCTTCTAACTTCTTCCAAGCTTGTTTACGTTGTTCTGGAGTCCACTCAGGATTTTCATACACGAGATGCTGGAACTCATCAACAGCAACTCCGTACGGTAAGAAACGAAGTCCACTTGCTAAATGAGAAAACTTATATTTATCTGTGTCCTCTTTAAAGAATAACTCCATCCAAGGCCATGTGAAAAATTCCATACTCATTGAATGAATTTCTGCAGACTCATGTGTTGGCCAAATATATTCTGGTATTCCAATGTTACGACTAGAGTACACTTGGAAGGCATGACCTGCTTCATGGGTAAGAACATCGATGTCACCAGAAGTTCCATTAAAGTTAGAGAAAATAAATGGCGACTCATAGTCATCAATAAACGTACAATATCCACCAGCTTCTTTTCCTTTTTTCGCTTCTAAGTCCATTAAGTTACGATCAAGCATATATTGGAAAAATTCTTTTGTTTCCTCAGAAAGTTCTTCATACATTTTCTTCCCATTTTCAATAATCCATTCTGGAGAACCTTTTGGTGTTGGGTTACCTGTCTTGAACTCGAAGTTTTCATCATAAAACTTCAATGAATCAACACCGATTCTTTCTGCTTGCTTTTTATATAACTTAGACACTAATGGAACGATTACGTCACGTACTTGCTTACGATAAACCTCAACCATTTTAGCATTGTAATCAATACGTGTCATTCGAATATATCCAAGTTCAACGAAATTTTTGTACCCTAATGTAGTTGCAATTTCATGGCGAACTTTCACCAATTGATCATAAAGGTCATCAAACTTTTCTGCGTTTTTCTCAAAGAACCCAGAACTTGCTTGGATAGCCTCTTTACGTACATTTCGGTCTTTATCTTGTGTAAATGGTCCAAGTTGAGCTAACGTGTAAGTTTTACCTTGAAAGTCAACTTCAGCAGATGCCACAAGCTTTGAGTACTCGGACGTTAGTTTATTTTCTTTTTGAAGTAGGCTAATAACTTCAGGAGAAAATGCTTTAATCTGGTAATCTGCCAAATCAAAAAGCTGTGCGCCCCATTTTTCTTCTAACTCTTTTCGGAATGGAGTTTTTACTAGTTCTTTATAAAAATCAGTATCTAGCTTTTGAATTTCAGGGGTAACTTCATCCCAAAAGTCACGTTCTTTTTGATAAAATTCATCATTTGTATCGATGGAAGCTCTTATGTACACCAAGTTAAATAATGTTGACATTTTATTACGAGCTTTATTAATTTTTTCAATGGCCTCATTTTGTTCATCTATGGTCGTGGCATTTTTAAAACGGTTTAACAACTCCTGAAATGCATTTTTTTCTTCCTCTAGGTTGGGACGTTTATATTCATAATCTTGAAATGTTAACATATTCTTCCTCCTTTATAGATTCTATTATACGACATTTTTTCTGTATTTCCTCTCATAAAATTAAAATAATAGTAATTTTTCGTAACATAAGACAACTTAACTATACAGTATACATAATAATAGCAAATACAATAGGGAAGGGGAGTTCGAATGGGGCTATTCCGTAATTTGTTTAAGAAGCAAGAAACGGAATTGGTGGATTATAAGGGGCAGTTAGAAGCAATCATGGAGGAGTTACATGTAGAAACTTGGTTTAGAGATATTGTAATGGAAGAGATAGAAGAAGCAGAAAGACATGTTGAACTTGAGTATATGGAAGGGTTGTTGCAAAGGTGGGCAAATGAAGGGAAAGTTCCTGCAAATTTTGAAGAAGTATCGTTTCTAAAAGAGATCTATCAGCAGTATAGTGAGTGGGTTCAGGAGATGTCCGAACTTCACTACGAGGTACGAATTTCAGAAGAAAAAAATATGGAATCTTATTTGAATGACCTTGGAATCCCCTACACAACATTAAGATCGTTAGAATTAAAAAGAACATACTTTGCACTGAAATGTGAATTTCTTAATGTCATTAGTCAAATATCATGGAGAGAGTAGAGAATTGTTGATAGTAAGTCATGCAAAATGGAGTAGTTGATTATTTCTATAAAACATTTAAGAAAAAAATCCATCCCATATAATTATAGGATGGATTTTCTTAGCTTCCATTTAGGCGGCCTGGGCATCGTGTTTCTTTTCTGATGCGTCCACAACCACACTGGCAGATGCATCTCCCATAACATTGACGGAAGTACGCATCATGTCTAGAATACGGTCAACCCCAGCAATTAGTGCAATTCCTTCTAATGGTAAGTTAACAGCAGCTAATACCATCGTCAACATGACCATACCAGCACCTGGAACACCTGCTGTACCAATTGAAGCTAAAGTAGCAATTAAGGCTACTGTTAGGATTTGTGCAAAGGATAGCGATTCACCGAAATATTGGGCAATAAAGACAACCGCAACCCCTTGGTAAATAGCTGTACCGTCCATATTAATCGTTGCTCCCAATGGTAAGACGAAACTACTCGTATCTTTAGATACACCAAGATTTTCTTGTGTGTTCTTCATCGTTACTGGTAAAGTCCCAGAACTGGAGCACGTACTAAAGGCAACGGTTGCCGCTGGAAAAATCCCTTTAAAAAACTGAACAGGACTAAGTTTTCCAAGAGATTTAACACCAATTGAATAAACAACAGCTGCATGAATAATACAGGCAATAAGAACAGCTAGTATTAACTTTATGAGAGGCAGCAGTACGGCAGCCCCGTATTCACCAACTATTGGTGCAAGTAACCCAAAGATACCAATCGGAACAAGCTTCATCACTAGGCCTGTAATTTTGTACATGATCTCTGCCAAACCTTCAAAAAATCGTTCGACAGGTCGAGCCTTTTCACCAACTAATTTTATACCGATTCCTAAAAATATTGCGAAGAAGATAATTTGAAGAATATTTCCAGTTGCAAGAGATTCAATTGGGTTGGTAGGTATAATATTTAATATTGTATCAATAACACTTTGTGTTTCTGGTGCTGATGCTTCTTCTTCAACGGTAACATCTAGTCCTGTACCAGGAGAGATGATGTAAGCAACAACTAGGCCAATAGAAATTGCAGCAAAACTTGTGACTAAATAATAAGAAATGGTTTTACCACCAAGACGGCCTAATTTTTTAACATCTCCAGCACTTGTAACCCCTACTATGATAGTAGATAAAATTAATGGAACAATGATAAATTTAATTAAGTTTAAAAACAAATCCCCAAGAGGTTGTACATAACTAGCACGTTCTCCAAAAATTAAACCAATAATAATAGCTAATACAAACGCGCCAACTATTTGATAAACAAACCTTTTACTCATGTTAACACTCCTTTTTTATTGATTTTAGGATAGAAGCTCACTGTGTTTATATTGCGAAAATTCCCTCCTTTCATATTAATGTTTTAATTATCTCAAAATATGAAAAAATTGGCAATATTAATTTTCGGTAATATAGGCGTATTAGAATCCATTCCGTTGACTTTTAGTTGATTCGATTGTAGACTAGATTTTAAATATATAAAATTAAAAATATTATTAATGAGGTGAGGTCATGGTACAACCGGTTCTAACAATAGGAGCCGTTTTAGCTGTGATTTTGGTTGTGCTTGGATTTGTATTATTGAAAGGCTCGAAATCTCAGTACTTACCATATTATCCAGGAGCAGTAATTTTTGGAAGTGGGTTAGTCTTTGTTGTACTAGCTCCAATGGTAGAACGCATGTTTATTATGGATGCATCACTTGGTGGATGGGGAATAGCATGCTTATTTGCAGCAGGAATTGGACTAATGGTAACTGCTGTTAATGACGTATTCGTACGTACATGAGTAAATAAAGAAAAGCGCAAAGCTCACTCGGGCTTTGCGCTTTTTAATCCTACCTTAAGAATGTTTTTCCCTCTTTTTGTTCAATTTTTCCTTCTTTCATTAACTTTCCTAGTGCACGTTTAAAGGCTGCTTTACTAATATTAAATGTCGCTCGAATTTCATCTGGGTCACTTTTATCATTAAAAGGGATAACTCCATCATGATCTTCTAAATGGTTCAAAATTGCTTGGGCATCATCAACCATTCCATGCTGTTTCAATGGACGAAGAGAAACATTCAGCGTTCCATCAGGTTTTACTTCAATAACCCTTCCATTAACTAACTCCCCGAGACGTGGTTCTTCCTTACGTTCGGAATGGTGAATGAAGCCACGATACCACTCATCAGAAACAATGGCAGTGCCTTCTCGACTTGTAAGATAGACTCTTCCAGAAAAACTCTGATTTAATAATTCATCCGGAGCTAGTTCAACTTCTCTAGCAATTACGCCTTCAGTAGCAGGTATTGCTAACAATCGGCCTTTACGATCTTTTCCAAGGGTAACAAATAATTTATCGCCAACTTTTGGCCATACATTTTCATATAAAGGTAAGTCATCCTTTGAGATGAGTATCTCTTTTGTTGTACCGATGTCAACAAATGCTCCAAGATGTGGGAGAACTTCTTTTACTTCTGCCCAGTCATATACATCCACCACAACAGTTGGAAGCACAGTCGTAGCAATTACGTTTCCTTTTTTATCTAAGTATAAAAATACTTCTACTTCTTGCCCTACTTCTAATTCAGTTTCTGTTTCATTATGATGTAACAGTACTTCCTGCATGTCATATTTTAATACATAGCCTGTATCAATGGTTCGATCAACAATTAATGTTTGGATTGTTCCAATTGGTAATGTATTCATACCTAAAACCTCTTTCTTATGTATTGGAAAAGGGGTACCTCATTAAAAGAGTACCCCTTTGATTATAAAGTAACACATTCATTTTTAATTTTATCAAATTTAAAGGTGAATCATGGAATACTTCACCATAACCGCGGTCTATGTTCCACTGGTAAGAATGTCTAGCTTCAGTTCCCTAAACGGTCACTTACGCTTTTCTTACATGTTCTCTAACTTAAGCAACGTAAGCCCTACCTGCTCTTACGTCCTTGCAACCCTATAGTCGCGCCAGTGTGAATAAGCATCTTCAAAAACATTGCAGAATGCCAGAATTGAATTGTTACTTTAGTAACTTATCTATAATCTCATAAGTGGACAAGTTTGTCAAATTAATTTCTTTGACCCTTATAAGATATCTCTTCTAGAAAAGATCCACACTGACAGTTTGTAAGAAAAGAATAAGAATAATAATGCACATGCAGATAATAGTAAAATATTACTAGTAAATGAATTATTAGTATACCAATCAGCAACCGGACTAACGGATAATGCTCCTACAACCATTGCCATAGTAAATAAAGAACCTAATATCCCAATAAACGACTTATTAAAACTCTGAAAAAAATAATAGACTGGTAATGTTACTGCAATCGTTAAATAAATTAAGGACAAAATAATCAGGACTTCGTTTGGTATTATTTCAACATCTTTGAGAATTGGAGATTCTGGTCCCCCTAATAGGAAAAGAAAAATCACATAGATTAATATAGATGAAGTAGCTAAAATGACTAAATATAAATATCGTGCTTGCACAATTTGTACTTTACTAACAGGAATGCTCACCAAATATTTATTAATACGATTTGCAGAGTCAGAATATATCCCCTGAATGATAAAACCAATGATAATCCATGATAAAGTATAGGGGCTAAAGGAAGCAATAAAAGGAATGATGATAATGAAAAACACATATAAATAAGCTGGATTTAATGTAAATTCCTTTTTCAGTAGTGATGTCATGGTTAGTTCTCCTTTCTTGTCATGTAATACATAATATCTTCGAGTGTAGCTTTTTCGATAACTAGTTCATTTTCATAGTCTTCAAAAATAGAAAGGTCTCCTTCAAATAATCCGGTGAACCCAACATGATTCATTTGAATTCCACTAAATATGCCCTTTGTATCGGCATCAATTAAATCTTTATTTCCTTTTATAATGTGGAAGTTTTGATTGATTTCCTCCATACTCTTCTGAAGAGCAATCTTTCCTTTATAGATAAAAATAATGTAATCGGCAATTCGGTCAAGGTCCGTAGTAATATGAGTGGACAAAAATATCGTTTGATTTTCACGTACCATCAATTCTTGAAGCAAATCTAGCAGCTCTCGTCGGAAAATCGGATCGAGTCCTGCAGTTGGTTCATCCATAACAATAAATTCAGGTTCGTGACTTAATGCAAATAGCAGCGATGTTTTCATTTTCATCCCTTTAGAAAACTTATTGATTTTCTTTTTTAATGGAAGTTCAAAACGAGTGAAGTGTTTTTGAAACAATTCCTCATTCCATGACTCATACAACGGAGCAATGAATTTTTTCATTTTAACAATCGTAAACTCTTCATACATGTATAAATCATCGTAAACAAAACCAATTTTTTGTTTGATGGTGTGATTTTTGTGTGAGGTACCAAATAATTGTATATCCCCATCATCGATTTGCAGAATATCCATCATCATCTGTATTGTTGATGTTTTACCGCTTCCATTTGGACCGATAAATCCAGTGACATATCCAGATGGAATAGTCATATTTAAATTTTCAATGGTAAAATCTTTACGTTTCTTTGTGACGGAATGGAATTCAACGGCATTCATCTTACACATCTCCCTCAAAATATATATCGATTAGTTCTTTTATGTCATTCTTAGAAAGCTCAAGTCGTTTAGCCTCCTGAACAATTTTTTCAATTTCATTTTCTAGCTCTCTTAATTGCCATTCTTTTAATACGTGTGGTTCCTGTCCTGCAACGAAAGTTCCTTTTCCAACAACAGAAATCAAATAACCTTCACTTTCCAGATCCTCGTATGCTCTTTTTGTCGTAATGACGCTGACCTTTAATTCTTTGGCAAGTAAACGCATAGATGGAAGCGCATCTCCTGCAACGAGCTCCCCCGAATAGATATGTTGTTTGATTTGTTCTTTAATCTGTTGGAAAAGAGGTTCTTTACTATTGTTCGATATAAGAATATTCATAGCAAAACCCCTTAATCATTATTGTGTATATACAATATATACAATATACACACGTAAGTCAAGAATATATTTAGAAAAAAATGGGATTGTAAATTAGATTGAGAAATATTGATAGTCTCGTAGGAAGGTAAAAATTATGATACTATTAAAAAATATAATGACGAAAATGGGGTAGCAAAATGGGGTTATTTTTTAATGTGATCGTACCTGTAATTGCCGTGTTTGCAGCAGGTTATGTATTACAAAGAATCTTTCACTTGGATACAAAATCAATTGCAACAGCATCGATCTATGTGTTCTTACCTGCACTGGTATTTACGCAATTGTACGAGGCTGAATTTGATCAACGATACACGGTCGTACTTGTATATGCGATTATTCTTTTAGTCGTCATGATCGTTATTAATAAGATTTTTAAACTACTATTTAAATGGGAACAATCAGTGGAGAGTGCATCGATTTTAACTTCTGCTTTTATGAATGCAGGTAACTATGGGGTACCAGTTATTTTATTTGCAGTAGGGGAAGAGGCATTACCTTATGCTGTATTTTTCATGGTAATACAGACGATGTTTATGAATTCCTTCGGGGTTTATTATGCTTCGAGAAGTAAAAGTGGTTTTCTAAAAGCTTTAAAAACAATTTTTCAATTACCAGCTACATATGCAGCAATTTTAGCGTTTATTCTACAAAATATCACCTGGGAAATACCAAATTCTGTTTATTCAACCTTATCTATGTTAGGGGATGCAGCTATACCAATTATGATGGTACTGCTAGGGATGCAATTAGCTTCCATAACTTCTATTAAACTGAATTGGAACGTTATTCTATCCTCTTTATCAGCTAGAATGGTAGTTTCTCCGTTATTAGCTGTTGGATTTATTTTTCTCTTAGATTTAGACCCAGTCATAGGTGCAGTATTGGTCATTCTATCTTCCATGCCTAGTGCAGCGACAACAACAATGTATGCCATTCAATTTGATACAGAGCCTGATTTAGTATCAAGCATTACATTAGTAACAACGTTGTTCAGTGTGGTTTCTGTAACAGTGTTGTTAAACTTTATTGTATAAATTGGAGAGGAAACAATGGGGTTATAATAGTATAATTTACACAAGAGGAGCTTGATAAATCATGCTTCTCTAGTATTGAATGTACTAAAACCCCTATAAAATTTGTTTTTAGGAATAGTTTTCTGAATATTGACATCATATATTATTTTCTATATGATGTAAGTATGATGAAGAGAGAAAATAAACAACAAAAAGTATATCGAGTATTAAAAGGAAGGATTATTGAGCGCGAATATGTACCGGGGCAACGGATTGTTATTGACCAAATAGCTAAGGAGTTAAATACAAGCTCGATCCCAGTTCGTGAAGCAATTCGTCAGTTAGAAGCTGAGCGCTTAGTTGTTTACAAACGAAACGTTGGTCCTGTAGTAGCTGAGGTCAATGAATCCGATTATTTGGATACGGTTCGAGTCTTAGCTGTGCTAGAGGGATATGCTACAGCAATGAGTGCTGAAAATACGACAATAGAACATATTCAGCAGCTGAAAGAACTTAATAGTCAAATGGAGGAGGCACTGGAGGATTTTGATATTATTAAGTTTAGTAAATTAAATGCTCGTTTCCACCGTGTACTTTGTGAGCAATGCAATAATCCATATTTATTAGAACAATTAGAAACGACATGGAATCGTTTGGATGCTATTCGTGGAACAGGTTCTACATTATATTCCAAGCGGGTAAAAGAATCGATTCAAGAGCATGCTGCTATTATTAAATTGCTGGAGTCGGGTAATAATGCCGAGTTGTTAGAAAGAATGGCTAGACAGCATAAAATTACTACTGCAGAAAACTTTGAGAAGAGAAGACAAAATTTAATCGAAACCAATACATTACCATCATAGAAGAGAGCTGGAAAATAAATTATTTTCTAGTTCTCTTTTTTAGAGAAAAGGAATCGTCTTCGGGAGAATTGGTTCTTCAATACTTTTGATAATGTTAGACAAATTACCCCCGTTGACATTGTATGTGAAATCATATATGATTTAATTGTTCAGAAAATTATTATTAGTTAATTATATTTAATTGGAGGGAATTGAATGGCTTTTGAAGAAGCAAAACAACGATTTAGAGGCTCCATTGCTCCTGTGATTACCCCATTTAATGAGGATGAAAGTATTGACTTTGAGAAGTTTCAAGAATTGATTAATTGGCAAATTGATAGTGGAAGCCATGCGATATCTGTAACGGGAACTTCAGGAGAGCCAAGCTCAATGTCCATTGAGGAACGAGAACAAGTGATGGAAACGGCCTGTAAAACGGTCAATGGAAGAGTACCATTTTTACCTGGAACTGGAACAACCAACCACCAAGAAACACTCCGCTTAACGAAAGCTGCACAAGAAATGGGGGCAGATGCTGCTATGGTCATTGTCCCTTACTACAACAAACCAAACCAACACGCATTATACAAACATTTCAAAGCAATTGCCGATTCTGTAGATATTCCAATCATTTTATATAACATACCTGGTCGTACTGCTGTTAATTTGGAAGCGATTACAATAGCAAGACTAGCAGAAGATTGTCCAAATATTATTGGAGTAAAAGAATCTAATAAAGATTTTGAACATGTCAATAAAGTTCTTTTGCACTGTGGGAGAGATTTTAATCTTTACTCTGGTATTGAAGTTTTATGTTATCCAATGCTTGCTATTGGAGGGGCTGGCCATATCAGTGCAACAGCTAATGTGGCACCAAGAGAAGTAGCTGAATTATACAACAGATGGGAAGCAGGCGATATCAAAGGAGCTCAAGATCTTCATTATCAAATGATGGCCTTAAACGATGTATTATTCCGTGATACCAACCCAGCACCTGCAAAAACCGCTCTTGGTATGATGGGCAAAATTAAACCATTTTTACGTAAACCTCTAGATATCCCGTCAAAAGAAATCCAAAAAGAAATTAGAGAAACTCTATTATCCTATCAATTAATCTCAGAAGATGTAAAAATTTAATTTTTATCGAAGGAGAGTGAATATGGAACATAGAAAGGTAGAAGATGTTCAACAATACATCAATGGAAAATTTGTAAATGCAGTAAGTGGGGAGAGATTTGAAAATAAAAACCCCTTTACAAATGAAGTAACTAATTTTGTAGCAAAAGGAGATCAACATGATATTGAAGCTGCAGTTTTTGCTGCAGATCAAGCGTTTCGTAAAGGTCCATGGGGGAAGATGAAACTAAAAGAACGGATGAAATATATTGATCGAATTGCTGATTTAATTGAGGAAGAAGCAGAAAAGATTGCTTATCTCGAATCATTAGACTCAGGACTCCCAATTAGTCAAACAAGGAAAATGGCAGCACGTGGTGCAGAGAATTTTCGCTTTTACTCTAGAATGGTGCAAGCTCGCATGCATGGGGATGCTTACCAAGTAGATGAAGATTTTATTAATTATACGGTGTATCAACCACTTGGAGTTGTTGGGCTAATCACACCATGGAATGCCCCATTTATGTTATTGACTTGGAAAGTTGCTCCAGCTTTAGCAACAGGAAATACAGTTGTGTTGAAACCTGCAGAGTTGTCTCCTTTATCTGCAAATACATTAGCAAAAATCATGCATAAAGCGGAATTGCCAGAAGGTGTTTTTAATGTCGTGCATGGATTTGGGGAATCAGCAGGCGAGGCATTGGTTAAACACGACCAAGTAAAAGCCATTTCATTTACTGGAGAAACCACAACTGGAAAAAGGATTATTAAAAACAGTGCAGATTCATTGAAGAAAACATCAATGGAACTAGGTGGGAAGTCCCCTCTAATTGTTTTTGAGGATGCTGACTTTGATAAAGCACTGGATGCAGCTGTTTGGGGTATTTTCTCATTCAATGGTGAAAGATGTACAGCCAATTCAAGAGTCTTTGTCCACAAAGATATAAAAGATGATTTTGTATCAGCGCTTAAAGAACGTGTGGAACAAATTGCCATCGGTGATCCAATGGATAGCAACACGGAACTAGGTCCATTAATTGATGAAGGGCATTATAAAAAAGTGTCAAGTTACATTGAATTAGCAAAAGAAGAAGGTTGTGAAGTTGTCCAAGGAGCGATTCCAGCTGGATTTGAAAAAGGCAACTTTGTACCACCAACATTATTACTGAATGCGAAAAATGAGATGAAAGTGTGTCAAGATGAGATTTTTGGTCCAGTTATGGCAGTAATAGAATTTGAAACAGAAGAAGAAGTTGTGGAAATGGCCAATGATGTTGAGTACGGATTAGCTGGTTATGTGTGGACAAATGATATAAAACGAGGGCACCGTATAGCACAGGCAGTTGATTCAGGGATGTTATGGATTAACTCTCAAAATGTCCGTGACTTACGAATACCGTTTGGTGGTATGAAAGCAAGTGGTATCGGACGTGAGGGTGGACACTTTGCCATCTTTGAATTTTATACAGAACCAAAGGCCATTCATGTTTCGATTGGCGACCATCATATTCCACAATTTGGGAAGAAAAAATAGGAGGGAAAACAAATGCCGGCTAAAACGGGGAAGGAATATATTAATCGGTTAAAGGAAGCAAATAACAATATTTATATTCACGGAGAGCGTGTGGATGATGTAACGGAGCATCCTGCATTTAAAAATGTCATTCAATCTATGGCACATCTATATGATCTACAGTATGAGAAAGAAGATAAAATGCTCTACACCTCACCAACTACTGGGAAAAAGGTAGGAATGACGTTTTTACAACCGAAGTCAGTTGAGGATTTAATTAAACGCCGTGAAGCAATGACAGAGTGGGCAAGAACTTCTGGGGGAATGATGGGACGCTCCCCAGATTATTTAAATGCGGAAGTAATGGCGATGGGTATGAACAATTCGTTGTTTGCTGAAGCAGACCCACGCTTCGCTGAAAATGCACGAAACTATTATGAATATGCTAGGGAAAATGATATTAGCTTAACGCATACATTAATACACCCACAAGTAAACCGTGGAAAAATGCAGCATCAACAAAAGGATGCCAATGTAGCTCTTCATTTAGTGGAGGAGCGCGAAGATGGAATTATCGTGGATGGAATTCGCCTATTAGCTACTCAAGGTGGAATTACGGATGAAATTTTAGTTTTCCCTTCCACTGTGAAAAAGGCTGGAGAATTAGATGATCCATATTCACTAGCGTTTGCAGTTCCAAATAATACACCAGGCTTGAAGTTTATCAGTCGAGAATCATTTGATTATGGGAAAAATGAATGGGATCACCCACTTGGCTCCCGTTTTGAAGAAGGAGACGCAATCGTTTCGTTTGATAATGTTTTTGTACCATGGGATCGAGTTTTTGTATGTGGAAACTCATCGGTATGTAACCGTACGTTCAGAGAGACAAATGCTGTTGTTCATATGTCTCACCAAGTATTATCAAAAAATATCGTAAAAACAGAGTTTGTCCTTGGCGTGGCATTAAGTGTTATGGACGCAATTGGAATTGATCAATTCCAGCATGTTAAGGATAAAGGCACAGAAATTATGCTTACATTGGAAACGATGCGTTCTCACTTATATCGTGCAGAGCATAATGCAAAATTCGATCAATCAGGAACGATGACACCAGATTTCGATGCATTAGACGCTGCACGAAATTGGTACCCACGTATTTTCCCTAGATTACAAGAAATTGTCCGTATATTAGGGGCATCTGGCTTAATGGGAATCCCAACACAAGAAGATTTCAATCATGACGAGATTGGACCAATCATCCATAGAGGACTACAAGGGAAGAACTTGGAAGGGTATGAACGTGTACAGCTATTCCGTTTAGCGTGGGATCTAACTTTGAGTGCATTCGGAGCAAGGCAAATGCATTATGAATACTATTTCTTCGGTGATCCAATCCGTATGGGAATGACATACTTCGATAATTATGACAAAGAAAGTTATAAGGATTATATTAATAATTTCTTAAAGAAATCTAGTGGAGTAAACGTATAAAAGGGTAATAGTGTGCTAGAAAGTTTGGAGGAGTTGGAGAAGGAGAAGGGAAGAGTGCCGTAGTGAGTGTGCTCGTCCGGGGGTGGATTTCGCTCGGCTTGGGGTGGAACTCGCTCCCCGGGTAGTAGAAAACGCTCGCCATGGTGTGAATCTCGCTCGCCCCAGGGGTGAAATTCGCTCCCCGGTAAGAGGAAAACGCTCGCCCCAGGGGTAAACTCGCTCCCTGGGTAGTAGAACTCGCTCGCCATGGTGTGAAACTCGCTCCCCGGGTTGTAGAAAACGCTCGCCGAGGGGTAAAACTCGCTCCCCAGGGCTAAAATTCGCTCCCCGGTAAGAGGAACACGCTCGCCCCAGGGGTAAACTCGCTCCCTGGGTAGTAGAACTCGCTCGCCATGGTGTGAAACTCGCTCCCTGAGTAGTAGAAATCGCTCGCTATGGTGTGAAACTCGCTCCCCGGGTTGTAGAAAACGCTCGCCATGGTGTGAAACTCGCTCCCCGGGCTGTAGAAAACGCTCGCCGAGGGGTAAAACTCGCTCCCCGGTAAGAGGAACTCGCTCGCCATGGGATGAAATTCGCTCCCCGGGAAGTAAAACTCGCTCCACTACACCATAAACAACAGCACACTACAGCCCCACCTAAACCTAAAGGGGGATGGACAGTTTGGATTTTAATATTATTCGTTGTGCTAGGGCTATTTTGCATGTAACAGACCTTGAGGCGTCAAGAAAATTTTATGTGGATGCCTTGGGTTTTATTGAAACAGAGTCTGATGATGGGCATATTTATTTACGTGGTTTGGAGGAACATACTCATCATAGTCTAGTATTAAAGAAGGCTGATCAACCAAATGTTGAGGTACTAGGTTATAAGGTTGCTAGTGAGAAAGATTTGGAAGCTTTAGCTGTGTTCTTTGAGAATGAAGGGCATTCAACGAAATGGGTAGAAAAAGGAGAGCAGCATGCGATTGGTCGTACGTTACGAGTCCATGATAATTCAGGGTTACCGTTAGAGTTTTTTGCTGAGATGGAACCTGTTGAGAGGCTACTTCAACGGTATGATTTATATACAGGGTCACGGATGCAACGTATTGATCACTTTAATTGCATGGTTCCTGATGTTGAAGAAACGTATGCATTTTATCGTGATAAATTAGGGTTTGCCTGTTCGGAATATACGGAAACAGAAGAAGGAAATGTATGGGCTGCATGGCTACACCGGAAACAAAATGTTCATGATGTTGCTTTTATGAATGGGAAAGGTCCACGTCTACATCACATCGGATTTTGGTTGCCAGATCAGTTGTCACTTATTCATACATGTGATGTTCTTGCTTCGATGGGGTATGGAGAAAATTTAGAGCGGGGACCAGGTCGTCACGGATTATCCAATGCCTTTTTCTTATATTTACGGGATCCAGATGGCTACCGGATTGAGTTGTACAGTGGTGACTATTTAACAAGTGATCCTGATTTTAAACCAATTAAGTGGGATATAAACGATCCGATGAGACAAACGTTTTGGGGGCATGCTGCACCAGATAGTTGGTTTAACGAGGCATCAAAGGTGGTAGATATGGATACAGGAAAAGAAAAAGATCTAACGGCAGGAAAATTAAAACAGCATAAGCCAACATTCGTAATTTAAAGAAGTCCTTTTTGAGAGGAGTCAATAATATGGATGATCGTACTTTTCGTACGGCGATGGGTAAATTTGCAACCGGAGTTACCATTGTTACCACTAAAGTTGGTGAGGACATTCATGGTATGACGGCCAATGCGTTTATGTCGGTGTCATTAGACCCGAAGCTAATTTTAATTTCGATTGATGAAAAAGCAACAATGAAACGTTACATTGATCATTCCAATCAATTTGCCATAAGTATTTTAAATGACCAACAAAAAGATATGTCAGCGTATTTTGCAGGGCAAAAGAAAGAAATGAAAGAGGTTGATTTTCATTGGTTTAACGGAATGCCAACGATTGATGGGGCACTCGTTAAATTAACATGTGATGTCGATAATTCTGTTGTAGCAGGTGATCACACCCTTTATATCGGAAAAGTAACAGATGTCGCTATTACTGAAGGTGAGCCACTGGCCTTTTTCGAAGGGAAATATCGGAAAATGGAGGATTACTCCAATATTAAGGAATAGACGCAAAATACTTTTTAGTAGGGGGAAACGTATGAACCCACAAGTAGAGAAATCCACGCACCTAAATCAAGATATTTTTCAAAAGATAGCAGGTCATGAACAAGTCGTATTTTGTAATGACCCATCATCTGGGCTTCAAGCGATCATTGCGATACATGATACAACATTGGGCCCGGCATTAGGTGGAACTAGAATGTATCCTTACAAAAGTGTCGAGGAAGCACTCGAGGATGTTCTTCGTTTGTCAGAAGGAATGACGTATAAATGCGCTGCTGCCGATATTGATTTTGGTGGGGGAAAAGCTGTTATTATTGGAGATCCGAAACACGATAAATCAGCTGGACTTTTCCGTGCCTTTGGTCAATATGTCGATTCATTGAATGGTAGGTTTTATACAGGCACTGATATGGGTACAACAATGGAAGACTTTGTTCACGCGACGAAAGAAACAAACTTTATTAACGGAATTCCCGTCGAATATGGTGGAAGTGGTGATTCCTCCGTTCCAACTTCTCAAGGTGTGATCTATGGTTTAAAAGCAACGAATCGATTTCTGTTTGGCGATGAGGATTTATCGAAACGTACCTATGCAATACAAGGGTTAGGAAAAGTAGGATATAAACTTGCAAACCGACTTTTAGAAGAAGGTGCCAATGTCATTGTTACGGACATTTTTGAAGAGGCTATTACTAGAATAAAAGAACGTGCAAATGAATTAGGGACTACTGTTACCGTTGTGTCCAGTGAAGAAATTTATCGAACAGATGCCGATATTTTTATCCCATGTGCAATGGGTGGCATCATCAATGATCAAACAATTGAACAGTTAAAAGTAAAAGCAGTAGTCGGTTCAGCTAATAATCAATTAAAAAGCAATCACCATGCCAAACGATTACAAGACCGCGGAATCCTATATGCTCCAGATTATATTGTTAATGCTGGGGGATTGATGCAAGTAGCTGATGAACTGTATGGGCCAAACGAAGATCGAGTTTTATTACAGACGAAAACAATCTACCAAACGCTCCTAGAAATCTATGAACAAGCAAATTTAAAATTCATCACCACCTTAGAAGCAGCAGATGAAAAATGTCAAAAACGTCTACAAGAACAACGCCACCGTAATAATTTTTATAGTCGTTCCCGAAGACCAAAATGGGATATTAAAGAGTGAGGTGATGAAGCATGGTTGAGGTTAAATTCCATGATATTGGAGAAGGAATGACAGAAGGGGAAATCATTAATTATTTTGTTCAAGTGGGAGACCAGGTAAAAGCAGACCAACCACTAGTTGAAATGCAGACGGATAAAATGGTAGCAGAAATCCCTTCCCCAACAACAGGTGAAATTAAAAATATCCATTACGACGTCGGTACAGTCGTTTCCATTGGCTCGGTTTTGCTGGAAATCGATGATGGGAAATCCGCATCCACTAGACAAGAAAGTAAAAGTGAAGTATCAGCAGCTATATCCACCCCAGAGAAACCTAAAAGTTACTCGCCAACCAAGAAAAAGCCACCTAAACGTATTATCGCAGCACCTCATACGAGAAG
This sequence comes from Ornithinibacillus halophilus, assembly GCF_900129485.1. GTDB lineage: Bacteria > Bacillota > Bacilli > Bacillales > Amphibacillaceae > Ornithinibacillus > Ornithinibacillus halophilus. The sequence goes on from NZ_FQVW01000033.1 coordinate 18,395, forward strand.
AATTGCGCGTAAACATGATGTCGATATTGAAAAACTAGAAGGAACCGGCCCTAATGGTCGAGTACTCGATGAAGATATATATCGATATTTAGAGAATAAAAATCCACAACATTTGGAAACACTAGAAAGTCCTAAGACACCAGCATCAAAACATACAGAACCACCACAAAGTGATACGATTCCATTTACTGGTATTCGTAAGCAAATTGCGAATAAGATGACGAAATCGTTAACAACAATTCCACATGTGACACATTATGATGAAGTTGATTTGACTAATTTAATGAACTTTAGGCAATCATTGAAAGACGCAGGTGAGCATATATCTGTTGTTGCCTTCTTTTTAAAGGCACTCGCAATTACATTAAAAGAATTCCCTGTATTTAATGCTCAGTTAAATGAAGAAGAGGAAGTTATTAAGCTAAATAAAGAATATCATATTGGTCTAGCAACGAATACGGACCAAGGTTTACTTGTGCCAGTTCTAAGAGATGTTGATAAGAAAACGATTCGAACCATTCATACAGAAATGAAGGAATTGACGAAAAAAGCCCAGGATGGCAAACTAACCGTTTCCGATATGCAAGGGGGAACTTTTACAATTAGTAACGTTGGACCACTGGGTGGAACAGGTGCGACCCCAATTATTAATCATCCGCAAACAACTATTATTGCTTTTCATAAAACGAAAAAAACACCTGTGGTTATGCCGAATGATGAAATTGAAGTAAGGTCGATCATGACCATGTCTCTGTCATTTGATCATCGCGTGATGGATGGAGCAGATTCTGTAATGTTTACGAATCGATTTAATGCATTAATCGAAGAACCGAAGAAGTTAATTTTGGAGTTAGTATAAAGGAGTTAACAAGGCGCTTGTGCTTTTCTAATGTCTAGCCCAAGCGCCTACCCCCTCGAGGTCTTAAGTCAATCCTCTTTGTGGCAAAAAGCGCCACGCCGAGGCTTGTCATAAGCTTAACGGGGGTGACCAGGCGCTTGTGCTTTTCTAAATAGATAGAGGTGATCACGAATGTATTTTGCTAAAGCTAGGTTTGCTGCATCCTCAACTGTGGAGGAGATAAAAATTGGAACTTCCCATATCAAATGGAATGGTGGTAAATACGCAGAAGAATCATTTTCTTGGCTATCACCTGTAACGGGGGAAGTTTATGGCACCGTCTTTAATTTTAAGGAACAAGTAGAAGAATGGAAGGGAAAATTTTACAACGCTCCTTATAATGAACCACCAAAAAGACCTGTTCTTTATATTAAACCGAGGAATACAATCAATGCCCATCTCAAGCAAATACCAGTCCCTGAAGAAATTGACGAAGTAGAAATCAATGGGACACTGGGAATTGTTATAGGAGAAATGGCAAGCAATGTGAATGAAAAAGATGCTTTTGACTATGTCGAAGGGTATACCATTGTTAATGATGTAACGATTCCACATACTTCTGTTCACCGTCCTGCAATTAAAAATAAAGCTCGTGATGGCTTCTGTCCAATTGGTCCGTGGGTAGTAAAGAAGGAAGAAATACCAGACCCAGGTCAATTTATGATTTGGACGTTTAAAAATGATGAATTAGTGCAAGTTCAACAAATGAGTGATTTAGTAAAGCCAATCCCAAAATTGTTAGCGGAAGTAACAGAATTTATGACATTATCTAAAGGGGATGTGTTGCTCGTCGGTCTTCCTCATAATCCACCGTTAGCAACTGCTGGTGATAAAGTTCGAATTGAAATTGACTATCTCGGAAGTTTGGAAAATAAAATTGTGGATGAAAAAGCGTATTTGCCAGGAGGGACATTGGGATGAGAAAGGCGCGCGTAGCTTATCAGGGCAACGTCTTTTGTGCAGAAGAATGTTTGGAAGGTCTTAAACTACAAGATGGTCGAATTATTTCCGTGGATGATGTTGTTTGGTTGCCACCTGTAGAGGTAGGTACTATTTTTGCTTTAGGTTTAAACTATGCTGACCACGCAAGTGAAATCAGTTTTAAAGCTCCTGAAGAACCACTTGTTTTTCTAAAAGGAAAAAATGCACTTATTGGTCATAATGGTCAATCCCGTCGTCCTAAAGATGTTGAATTGATGCATTATGAATGTGAGCTAGCAGTAATCATTGGCAAGAAAGCACGTAATGTCACTCGGATGCATGCAAACGATTATATTGCTGGTTATACCGTAGTGAACGATTATGCAATTCGTGATTATCTTGAAAATTATTATCGTCCGAACTTACCAGTGAAAAATCGTGATGGGTTAACTCCAATAGGACCGTGGTTTGTTAATCGTGATTCCATTAATAACCCAATGAATCTTACAATGAGAACCTATGTGAATGGTGAAATTAAACAAGAAGGAAATACAAAGGATATGGTCTTTGATATTCCTTATCTAATTGAATATTTATCTAGTTTTATGACGTTAAATAAAAATGATGTGATTCTAACGGGTACACCAAAAGGAACAGTGAATGTCGTAGAAGGGGATGAAGTCGTCACAGAGATTGAAGAGGTAGGATCGTTGAAAAATACCATTGTCGGTGATGATGTGTTTTCAAGATAAGGGTAGTAGTTTGAAGGTAAAGGTGAGGTGGAAACCATGCCACATATTATTGTTGAGTATACGGAGAATCTAAAGGAAGAGGGGAATATCCCTGCACTTTTGCAAAAAATAAATGAGTCATTAATTGCAGAAGGTGGCCTTTTTCCAGTAGGTGGGATTCGTTCACGTGCCATTTGTCTACAGGATTTTGTTGTGGCAGATGGTAAAGGGGAAGATGATGCCTTTGTGCATGTTAGTTTGAAAATTGGATCCGGCCGTCCAGAAGATGCGAAAAAGGCGGCATGTGAGCGATTATTTGCAGTTATTGAAGAGCATTTCCAGCATTTATTTCAGAAACGATATTTAGCTTTGTCTATGGAATTATTTGAATTTACTCATGCGACGTATAAGAAAAATAATATCCATGAGAGATACCGATAAAGATAATAGTGAAATCCAAATGGAGTCCAGAAATGGATTCTGTTTGGGTTTAATTTTTGGTTAATTCTATGTAGGTAAATATTATGTTAGATAAAGCTAGTCTGAATGTTAGATGACTGATAGTTGGTGTAATTCTATATTTAAATATAGCTCAAAACTAGCGTAAGAAATACACGAAGACTCCTTTGGGAAAAAAGGCATAGGTAAGACCCCACAGGGCGAATGCCCGAGTAGGCTTACCAGCCGCCCGAGGCAAAGAAGACACTGTGAAAGCGACCGTAGGAAGCATGAGCAGATGTCGCACTTGTGCTGGAAGTGAAAGCGAAGTGTATTTCTGAAGCGGCAGAGATTACACTACATTTTATAATAAACTAAATCTTGAAAAAAGTTTGGGTTTCACTTTAACTAAAACAATTTTTCCTCAGACTCCGAAATCATGCATACTACACTACATATAGAATTATAGGACTTATTTTTTATTATTATTATTGATAGAACAATTTATAGGAGTGAGAATATGGATTTAGATTTACAGGGGAAGTCTGTTATTGTAACTGCTGCAAGTAAAGGTCTCGGAAAGGCAATTGCTACCGAGTTTGCAAGAGAAGGTGCCAATGTTGTTATTGGTAGTCGATCAGAACAGGCACTAAAACAAACAGTCCAAGAAATTAAACAAGAAACTGGTAATGAGAATGTTCATTATGAAATTTGTGATATGAAAAATCCTGAACAAATCAAAAAAATAGTTTCAAAAGCAGTAGAATGGAATGGCACAATTGATGTATTAATTAACAATGCAGGTGGTCCTCCTGCCGGTCACTTTATGGATATGAAAGACGAGGACTGGTATCATGCCTTTGAACTAAATCTATTAAGTTTCGTGAGAACAACGAGAGAAGTACTCCCATATATGAAAAATCAAAAACGAGGACACATCGTTAACCTAACGTCATCATCAATTAAACAAAGCTTAGACCATTTATTGCTATCCAATTCAATTCGGCCAGGTGTAGCTGGATTTACGAAAAGCTTGGCACAAGAAATTGGAGAAGATAATATTTTAGTAAATACAGTGGGGCCAGGGACAATTGAAACCGATCGGATTCTAGAACTCAATCAAGTACGAGCAAAACAGCAAGGGGTATCCGTTGATGCAATAAAAGAACAAGCAGAACAAGCGATTCCAATGAGAAGGTATGGACGACCTGAGGAGTTTGCAAAAGCAGTTGTATTTTTGGCAAGTGGAGCGAATACATATATCACTGGTCAATCATTAATTGTAGATGGAGGATTAATTAAAGCTCTTTAATAACAAGAGAAATAGGATAAAATTATTAGATATTGTGATATCCGAACTAATTTTGTAGTATAATTAGTTCGGATTTTTCTATGCGATGATACTAAGCATGTAGAACTTTTGTCTCATCCCAGTTTAATGATTTTTAAAAAATCTGAAACACTACACTAGTTAAATACGTCTATATTGTAAAGTGGTCTATTTACCATTATTTGGTTGGAATTAGCGCTTTAAACTACTAAACTAGCAATTTGACATCATGAATGGAAAGGAAGAAAAATAGATTGAAAAAAGCACGTTGGAAGGTATTCATAGGTATTATAATATTTTTCATACTTAGTATTTTTATTTTTATTAAATGGACGGATATAAGATTATTGGCCACTTCAAAACTAGAATCAGAGACACCAATAAGTAGTAAAGATGTAATTTTAGGAATGAAGGGACAAAATGTTGTACAGAAAGACACCATAGTTATTCCAGTTAAAGAAAATGACCAAATAGAAACGGATCCTTCCAAAACAGAACCAATCGTAGAACTTGATGACCCTGATGAAGTAAGTGAAAATAACGATAATCATGAACAAGATACAGAGAAATCTAGTGAGAAAGAAGAGTCAATAGTAGAGATTAATAATGAGGAAAAATACGTTGCGCTTACATTTGATGATGGGCCAACGCCAGATTTTACACCTCAAATTTTAGAAATCTTAAAGAACTATGATGCAAAAGCAACATTCTTTATGCTAGGTGTTCAGGTTAAGCAACATCCCCAAATTGTACAACAGGTAGCAGATGCAGATCATGAAATAGGAAATCACACACAAAATCACGTAGATTTGACTAAAATTTCATCTGGTGAGATAAGAGAAGAGTTAACAAAATCGAACCAGCAAATTAAAGAAGCAAGTGGGGATGCACCATCTCTCATTCGCCCACCTTTTGGGGTGTACAATAACAATTTAGAACAAATTGCTAGCGAAAATAATACATCAATCATTATGTGGTCGGTAGATACTAGAGATTGGGAACGTAATCCATCGTATGTAGTAGATACAGTTAAAAAGAAAGTAAAATCTGGTTCCATCGTATTGATGCATGACACAAAACATACTACTGTAGAAGCATTACCGGAAGTGATGAATTACCTTAAAAAGAATGGTTATCAATTTGTCACTGTATCTGAATTATTGGCTTTACAAACATTAAATGGCATAGGTCCATTCTACGGAAATAAATAATTTGTAAAGAACTATATAGATAACGTTGAAAAAAAATAGGAATTTGTTATAATAAGTTGTCTTGATAATTTTTGAGGGGGAACTTATTTGTCAGTCGAAATAGGCAGTAAGGTAAAAGGTAAAGTAACAGGTATTACGAATTTTGGAGCTTTTGTGGAATTACCAGGTGGAATTACTGGACTTGTCCACATTAGTGAAGTAGCGGACTCTTATGTGAAAGATGTTAATGATCATCTAACTGTAGGAGACGAAACAAAAGTTAAAGTAATTAGTGAAAAAGACGGGAAAATTGCTTTATCGATTAAAAAAGCAATTGATAAACCAAAGAGACCTTCATCATCTTCTTACTCAAAACAAGGAGATAGAAGAGGCAAACGTAATTTCCAACCAAAAGAAAGCTTTGAAGATAAACTATCTAATTTCTTAAAAGCAAGTGATGAAAATTTATCTTCATTAAAAAGAAACACAGATTCTAAACGTGGTGGCAGAGGCGGAAGACGCGGCTAATTCTGTCTTCCTATTGACATAAATAAGCAAACTGCAAGAGCTAGACACAGAAAAGGCAAACCAAAAGTGGTTTGCCTTTTTTACTACCCTAATGACCTTATCTCAATTGATAAGGTCGTTCATCAGGTTTATTGATACCCTCCCGACTCAAAATCTAATTGTCCAGTCATTCATCAAGTATCGAAATACTCTCCTGACTATCAACATGAATTATTGACTCGTTCATCGGGGTCATATATAGGTCGTGCATTTATTTATCCTTACCTAAAAAGCAAAGATTATCCCTATTTTATAATATGCTAAAAAAATGGACATAGAATCAATTACAACTTTAAATTAAATTCAATATTCCTAATGCAATTAAAATGGCAGGGGGAACGAATGTCATGCGTTTCATTTTTTTGCTATTGGATAAAATAACTCCTAATTTAATTCCGTAATGCAAAAACATCCCACTCATGAGGGCGATTAATATTGCAGTTAACAATGGAGCATAGCCAATAATTGCTGCGCCGATTCCTGCCCCAAATGCATCTAATGCAAGTGCCGTACCTAACAGAATTGCTTCACTAGCAGAAATGGTTCCAGATTTATCTAAGTCTGCTTTGTCAGGAGTTGCTAATACAGTTTTTAGTTCACTTAAGCGAGTTTCAGAATTATCTTCTTGTTGGTTAATCTCTTCATTTTCTTCATTTATAATTTGTGAACGAATGGTATTGATGAGAGAGAAAATACCTAGTGTAATTAAGATACCTCCCCCGATGATATTTGCCGTATTCGGCGAGATCATGGAACCAAGCATACTTCCAATTGTCATCGAAGTTAATACAACAATACCAGAGCAAATCATGATTATGGATAGTGCAATGATTGGAACTCTAATTTTTCGCATCCCATAAGAAATTCCAACACCAAATCCATCCAAACTCACAGCAATTACTAATAACAATAATCCTGTATAGAAAAGCATATCATCATATCCTTTTGAATACTTATCACTCAAACAATAAGCAACATTTCTTATATCTGAATTATTGTATGGATGAGGGCAAAAAAATGTGTGGGCGCCTAGGCAAGAACTGTAAGAAATGTTCAATTCATGCTAAAGTAGGTATAGATTGTATGAGAGAGGATTTTTGTGAATGAGTAAAACCGTTGTTTTAGCAGAAAAACCTTCTGTTGGTCGTGATATTGCACGAGTATTGAACTGTACTAAAAAGGGCAATGGCTACATGGAAGGGTCAAAATATATCGTTACATGGGCTTTAGGACATCTGATCACATTAGCAGATCCTGAAGTTTATGATGACAAATACAAAACATGGCGTATTGATGATTTGCCGATGTTACCACCGAAATTGAAATTGGTCGTGATTAAGAAGACCGGAAAACAATTTAGCGCAGTCAAAAATATGCTCAATCGTAATGATGTGACAGAAGTGGTCATTGCTACAGATGCTGGACGTGAAGGGGAGCTAGTAGCTAGGTGGATTATTGAAAAAGCGAGAATTAAAAAGCCTATAAAACGCCTTTGGATTTCTTCAGTTACAGATAAAGCGATTCGAGAAGGATTTAAGCGATTAAAACCTGGAAGCCAATATGAAAACTTATATGCATCTGCAGTAGCCCGTTCTGAAGCGGACTGGTATGTCGGCCTCAATGCAACACGAGCTCTAACGACAAAATTCAATGCGCAATTATCAAGTGGCCGTGTTTAAACACCAACACTAGCAATGATTGCAGCACGAGAAAAAGAAATTAAAGAGTTTCAACCAAAGAATTTTTATGGGTTACAGGCAAAAATTAATAAAGGCATAAAATTCACTTGGCATGATGAAAAAAATAATAATCGTACATTTTCTAAGGAAAAAGCAGAAGGACTCCTGCACAAACTATCAGGAAAATCGATTACGATTACTAAAGTGGATAAGAACTATAAGAAAAAATATGCCCCACAATTGTATGATTTAACGGAATTGCAACGGGATGCCAACCGAATCTTTAATTTTTCAGGAAAACAAACGTTATCCATAATGCAAAAGCTATACGAACAGCATAAAGTGTTAACGTATCCACGTACAGATTCAAAAGTAATCTCAACGGATATTGTTCCAACATTAAAGGATCGCGTGAAAGCATGTGGTGTTGATCAATACGCTACTGTGGCTAGTAAAGTACTGAGAAGAGGGGACTATAAGCTTCCAAAGTCAGTTGTAGACAATGCGAAAGTTAGTGATCACCATGCAATTATTCCTACTGAACAGCCAGTGGTATTAGCTGATTTAAACGATAAGGAACGTAAAATATACGACCTCGTTGTGAAACGCTTTTTAGCAGTATTGTCTGAAGCACATGAATATGAGCAGATGGTAATTCATGCTGAAATCGGTGCTGAATCGTTTACAGCAAAAGGAAAAGTGATTAAAAAACAAGGTTGGAAAGAAGTATACGATAATCGATTTGATGATGACGAGGATAGTGATGATCAGCGTTTACCAATCATGAAACAAGGAGATCTATTTGACAATGTCAACGTTCAATTAACAACGGGGGAAACGAAACCACCGGAACGTTTCACAGAAGGGGCACTTCTTCAAGCGATGGAGAACCCTACACGTTTCATGAATCCGGATGAAAAGCATTTAGCTGGAACATTAAACAAGACGGGTGGAATTGGAACTGTAGCGACACGTGCTGACATTATTGAAAAACTCTTCAATATCAATTATATGGAGATGAAAGGAAAACATATCTTTATTACCTCAAAAGGAAAGCAATTGTTGGAATTAGTCCCAGAAGACTTGCGTTCTCCGGCATTAACAGCAGAATGGGAGCAAAAATTGAGCCAAATTGCTGAAGGAAAACTTAATAAAAATAAATTTATCTCTGAAATCAAAGATTATACAAAAGAGGTTGTCCAAGAAATTAAAGCGACTGACTCCAAATTTAAGCATGACAATATGACAGGAACGAAATGCCCAGACTGTGGAAAATTGATGTTAGAAGTAAATAATAAACATGGTCGTATGCTCGTATGTCAAGACCGCTCTTGTGGCCACAAGAAAAATATTGCGAAGAAAACAAATGCCCGCTGTCCTAATTGCCATAAGCGATTAGAGTTGCGAGGTGAAGGCGAGGGGCAAATGTTTATTTGTAAATGTGGCCATCGTGAAAAATTGTCCACTTTCAATGAACGTCGGAAAAAAGAAAAACAAAGTAAAGTATCTAAAAAAGATGTGAACAAGTATTTGAAAAAGCAAGACGACGGATTTAAAAATAATGCATTAGCAGACGCGTTGGCTAAGTTGAAGAAATAACGGGTTTGTGGTTTGTGGCTTGAGTTTTGGGTGGTTTTAGAAGGACATTTGGTACGTTATTTTCATTAATAGGTTTATTGCTGTGTTGGTTCGGACATCAAGTACGTTATTTAACTGAAAGAGCCTGCATAAAGGGGCTTTTGGTGCTAATAGAGGAACAGATGTCCATAACCCTTCAAAAAGACCTGTTTTACTATGAATAACGGAATGGATGTCCGTATGAAACACCAAATTAGGCTTTTTCGGTTTACTTGTAAAAGCGATGCATGTATCATTAAAATGAAGAGATAGTTTGTAGGGAGGGTTATAGCATTGGCTTTTGTTATTTTAGATCCATGTGGGCCAGAGAAAGCTGCAGAGTGTGTTAGTGTCTGTCCCGTTGATTGTATAGAAGAAGGTCCAGACCAGTTTTACATAGACCCAGATGTTTGTATTGACTGTGGAGCATGTAAAGCGGTTTGTCCAGTAAGCGCAATAGAGGAAGAATATGATCTGACACCAGATCAAGAAGTATTCCTAGAAAAAGCAGAAGAATTTTTTGCTAATCGGTAAGTAGAATATACAAACGTCCTTCATCTGTGGTGAAGGACGTTTTTTATACCCATCTTTAGTCATGGATGAATCCTAATTCCGTTATTTCCCCAAAAACCCCAAGTTTTGACCGTTCCATGAATCGTCGTTCCTCTATCGGTTGATATCACCAAGAAAAAGCAGTGAATTTGACCAAATAAAGGAACCAAAGCCCGTCAGCCTCCAGGAAAACCATCAAAACAGTAAAATAACGGAATGAGTGCCCGCCACCAAGTAAGGATGAATCCTCATTCCGTTATTGCCCCAAAAACCCCATGTTTTGACCGTTCCATGAATCGTCATTCCTCTATTGGTTGATATCACCAAGAAAAAGCAGTGAATTTGGCCACATAAAGGAACCAAAGCCCGTCTGCCTCCAGGAAAACCATCAAAACAGTAAAATAACGGAACGAGTGCCCATCACCAAGTATGATGAATCCTCATTCCGTTATTTTCACGCCCTACTATTCACTCAATTATCCCCCATTAATTTCCTTATTAATTGTCGACGGTTTTTCACCCCCACTTTAGCAAAAATCCTTGTGATATGCTTCTTAACCGTTACCTCTGCAACATATAGTTCATTGGCTATTTCGATGTTCTGTTTTTCTTTAAGAATTAACTTGACGATATTCTTTTCTCTGTCAGTGAAAGAATAAGCATCCATTATCCTTTTTAATCTAGTTTCTTTTGCTTTACTCATAAATTGCCTCAAGTATTGGGCTAATCGTGGTCCTCGTACATCTAATAGATACGTTGGAGAAGGGACATCTTCCCCGTAATCATAATGGGTGGCATTGGGAACTTCTTCAAACCCGAAGTTCAATAAAAGCTTCTGAAAAAATGGAAGTGGGTTTGAGACAAGGATTCTTCCTCCACTTAATAATAAGGGAAACAAATGATAAAGAGTAAACGACCTTGCAGCCACATCAGATGGGTCTGTATAATCAAACATTCTAATAAACCATCCGGCTTTCTCCTCTTTAGGAACGTTAAATTCGTTAAACTCATCCTTTGTTAAATTGGTAAAATAGTGACGAGATACAGGCTCGCTCTTTAGTTCGTTAATGGTTCCTTGATGTACTGGTACAATAATGGAAAGCCCACGAGTTCGCCCAGTTTTATCTTTTAAAATTCGCGCAACATCATATCCCATATTTTTGACATAGGAACTGTCAATTAACTCCATCTCCTTTTTATTATGAGCAAGAGAAGCATGAAAAGTATACGATGTGTTTGTCTCCCGATTATAAAATTTTGCTTCACTAGTTGTGATATTTTCCCTTTTCACATCAAAGAAATGCTCTACCTCATGGAAGTTATATTCTTCCACAGGCTCAAAGTATAAAGAGGGGTCAAACGCCTCTAGAAAAAAAGTGGATTGAATAAAGTCATCTCCTAAATGATAAAAGAATTGGGAAATGTCATATGAATTTCTAGTTTGAAGAGTTCGCTCATAATAAAAGGTTGCGCACCTTTCACTTAAGGTCGTTAATAATTCAGGGTTTTGATTCCTCAGTTCTAGTAAAATTGCATCGCTAATCAAATCGTGTATTGCCCAACCATTTGCAGCTTTTTTCACAAATGATAAATCAGTTAATTCCTTAAAAATAGAGAGTGGAATCTCTTTGCCTAAAATAGTAGATAAGCTCGTTTGGTCAAATTGTTTAAGAACCGCTGCTGCTTCCACTAGTTCCTGTAAGTCATTGTCTTTAACTTCAATCAGCCAACGCTTTGTTAAAGTAACTAATATTTCTAATAAATTATCGGATTCTATTGATGAAGATTCATGATTCTCTTCCCTTAGATTAAGAAGGGGAACGATGGAAAGTGAAAGAGGATGCCCGTCTGTGAATTGCCAAATTGTTTGTATGGTCTGTTCGTCATGAATGCCATAAAAGTTTAAGTAAGTCATAGTTTGATTAAGATTAAAATCATCTAAGTGAATTTGAGTTGTGATTCTTCTCCAAGCAGGTGATGCAACCCAGTCCCCTCTTAATGGTTTTCGACCTGCTGTCACTATAAAAATATTTGGATCGATGTAACGAAGGAATACCTGACGAAACCATCGTTCAAGTGAATCCATTTCTTCAAACGTATCAATAGCTAAGACGACACGACGTTTATTTGCTCGACTGGCTAGTAAACGGAGGCAATGTTGCAAATTCTGGGGAGTTTCGTCAGTAGTGGAAGTTAATAATCTAGTAATGTGCACCACAAACTCCTTTGTTGAAGTAGGGAAGTCACTTGCTTCAATTTTAATGAAATCCATTCCTTCAACTTTTGCAATTTCCTCGAATTCTGAAAGTAAAAAGGATTTTCCAACTCCACCAGACCCATGTATATGTAGTACTTTTAAGTCATTGTTATGATCAGATATAAAATGATGAAAAAGATCTAATTCTTTTTTTCGATAGATAACGATCTCATGATTCTTTCTGTCTTGATGAAGCATTCGAATCCTCCTTGTCAACAATAGTCTGACTATTTATAATATAATCATAATATTATTATGTGTCAAATGACCTATTAATTTTGGTTGAACTTTACGTTAACGTTAATGGTAAGATTATTAATAGAAAATTCGGGATAAAAGGTGAGCTAAGATGAACAAAGAAACCTATTCCATTTCAGAACTTGCTAGTCACTTTGGAATAACGACACGAACCATTCGTTACTATGAGGAACTGGGATTACTTTCCCCAGAGAGAACAGATGGCGGTCAACGTAGATTATACGAGAAGTTGGAAGCACTTCCTAGAAATACGACAGGTAAACTATTGAAGCATCAACTAAGGGATAAAGTTCAGCAATAAGGATAGGAGGATGAAACATGACTAATTTTTATCAACAGGATCAAAACTTAAAAAGGGTATTAAAGTCGAAGTTATCGGATGATTTTTTTGAATGGGCCGATAAAGAATTAGATGATTTTGGAGCCTTATGTGCAGGAGAAATTGATGAGCGAGCTGTTCATACAGATAGGGAAGGACAGCCTCGCTTAATTCGCTACGATAAAATGGGCAATGAACTATCAAAGGTTTGGTTGAATGAAGGGTATCAGAAGACAATCGAGCAAACCTATAACACGGGAATTGTAGGGTATGTTCATAAGGAAATTCCTGCTCTAGGGTACAAAGGGAATTATGTTTATTCCTTTGCGCAAGCCTATTTGCTTTCACATGCCGAGGCTGGCTTCTATTGTCCTGTTACATTGACGAAAGCAACTGCGTATTTAATTGACCATTATGCATCGGATGAGTTAAAAGAGAAATATTTGCCTCACGTGCTATCAACAGGTGACGTGGAACTATATGAAGGGGCAACCTTTCTAACGGAACGGCAAGGTGGTTCTGATGTTGGTGCAAATGAGGTTCAAGCAACACCAGAAGGGGACTTTTATCGTATAACTGGAGAAAAATATTTCGCGAGTAATGCAGGTGCTTGCGGTGTGGCAATGGTATTAGCTAGGTTAGAAGGAGCACCAGAGGGAACAAAAGGCTTGAGTTTATTTTTAGTGCCTTGGGAAGAAAATCGGAAAGAGGGGCAATTAAGAATTCGACGGTTAAAAGATAAACTCGGGGTTCGTGCTGTACCATCAGCTGAAGTGGAGTTTGAAGGTGCAAAAGGCTACTTAGTTGGGGAAGTTAATCATGGATTTTATTACATGATTGAAGCCTTAAATTTGTCGCGTGTTTCCAATGCAGTTGCTTCATTAGGGATCATGCGCAGAGCTTATCTTGAAGCAAAAAATTATGCAATCGAACGTGAGGCCTTTGGTTATGCACTCGTTGATTATCCAATGGTTCGCGATACGTTAAGCAAACTTGTAGCGAAGCAAGAGGTTGAAACAAATGCAACGTTTGAAGTGATTGAACTGATGGACAAAGTAATGGGATTGGGTAGTAATGCTTCAGAAAAGGAACAATTATTATTCCGTTTATACGTCGCCATCATGAAAAAGGAAACAGCAGAGCAAGCAATCCATTTTGCTCATGAAGCAATTGAAATGCATGGGGGAAATGGATACATTGAGGACTTTGTCACACCTCGGTTATTGCGTGATGCCCAAGTGCTTACTGTATGGGAAGGAACAGCCAATATTCTGGGACTTGAGGTTTTGAGATTAATTGGAAAATATAATATTGGTGATATTTTTGCAGATGAAATGAATTCGAGATTAGCATCAGTTGATGGGGATTTTGGAAAATGGATTGATTTGGTACAGTCAGAGATTCAGAGTGTAGTGAATCGAATTAATACGTTGAAGGAAAAATCTCATGACCTACAAACATTTTATTGTAAGCAGCTTGCTGAGGATATGGCGAGAATATTTGAGAGTGTTATAGCATTAGATACTGCTAGTTCTAGTGAACGTCAGCGAGCAATTGCCGAGGTGTATATGCAAAGTAACTGGAAGCAAGGGGAATTGGAAGATAATCCTGCTACGTTGATTTATTTTGAAGTGTTAGTGCTGGATAAAACGAAAGTGAATCTGTAGTAGTGAAAACAGTTAGAAAGCATGTGGGATGAAGTTGTCCCACATGCTTTTGGGTTTTAGATTCTTACCCCATCTTTCACAATGAAGGATAGACATGGGATTTTTTCTGAAGTTACAGTGTCATCTGCTTCAAAAACATTCTGTAATGTGTACGGAATTCCATTCTCTCTAAGGACATATTGCTCTATCACTTGATGGTGATGGTCGACTATCCAGTATTCTGGAACTCCGAATTTTGCATAGCTTTCTTTTTTATCAACGCGGTCTCGTTTCACACTATTTGGAGAAAGAATTTCAATGACTAAATCAGGAGGTCCATCAACTGCATGTTCTTCAATGATATATTCTCGATCACGGTGAATCATTAGGATATCAGGTTGTCTTGTTTCATTTTCAGATAAAATGACATCAAGGGGTGCATCCATAACAATATAGTCATTCTGGCAGGAATCTATAATCGTTCGTTCTAAGGATTGACTAATACGTTGATGTGTCGTTGTTGGGGAAGGTTTTAATTCAAGGTGTCCAGCAAAAAGTTCATATTGATTTCCATCCTCAGGTAATTGATAATAATCATCCACAGTCCAACCTGATTCTTTTACTATTGGTTTACTTTGAGATTTACTCTTTTCCATTTTCACACCTCCTCTATTACATCTATTATATAATGTTATCAAAAATAATTAAATTCTTATCCCGTCTTTTACAACGAAGGATAGACATGGGCACTTCTCTGAAATTACAGTGTCATCTGCTTCGAGTACATTCTGTAATGTGTACGGCATTCCATTCTCTTTAAGTACATATTGCTCAATCACTTGGTGGTGATGGTCGACTATCCAGTATTCTGGAACTCCGAATTTTGCATAACTTTCTTTTTTATCCACTCGGTCTCGTTTCACACTATTTGGAGAAAGGATTTCAACGACTAAATCAGGTGGTCCAACAACGGCATGTTCTTCAATAATATATTCTCGATCACGGTGAATCATCAAGATATCTGGTTGTCTAGTTTCATTTCCAGATAAAATGACATCAACTGGAGCATGCATGACAATATAGTCATTCTGGCAGGAATCTGTAATAAGACGTTCTAATCGGTGGCTAATACGTTGGTGTGTCGTTGTTGGGGAAGGTTTTAATTCAAGTTGTCCAGCACATAGTTCATATTGATTTCCATCTTCGGGTAATTGATAATAATCATCCACTGTCCAGCCCGTTTCTTTTACCAGTGGTTTATTTTGAGATTTACTCTTATCCATTTTAACACCCCCTCTATTACATCGATTATATAATAATGAATGACAATACTCTAGTACACACTAAGGATGTTTAAGCGATTCGGACATTTCGTACCTTATTTTAGCAAAAAAACTAGTTTTGCCGTGGTTTCGGACATTTGGTACGCAATTTGATTAAAATACCAACTTTTAGACCAGAAATTCAGTAAATAGAGGAATATATGTCCGAACCAGTTAGCAAAGTCTATTAACGGGAAAAATAGAGGAACAGATGTCCACTGCCACCTTCTAGTTATTCTTTTCTTTAACCTCATCAGCAATTTTTCCAGCAATCCAACGCTTAGCTGTTTCTTCATCAATCTCGTACACTTTTCCTTCACGTAATAAATCACCATGATAGGCTGTTTGAACATTCATTTTTACTTTAACCATTCTATGTATCTCCTTTGTACAGGTAAAATCTATGGGATTCGAGTCCCTGTGTTTAATTCCAATTATAGCACATATTTGTGGTGGTCCGTGATTCCGTTATTGTACAGATTTCCCCTCTTTTTTAGATGTGGACGGTTCCAGATTCCTTTATATGCCCAAATCTTCTATATTATATAGCGAAATCTCCCGATAGAGGAATGAGAATTCATCAGACAGAAGAAATACAAGGTTTAATGAAGAATAACGGAATGAGGATTCATCGGGGAATGTAGGTGGTCCGTGATTCCGTTATTGTACAGATTTCCCCTCTTTTTTAGGTGCAGATGGTCCCAGATTCCTTTATAAGCCCAAATCTATAGTTTTTCATAGTGAAATCCTCTGATAAAGGAATGAGAATTCATCAGATAGCAGAAATACACGGTTTTATGAAGAATAACGGAATGAGGATTCATCGG
>NZ_FQVW01000061.1 GCF_900129485.1 Ornithinibacillus halophilus
ACCGCTACGGAAAATACACTTCGCTTTCACTTCCAGCACAAGTGCGACATCTGTTCAAGCTTCCTACGATCGCTTTCTCAGTGTCTTCTTTGCCGCGGGCGGCTGGTGAGCCAGGGAACTACTTGGCTAGGCTTCCTAGCCTCACTATACCTCTAAAAAGAAAAATAGTGGGAAAAATCATCCGTAAATGACTTTACCCACTAATCTTAGTATGTTTAATTATTATTTACGATCCCAAAAACGTTGTTTTGCTATTGCTGATAGATAATCCTTTCCGAAGTTTGGATTATTATTAGCAAAGACAACCCCTGCTAAATTATTATTCTGTGATGCTTTAATATAAGAAGTGGCAGTTGATGCAATACCAATTGGTTTATAATGTTTGTATTGCTCATTGATGAAATCTAGTACTCCTGAATTGAAAATAGCCTCATTTTCAGCTCTACCACCAACAACATAAATCGAGTCATATAAGACAGGATATTTTGTTTTGAACGTGCCATCCACCTTTATTTTTGTACCACCAGCACCTGTTACATAGCCAAGTTTCTCACTAATGATATCCATAAACACGACATTTTGCTTTAATAAGTTTAGTGTATTCATCACTTCACTATCATTAAACCCATCAGCAATTAAAACACCAACCTTTTGTGTATAAGCATAATGAGGTGTGTTTGCCTGACTAATTGCAGGAGATTTTTTAGTTACAGAAACATTTGTCCCTTTCGGAGGATTGACGCCAATATTGTCAGCAATAATCGTTGCCATTTCTTTATCTACGTTAACCCACATGTCGACATTTTGCTGACGAACAGATTGACTTTCTACTTTTTGTAAGTGGTAAATAAAGGTGTCGATAAGGTCATTCTTTTCAACAGATGTCAGACTGTTCCAGAATAATCGTGCTTGAGAAAAGAAATCATTGAAAGAATCACTAGGTACATCTCTAGTAATATGACCTTCCACCTTACCAGGATAATTTTTGTACCCACCTTCTTCTGGTGTTGCCTCTGAAGGGGTATTTCCAGCTAAGGAATTATTATGGTAGTGTACAGTATCTACATCAATGCGATGTCTTAAATAACTTTGTCGTAGGTTATAATTCTTTTCGTTGATAGATTTATTAACTGGTAGGTTCTCAAAATTCGCGGAATGATGTCGATGTAATTCTGTATCTCTATAAGGAAAGGCCCTGCTCTGTAATACGGGATCATTAGAGAAGTCGATACCTGGAACAAGGTTAGCTGGGTCAAAAGCAGACTGTTCTTCTTCAGCAAAGAAATTATCTACTAGTCGGTTCAATGTCATTTTACCGATAGGCTGAACCGGTATTTCTTCCTCTGGCCAAAGTTTTGTATCATCTAATACATCAAAATCATACTTAAATTCATCTTTCTCCTCAATCACCTGAATTCCTAATTCATATTCAGGATATGCGCCTTTATTTATCGCTTCCGTAATATCTCTGCGATGGAAATCTGGATCCACACCACCGATGATGTCGGCCTCTTCTAACAATAACGAATGTACGCCAAGTTTAGGTATCCATTTGAATCGAACGAATGTTGATTGACCTTGGTCATTAATTAATCGAAATGTATTAATCGGCCAACCATCCATCATGCGCCAACTTCTTGGGCGACCACGCATAGACATTAACCACATAACCATATGAGCGGATTCTTGATTGTTTGCGACATAGTCCCAAAAATTATCATGGGCTGTCGTAGCTTGGGGAATATGTGTCTTAGGGTTTGGTTTAGCAGCATGGGTAACATCCATGAATTTCATTCCATCGGCAAGAATGAAGACCGGAAATTGTAGGGCTAACATATCATAATTTCCTTCATCAGTATAAAATTTCGTTGCAAATCCACGTATATCAACGGCTGTATCTTTTGATCCTTTATTACCAATAAAGTTAGAGAAACGAACAAAAACAGGTGTTTTACGCCCGGCTTCTCCCAAAAAGTGTGCGGATGTTAAATGTTTAAGAGATTTATAGGTTTCAAACTCTCCGTAGACACCGAAACCTCTAGCATGAACAACTTTTTCTGGTATACGTTCCCGGTCAAAATGAGATTGTTTTTTATAAAAATGAAAATCCTGAAATAAAGCTGGACCTCTTCGCCCTGCTCGTAATGTCGTTTCATCATTGGAAACTTTTACACCATTATCATCCGTCATTTTCTTTCCAGGACCGGTATTTTTTCTCCGATACTGTTCTAGTTGTTCATCTTTCTTATCCTTAAATTGACGCTCCTCGTTGTTTCCTCCTGATGTATTATTATCCATAATTCACCTCTCCTATAGAATCAATCCCTAATAAATATATGCATTCGCCCTGAAATATGTACGTCATTTAGGAGAGAATTGCTTGGAAAGATTAGATTAGTAATGTTAAATATAGTATAATAGTTTTACCCTAAATTCACTCTTCTTTAATCCACTTTTGTCTTCAGTATAATCCCATGAGTACTTATTTCCATTTTAATTAGAAATGTAGGTGTTAAGAATATGAAATTAGTGTTAGCAGAAAAGCCCTCTGTAGCTAAGAATATTGCTGATGCATTAGCAATCAAAGGTAAAAAGGACGGTTATTTTGAAGGGAATCAATATATTATTACATGGGCATTTGGTCATTTGTTACAGTTGTACGATGCAAAGGATTATGATAGCAAAATGTCTAGCTGGAAACTCGATAATTTCCCCTTCATACCAGAGAAGTTTGAGTACAAAGTAAAATCGAACCCAAGGAATAGAAATCAATCGGACGGTGGCGCAAAAAAACAACTTTCTATTATACATAGATTAATGAAACGACCAGATGTGAATATGATTATATCGGCTTGTGATTATGATCGAGAAGGACAATTAATCGGTGACAGTATCATTTATCGAGCAAGACCACAAAAGCCAGTTTATCGTTTACTATTAAACGAGTGGACAAAAGAGGAAGTTTTAAAAGGTTTAGAGCATATTCAACCAAATGAAAAGTTACGTCCACTTCAAGATGCAGGCGTCAGTAGACAGTGGGCAGATTGGGTTATTGGAATAAATCTTACTTCTGTTGCAACGTTGAAGTTTCAAAAGGGAAAAGGTAAGGCACTAAACATTGGTCGTGTGCTGTTACCAACATTAAAGATTATTTATGATAGGGACTTAGAAATAGAGAATTTTGTACCAGAGGATTACTTTAAGTTACAAGCAACGTTCGAAACGGATAATGGCGAACAGTACGTTGGGACTTATGTAGAAGAGTCTGGAGATAAATTTAGTAAAAAGGAATTATTAGTTCCTATACAAGAAGTGATCCAACAAAAGCAAGCAGATATTATCGATAAGAAAGTAACCAAAAAGAAAGAATTTGCTCCGTTTCTATTCAATTTGTCCAATTTGCAAGGGTATATTACGAATAAGTATAAAGGTTGGACTTCTGATAAAGTATTAAAAGTAGCACAGTCTTTGTATGAAAAAAAGTATATCACGTACCCACGTACATCTAGTACAGCCTTAGAAGAAAGCCTAGTTGGAAAAACAGCGAGGGTTCTAAAAGCAATGACGGAGGATGTACCATATAAAGATGAAGTTCAATTTAAGAAAACGAAGCGTGTTTTTAATAATGCAAAAGTAGAGAGTCATAGTGCTATTACGCCAACATACCTCAAGCCGAAACGACTAACTGCAGATGAACAAATTGTATATCAAGCCATTAAAAACCGTTTTATTATGCAATTTATGCCAGTTGCTGAATATGAAGAGACAAAGTTAACAACAAAAGTAAGGGAAGAACGAATTCCCGGCATTTTTGCTTCAAAGGGAAAAGTACAGCTTGTTGAAGGGTGGAAAAAGGTCGAAAATATCCAGTCAAAGGATACGTTCCTACCATTCGTAGAGAAAAATCGACTCGTGCTTGTATCTGAAGCAGAAGTAACCGATCATGTTACGAAATCACCGAAACCTCATACTGAAAAAACGCTATTACGTGTAATGGAAACTTGTGGAAAAAGCTATGATGAAGAAGAAACTGACGAGGTAATGGGTGGAATATTAACAGGATTTAGTATCGGAACCCCGGCCACAAGAGCCGAGACAATTAAAAAGCTTAAAGATGTTGGCTATATAACGAGTCAAGGGAAGAACCTACATTGTACAGAACTTGGTCGGAAGTTAGTGGAGACATTTCCAGTGAAAGATTTATTTGATTTAGAGTTTACTGGACGTTTGGAAAAGACACTTTCTGATATTCAAAAAGGAAAAGTACACAAAAAGGAATTTTTAAATCTTGTTTTTACTTTCACGAATAAATCAGTTGATCTTATAAAAGGTGAAGAAGATATCATAATTAATGAGGTATCAGCAAGCAAACGTAAGACAAGGGAAGTCCTAGGAAAATGTCCCGAATGTGGAGGAAATATTGTGGAGGGGACAAAAGGATTTGGATGTAGTAACTGGAAAAAGGGATGTAAGTTTGTTATTTGGAAAAATGATAAATTCTTAGGGACAATGAAAAAGAAACCAACAAAAACGATGGTGAAAAGCTTATTGACCAATAACCGTGCCTACGTAAAAGGCTTTACAAGTAAACAAGGGAAAAAATTCAATGCCTACTTGCGTTATGAAAAGAATCCAGATAATGCATATTACAGTTGGAAAATGGAATTTAATAAATAAGGTTGGGACAACAGAAATTTACAAATGAAAATCCGAACGAATTCGAAATCCTTTCAGAGGATACAAATTCGTTCGGATTTTTGTGCTGAAAAAAGTAACTATAAATGTTGTCTATGTTGTCATATGTTATCATAAGCTCGATCGCTACGGAAATACACTTCGCTTTCCGCGGGCGGCTGGTGAGCCTCCTCGGACTTTCGTCCTGTGGGGTCTCACCTATGCCTCTGTTCCCGCAGGAGTCTACGTGTATTTCCTTCGCTAGGTTTTGCATCACTATCAATTTACCCTATGAAAACCTGACATTTAAATAATATGAGTATAATTGTTCGCCTAGAGAGCGCGTATAATTAATTATGTCCCAGACTCAATATACACTTATTCATTTGAAAGTTTTAGTACATCAAAGATTTTGAATAGTAAGCTTAAGACGATTCCGACGATTGTTGCTAAGCCCATCCCTGATAATTCAACATCTCCCCATAGTGGAAGACTTGCGCCACTAATTCCGATAACAAGGATCACACATGTTAAGATTAAATTTTGCGAGCGGTTGTAATCAACTTTAGCTTCTACCAACATTCTGATCCCACTTGCAGCGATAATTCCGAAAAGTAGCAAGGAGATACCACCCATTACTGCAGGAGGAATGGATGAGATAAGTGCTGCTAACTTCCCGACGAAAGATAGGATAATTGCTATTACTGCTGCTCCACCAATAATCCATGTAGAGTAGACACGAGTGATAGCTAAAACCCCGATATTTTCTCCATAAGTTGTATTTGGTGTGGATCCAACAAAACTTGATAGGATTGTAGAAATCCCATTACCCATTAGTGAGCGATCTAATCCTGGGTCTTTTGCTAAATCCTTTTTAACAATATTACTTGTAACAAATAGGTGTCCGATATGTTCTGGAATTAATACAAGTGCAGCTGGGATAATAACTACGATAGCTGACCAGTTAATTTCCATTTGATAGAACTGAGGTGCAGTGATCCATGCTGCCTCTTTTACTGGGTCAAAGTCAACTAATCCAAAACCTAGTGCAATTAAGTATCCTGCAACGATACCAATTAAGATAGGGATAATCTTCAAGAAACCTCGTAGTGTTACCCAACCAACGATTGTGATTCCAAGTGTTAGTAAGGATACAGTAACAACAGTAGGATCCATAGCCCAACCTGTATCAGTTCCATCAAGTGTAATTAGGCCTGCCATTTCTGCTGCAACTGGTACTAATTCGAGTCCGATTACTGCAACAATTGCCCCCATAGCAGCTGGTGGGAATAGGACATCAATCCATGAAGTGCCAACAAATTTTACAAGTAAGCCAACTAGTGTAAGAATAATTCCTACTGCTAAGAAGCCACCTAGTACGTATCCATACCCTTCAGCTCCACCATGAGTGGTCAGTACTAACGTAACAGGTGAGATAAAGGCGAAACTAGAACCGAGGTATGCTGGTATTTTTCCTTTAGTAATAAAAATATAAATCAATGTTCCGATACCATTCATTAAAAGGATCGTTGATGGATTAACTCCAAATAAAAATGGAACTAATACCGTTGATGAAAACATTGCAAATAAGTGCTGTAAACTTAATGGTAAGCTTTTTAAAAGTGGTAATCGTTCGTCAACTTGAATTTCTTCATATTTTGCCATAATCTAATCTCTCCCTTTGGTAGTATTAGGTTCACCAGTTACCGCAGTGGGAGAAAAATAAAAAACACCTTGCCATCAAAGGCAAGGTGTACACGCACGTAGAAACCATGGAAATACACTTTTCCACCATTTCTTGATAAACAGACCTAGTCTGCTCCACCTTGCCAGTCTCACGGGACTGAATTAAAGGTAACCGTATGAACTTAATTAGATATTACACAACAATATATGAATCTGTCAATATATTTTTGAAAATAATAGATAAATAGTAAACGAAATCAATAATGAAATAGTATAAAATGGAAAGACAGTACTAAAATAAGCATATGAAAAAAATAATACTATTCTTTATATGGACAATCATAATTAGTTTCCCTGGTGTGATGTATGCTGATGAGATGGTTACTGTTAAATTGAAGAACCATATCGGTGAATCAGAAACGATTAATCTGGAATTTAAAGGAGATTATTTTACATTTGATCCAACCGTTCAATTAGAGGAGGGAGTAAATTATAGTTTATCGGTTAAAGAAGGTACTCTTAGTATCCAAAAGGAGGGAGATAAGAAACAGAAGCTGAAGGGGGCCTTCATACTAATTCCATCTCAATACGATGAAGAACATCAGGTTCTAATTGATGGAAGACCTTATTTAGGAGCGATGGAATTTATTATTGAAGACGAATCCTTCATTCGTCCAGTAAATCAACTGCCATTAGAAGACTATTTGAAAGGTGTTGTTCCTTTTGAAGTGTTTTCTACATGGGGAATGGAAACATTAAAGGCACAAACATTAGCCGCTAGAACTTATGCAGTTTCCAAAATTGATCAAGTGATTGATGATACGATAAGTTATCAAGTTTATGGTGGTTACACTTGGGATGAAAAAACGACAAAAGCCGTTGAGGATACAAAGGGTGAGGTCATTACTTTCAATAATCGATTAATAGAGACATTTTATTCTGCTAGTAACGGTGGGATAACCGAAAATAATGCGAACGTGTGGGGTGGAAAAGCGATGGGATATTTTCCAATTAAAGAAGACCCATATGATCCCACACATCCTTGGGAATTTACGTTACATAAAAACCAAATTCTGCTAGAAGAAATTGATTGGACCAATCCAAATTGGTGGAATGAATTAGAAGAAAAAAATGTGGAAATTACGGATTCAATTAAAAGATGGTTGTACCGGAATGGATATTCAAATGATATTAAAGTTCTTTCTATTCCAGAGTTTGCTTTATCAGACCAACAATTGGCTTCCAAAAGAAGTATAAAAGGGTCTATTAAAGTAGAGTTCTTGTATCGTTTGTTTGAAGGAACTATTCTTTATGGTGAGGTAAGTTTGAAAGATGTAAATCTAAACCGTATTCGTCCTATGATAGGTGGAACGATATTCAAAAGTTACTTAATAGATTCCCTTACATATGAAAATGAGCAATACACGATGAAGGGGAAAGGGTATGGTCATGGTGTAGGAATGAGCCAATGGGGCGCTCACTATATGGGACAAGACGGTAAATCCTATCAGGAAATAATCGCTCACTATTATCCAGGTACTAAAATATTGGATATTTCTAGTGAAGCAATTGTTAGAGCGAAGTAAAGAAAGTCACCGTAACAGGTGGCTTTCTTTTATGAACCAGTGCAATTACTATTATTACTAGTATGAATGATATTAAGTGAATAAGAAATAATAACATATGGAGTTTTTCCTTTATGTAACACACAGTAATACCCTACTGATTGAATATTCACATATCAAGTCATTAGCAAATGCATATAAGTTTTGCTATGATGGAATTAGACAAAAGTGGTATACATTAATAACTGATAAAACTACACGATCCACCGTCAGTTCTATTTGAAAAGGAAGGAAGGATTAACATGGAACAAAACCCTAGAATTGTTGTCTTAGGTGCCGGGTATGCAGGGATGATGACAACAAAAAAACTAATGAAACAATTGCAGCCTGAAGAAGCAGAAATTGTATTAGTGAACAAGCATAATTACCATTATCAAACAACTTGGCTACATGAGGTTGCAGCAGGAACGATTAATCATAACCAAGCACGTATTATGATTAGTGACATTATTAATCCTAATCGAGTACGACTTATCTATGATTCTGTTGAGGAAATAAATAGAGATGAAAAGCGTGTTGTACTAGAAAATAGTGAACTGAGTTATGATTATCTTGTTGTTTCACTTGGTTTTGAGACGAACACATTTGGAATTAAGGGAATGGATGAACATGCCTTTTTCATTCAAGATATTGATTCCAGTCAACTTATTCGGGAACATATTGAATATCAATTTGCTCAATACAAAAATACAGGAGAAGATGACAACCAACTAACTATACTTGTTGGTGGTGGCGGTTTTACAGGGATTGAATTTGTTGGAGAATTAGCTGAAAAAGTACCAAAGCTATGTAAAAAATACGATATTGATCGCAGTAAAGCGAGAATTATAAACGTAGAGGCAGCTCCATCGATTTTACCTGGGTTTGATACAGACTTAGTTGCTTATGCTAAGAGTTCTCTGGAGAAACGCGGAGTAGAATTTATGGAAGGTGCTAAAATCCAAGCGTGTACCGAAGAAGGATTTGTTGTCGGGGATGATAATGAATTAATCCAAGCTGGTACAATTGTCTGGACTGGTGGAGTAACCGGAAACTCTGTGCTTGGTAAATCAGGATTCGAATTAACAAAAGGAAAAGTAACGGTTAATGGTGACTTACGTGCACCTGGTGAAGAGAATATTTTCATAATTGGTGATTGTGCTTGGGTTATGAATGAAAAAGAAGGTCGTCCATTCCCTCCAACTGCTCAAGCAGCAATGCAGCATGCAACAACTTGTGCAAATAATTTAAGAGCGTTACTTCGTAATGAAAGCTTACAAAACTTTGTTTTTGATGATAAAGGTACAGTTGCGTCATTAGGTGTTACCGATGCAATGGGTACAGTATTTGGAAATAAACTATATGGAAAACCAGCAGCAGCGATGAAAAAAGTTGTAGATAATCGCTATATATTCATGTTGGGTGGCCCTAAGCTATTCCTGAAAAAAGGGAAAGTACGTCCATTCTAAATTAGAGATGTTTCGCTTTTCTAATAAACGGTGAAAAGAGGGGATTGTATTTATGAGAAAAACGTTATATTGGCTGTTAACTGGACTTGCAACAATTGTTGGTTATATGCTAGCTAGTAGAAGTATGGAAAACAAAAGAGACTTTAGATAGGTAGAAAAGGCTGTCCTCACGTTAGGATAGTCCTTTTTCTTTTTAATACATGAATACGTGAGGAGGAAAGATACTAGGGGGAGGAGGGTTCAGTTATGTGGAAACGAGTTAGTATAATTATTTGTCTTATTATCATTAATCCATTATTTATAAGTGCTCAGCAGCTGGTTATAACTGATGGTGATATAAGTGAAACCATCTTACGGGATCATTTTGCTCTTTATCAAATTGATGACCATTTAATTGATGTGAATAAATTATCTTTATTATTGAAACGGTTGGATGAACAAACATTTAAGCCTCCCACGAATGCAATGATAAGTGATAATGAATCGATTATTTCAGGGAAGTCAGGTGTACGTTTAGATAAAGAGAAGTTTTTGGAGCAATTTATGCAGTTTTTTTACAGTGATCAATCGTATCAAATCAAGTTACCCAAAAAGACCGTCCATCCTCAAGTGGACAGTGAATTAATTGATGAAATTCGTAGCAAAGAAATAGGAAGGTATATTACTTATTATCGAACAAGAAATAAGGAACGATCCCATAATATTGCTTTATCTGCTGAAGCCATTAATAATTATGTCGTGCTACCAGGAAAGCGATTTTCATTTAATGAAGTAGTGGGGAAAAGGACAAAGGAAAAAGGGTATATGAGAGCACCTGTTATTGTGAAAGGAGAGCTATCAGAGGATATAGGTGGTGGTATCTGCCAAGTTTCATCCACTCTATTTAATGCTGTATTATTTAATGGTATTGAAATTGTTGAACGTTATTCTCACAGTAAAGAGGTCCCTTATGTACCACCAGGCAAGGATGCAACCGTTAGTTGGTGGGGTCCTGACTTTGTTTTCACGAATGAATTATCACATCCAATATTAATACGTGCGAAAGCAGAAAATGGGATGGTGGAGATTCGTATCTTTACTTCTGATCGTGTTCAGTTAAAAGAATAGAAGGAAGGTTTGTTCACACTAATTTTTGCCTAAACTATTTAATAGGACAATAGAAGTGTGGGAGGAATTAGTGTGAGTGAAATCAATATATTGAATTTTGAAGAGAAAGTTCAATCTGTTTCTAATGAAGCAAATAAGAAAGAATTACTCATTATCATTGATGAGTTAAAACGAAAGCATTATCCAAATGTATTAAGTAAAATTGAGAAACTTCAACAACAACATGAGGTGGGAGAAGAATTATCTAAAACGTTATCCTTGATGCAAGCAGTAAGTCATGCAGAGATTGGGGAGTTTAAAGCTTCAAGAGATATTATTTACTCCTTGTATGAGAATGCTGATTCTTCAAAAGAACTATTACTTCTTGGTGAATTGGCATATATGAGTGACTATAAATTAGCTAGACGAATTCTATCCAGTGCAGTTAAAGTAAGCGCAGAGGATAGTCAGAATCGAATAACGAAGGCTAGAATCTATTTAATTTTAGGAGAAACTGAAGAAAAACTTCAGAAGTATAAGCGTGCCATTAAGTATTTTAAGAATGGTTTAGAATACTTTAATGAACAAGAAAAACGTGATCAATACATGATTTTTTATTTGCATTTTAAAATAGGAACATTATATGCAACAATCAATGAAGCAGATGATGCAATTGAATTTCTTTCAAAAACAATTGAATTAGCAGATGAACATCAAGACAGTAATATAAAAATACATAGCCTCATCTCTTTAGCAAAAACATATGCTGATAAAGAAAAGAGTGAGAAAGTAATTTACTATTTGAAGGATGCTCTTCATTTATTAGGGGATTCACCATTGAAAGGAACATATACACATGCTGAAGCATTAACTGAAATGGGATATGCTTACTTTACTCAGTCTAAGTATGAACAAGCTATCCCGTACTATGAGCAAGCGACTAATCTTTATTGGAACCTTTCGAATCCACCTATGCGAAAATTAGGGATGATTTATATGCAATTTAGTTTTTGTTTAGAAAATCAAACGAAGCAATCAACATCAATCGCTGGGGTTCATTATGAAAAAGCCATTGACTGTTTAGAAAAAGCAAATGATGAAGAGTTACTTGAAAATGCATTAGCAGATGTCATTTCATTTTTTGAACGTACGAATAATGGGAGAAAGAAACGGTTGTTTGAAAATAAATTTGTGAACCTCACTAATCAGAAAACAAGAAATGCGTAAAAAATAAAATAAAAGAGGATCCCGGAATATTCCAGGATCCTTTTCATTATGCTTTTAGAAAGCACAACATGCAGAGATGTCTAGCGTCTGCACTTTTCTATGCTTGTTTATGAAGTTCTAATTCGAAGTTGATTTTAATATCTTCTCCAACAAGTACGCCACCAGTTTCAACAGCAACGTTCCATGTTAAACCAAATTCTTTACGGTTAATTGTAGTTTCCCCACTAATTCCAGCTACTTCATTGCCGCTCATAGGGTCTTTACTTACACCTTCTAGCACTACATTTATTGTTGCTGGTTTAGTTGTACCACGAATAGTTAAATCACCAGTTACATCATAATTATTATCAGACTTTTTCGAGATGCCAGTTGCTTTGAAAGTCATATTTGGATGATTCTCAACATCAAAGAAATCAGCAGAACGTAAATGGTTGTCACGATCTTCATTTCTTGTGTTAATGCTGTTTACATCAACTGTTACCTCAACTGTTGAATCTGAAAAATTATCAAGGTCTGCCTCGATTTTTGCATCAAATTTTTCAAAAGTTCCTTTCACCTTTGAAATCATCATATGTTTTACTGAAAAACCTAATTCACTATGTGCTGCATCTACATTCCAAACTGTTTTAGTCATTATATATTCCCTCCAAGTAATTTTTAATACGTTAGTTACTTTACGTTACCTAGTATATAATCATAAATGTCTGATGTCAAGTATTCTGGAATAATTTATTTTTAAATAATATATTTCGCAATCCGAAGTAATTTATTTCGGGTTTCCAAATATTATGAAGTGAAATATTTCCGACTTATTGTTAAAATGAAATAAGTACAATAATTGTATTTATATCCAAAAATTAAGGGAGAGATTAGATGGTTCAGACGAAGGAATATAAACAAACTTGGGATTTAGATGTTATCTTTCCAGGTGGTAGTGAATCTAAAGAGTTTCAAGCTTTTTTACATAGTGTAGAGAGTGATATCGAAAAGCTTGAAGGTTTGGTTGAGCAATTTAATCCGACCGATGCTCTTGCAAATCGCGAAACGATTGTTGAAGTTATTAATCATCTTGAAGCAACAGCTAAGAAATTACGTGAGTCGTTCGCATTTATTAGTTGTTTGAGTGCACAAAATGTAAAAGATTCACATGCTAGTTTACTAGTAGCAAAACGTAGTGCACTAAGAGCTAAAATGAGTGCAGTAGAAACAACCCTTGATGAAAAAATAGTTTCTATTGATGATGAAGCATGGGAAGAACTTTTAAAAGATGATACATTGTCAGAATTATCATTTGTCTTAAATGAGACTAGAACAAAAACAAAAGAACTTTTATCTGGAGACCAAGAAGTATTGATTAATGACTTGGCTGTAGATGGTTACCATGCATGGGGACAAATGTATGAAACAATTGTAGGGAAAATGGAAGTAGAAATTGAAGAAGATGGAAAGGTTAATTCTTATTCAGTTGGACAGGCGTCGAATAAATTAAGTAATTCAGACCGTAACGTTAGAAAGCATGTATTTGAACAAATGGGTAAAGCATGGGCTGAAAATGAGGATTTATTTGGTCAAACATTAAATCACTTAGCAGGTTTCCGTCTTCAAAAATATAAACATCGTGGATGGGATAATGTTCTAAAAGAACCATTAGACATTAATCGCATGGAAGAAAAAACACTTAACGCAATGTGGACAGCAATCACTAATAGTAAACCACATTTTGTAAAATACTTAGAAAAGAAAGCTGAACTACTTGGTATTGATAAGTTAAGCATGTACGATGTGAATGCTCCTATTTCAAAATCTGAGAAAAAATCTACGTATACAGAAGGGGCAAACTTTATTGTTGAGCAGTTCCGTAAGTTTAGTCCAAAGATGGCAGATTTTGCTCAAATGGCATTTGAAAAACGTTGGATTGAGGCAGAAGATCGTTCTGGTAAACGACCTGGTGGATTCTGTACAAGCTTCCCACATAGTGAACAAACACGTATTTTCATGACATATTCTGGTACAACATCTAACATATCAACGCTTGCTCATGAGTTAGGACATGCATATCACCAACATGTTATGAATGATATTCATGGTCTAAATCAAGGCTATGCGATGAACGTAGCAGAAACAGCATCTACGTTTGCTGAGATGATAGTTGCTGATGCTGCAGTAAAAAATGCAAAAACAAAAGAAGAAAAACAAGCACTGTTAGAAGATAAAATCAAACGTAGTGTGGCATTCTTCATGAATATTCATTCCCGTTTCTTATTCGAGACTCGTTTCTATGAAGAAAGAAAACAAGGAATGGTTTCTACTAATCGATTAAATGAACTTATGGTTGAAGCACAAAAAGAAGCATATTGTGAAGCTTTAGATGAATATGATCCAAACTTCTGGGCATCAAAACTACACTTCCATATTACTGGTGTACCGTTCTATAACTTCCCGTACACGTTTGGATATCTATTTAGTCTTGGTATTTATGCTCATGCATTAGAACAAGGTGGAAACTTTGAAGATGATTACATTGCGTTGTTGCGTGATACTGGTAGTATGAAAGTGGAAGATTTAGCGAAGAAACACTTAAATGTTGATTTAACACAACCAGAATTCTGGGAAAATGCAATCGCATTATGTGTGAAAGATGTTGAGGAGTTCTTGGCACTATAAGAGTTTGATTTTCCTATTTAAGATGATACTGGAATATAACTAGCGTCAGTATAATATCCATCGCTACGGAAATACACTTCGCTTTCCGCGGGCGGCTGGTGAGCCAGGGAACTACTTGGTTAGGCTTCCTAGCACCCTTGCGCTGAGGAAGCCCACTG
>NZ_FQVW01000070.1 GCF_900129485.1 Ornithinibacillus halophilus
GCGTCTCGATGCCGGAAGCAGAGGAATCCCGAAGTCTAGGGTAACCGATAGGCCTTCTCGATGCCGGAAGCAGAGGAATCCCGGTTTCTACGGTAACCGATAGAGCCTCTCGTTGCCGGAAGCACCCCATTCCCAGTCTCTACGGTAACCGATAGGACTTTTCGATAACTCAATTATATTTCTTTATAACAATTCTTCTTCAATAAACTCCACCAAATCAAAAGCACCTTCTGATATATTCCCACAAACTGCTAGTTTTATAGAATATTCTGGATAGTATACGGAGTGGAAGCAGACGCCAGGATCGTAGCCCATTACATGGTATCTTAAAATATCACCATTTTCCTTTTTACTAATCCAAACACCGTAGCCATAGAATTCATTTCCA
This sequence comes from Ornithinibacillus halophilus, assembly GCF_900129485.1. Classification (GTDB taxonomy): domain Bacteria; phylum Bacillota; class Bacilli; order Bacillales; family Amphibacillaceae; genus Ornithinibacillus; species Ornithinibacillus halophilus. The sequence continues at coordinate 389 of NZ_FQVW01000070.1, forward strand.
TCTTCATGTACGTGTGGAGTGAGAAGTAGTTTTGTCATTTCTTCACTTAATAACTTATTTTTAAGAAGTGCATCCCAAAACTTTAGCATATCCTCAGTAGTAACAAATGCTCCACCATCCGAGCCACCTTGAACAGGAAGTGAATAGATATTCGTTCTCCACGTACCATCTGAGTTCTCAATATAACCATGTGCTGTGTTTGCTGGAAGAGCATCCAAAGCAAAATAACCTGAATCGTTCATGCCAGCTTTCTCAAAGACATTGTTAATTACATATTCTGTGAATGTTACCCCTGCTAGCTTTTCAACTACTAAACCGAGAAGGATATATCCACCATTATTATAGTGAAAAAGTTCACCAGGATTGAATTTCATCGGCTCATTTTGAAATAATGGCAAGAAATCTTGAAGTTTTCGAATATGGTACATCGGTGTATTTTTCCAAAGTTCTTCAAAGTCATCCATCACTTCTTCATCAAAATAGTCTGGAACCCCTGAAGTGTGAGTCAATAGATGATGAATAGTAATGGACCGATCAAAGTTTGGGAAATTATCATCAAGGATATCTATTAACTTTGTATCAAATGTTAATTTTCCTTCCTCTACTAATTGGCAAATCGCAACACTTGTAAAGATTTTACACCCAGAAGCAATTCCAAAACGGGTATTTTCTTTGTTAGGTAATTGTTCGGATCGATTGGCATACCCGTGACTTCCTTCAGCAATAATATCTTCATGATTTCTAACTAGAGCTGTACCTGAGAATTGATTTTTTTTCATTACATTTACAATATTATTTTTCATTTTTTTATCTCCTCTTTTATAAATATTTGCTTATCCATCAGTTTTATAGATTTAAGCAAATATTAGAGGTGTTTGATTCAGATGAATAATTTCATAATATTCACTCCTTTGCTAGATTAGTATAGCATATAACTCATGAGATTTGGAAAACATTGGTTAAATAGAATGTGCTTCCTGTCACCGTAATACATTTCATGGTAAAATAGTGGTAATGATTTTTTGAATGGAGGATTTTTATGGCTGATAAAAATAAGTTAGTTTTGATTGATGGAAACAGTATTATTTATCGGGCTTTCTTTGCACTCCCGTTATTGAATAATGATAAAGGTGTTTATACAAACGCTGCCTACGGATTTACAACGATGTTACTTCGAATATTAGAAGAGCAGAAACCAACACATATGTTAGTGGCTTTTGATGCAGGTAAGACGACATTTCGACATTCTACATATAAGGAATATAAAGGTGGAAGGCAGAAGACTCCACCAGAGCTATCAGAACAGTTTCCAATTGTGAAAGAACTACTTGATGCTTTTCATATTCCACATTATCAATTAGCGAATTATGAAGCAGATGACATTATTGGGACACTTTCCAAACATGGAGATGAACAAAAATGGGATGTTTCCGTTATATCTGGAGATAAGGACTTACTTCAGTTAGCTTCTGAACAAGTGACCGTTCACGTTACTAAAAAGGGTATCAGTGATATGGAAAGCTATACACCATCCTATATGTTAGAAAAAATGGAAATTAAACCTGAACAAATTATCGACCTTAAAGCATTGATGGGGGATAGTTCGGATAATATTCCAGGTGTTCCTGGTGTAGGAGAGAAAACGGCCACTAAGTTATTAAAACAATATGAAACGCTTGAAAACGTTTATGAACATGTAGATGAAGTTAGTGGGAAGAAATTAAAAGAAAATCTAACGAACTATAAAGATGATGCATTTATGAGTAAAGACCTTGCAACAATTAATCGTGAGTCACCGATTGATGTGAAATTAGAAGACCTTGATTATAAAGGGTTTGAGCATAGTGATGTCCGTCAGATATTCACTGATCTTGGTTTTCAGTCCCTATTGGACAAGCTTGGTGGAGATGGAGCAGTTGAAGAGCATAACGAGGAACTAACGGATCTCGACTATACCGTTATTAATGAGATCACTCAAGATATGTTTACAGGAAATGAAGCACTAGTTGTAGAGATGCTCTATGAAAACTACCATACTGCTCCAATTGAAGGTATTGGAGTGGTAAATGAGGAAAAGGCTTATTTCATTCCAACTGATATAGCAGTTCAGTCAGAGACATTTAAACAATGGGCAGAAGATGCGTCATTTAAAAAATCTGTTTTTGATGCTAAGAAAACATTAGTTGCTTTATTGAACCATGACATTCATATCAAAGGGATCGATTTTGATATGTTGTTAGGATCATATTTAATCAATCCTGGTGAAAATAACCACGATATCCCTGCTGTTGGGCACCGGATGGGAAATAAAAATGTCCGATTTGATGAAGAAGTGTATGGAAAAGGGGCCAAAATGAAGGTTCCTGAGCAGGATAATTTAGCAGAACATGTTGCTCGTAAAACGAAAGTACTTTTTGATGTGAAAGAGGAAATGGAACAACAGCTTGTTGAGAATGAGCAGCATGAGTTATTAAAGGAATTGGAAATGCCACTTGCGTTAATTTTAGGTGAAATGGAACATACAGGCGTGGTCTTAGATGTTGAGCGCTTAGAAAATATGGGGCAAGAGCTAAAGGCTAGATTAGATGAAATTGAAGCGAGTATCTATGACATTGCTGGGGAGAAGTTTAATTTAAATTCACCGAAGCAGCTAGGGCCAATTCTATTTGAAAAACTAGGCTTACCGGTCATCAAGAAAACAAAGACGGGATATTCCACTGCAGCTGATGTATTGGAGCAGCTAGAACATGAACACGAGATCATTCCCAAAATCCTGCTTTACCGTCAACTTGGTAAATTACAATCTACGTATATTGAAGGATTACTAAAGGTTGTGCATAAGGATACTAATAAAATTCATACCCGGTTTAATCAAGCATTGACTCAAACAGGTCGTCTGAGTTCAATTGATCCGAACTTGCAAAACATCCCAATTCGTTTGGAAGAAGGGCGTAAAATTCGCCAGGCATTTGTTCCATCAGAAGATGACTGGATTATGTTTGCAGCGGATTATTCTCAAATTGAATTACGAGTATTGGCTCATATTGCCAAAGACGAAAAATTAATCGCAGCCTTCCAAAATGATTTAGATATTCATACGCAAACAGCGATGGATGTATTCCATGTAGAGAAGGACAAGGTTACTTCCAACATGCGTCGCCAAGCTAAAGCAGTTAACTTTGGAATTGTGTATGGAATTAGTGATTATGGTTTGTCACAAAGCCTTGGGATTACCCGTAAAGAAGCGAAACAATTTATCGAACGATATTTTGAAAGTTATCCAGGTGTTAAACAATACATGGATGATATTGTTCAAGAAGCAAAACACCAAGGATATGTTACAACATTAATGAAACGAAGAAGATACTTACCAGAAATAACGAGTAGAAACTTTAATCGCCGAAGTTTTGCTGAAAGAACCGCAATGAACACGCCGATTCAAGGATCTGCAGCAGATATCATTAAGAAAGCAATGATCGACTTGGATCAAAAACTAAAAGACGAAAAACTTCAAGCAAGAATATTATTACAGGTACATGATGAACTGATTTTAGAAGCACCAAGAGAAGAATTAGATAAGCTGAAGGAAGTAGTACCTGAAATGATGGAAAATACCGTAGAGCTTAATGTTCCATTGAAAGTGGATTATGAATACGGAGACAGTTGGTTTGATGCGAAATAAGGAGAATATAACATGCCAGAACTACCAGAGGTTGAAACGATACGTAAAACTTTAAGACATTTTATACTAGATAAAACGATTGATGATATCACCGTCAATTGGGCAAAAATCATCAAGCAACCAGATGATGTTGAGCACTTTAAACAGTTGTTAATTGGACAGACCTTTCGAGAAATTAATCGTAAGGGGAAATTTTTACTCTTTGAAATAGATGATTATACGTTAATTTCACATTTGCGCATGGAAGGAAAATATAGTGTTGTCGATGAGAATGAACCTGTGAAGAAACATACTCATGTAATTTTTCATTTCACAAACGGAGAAGAACTTCGATACAATGATGTACGAAAATTTGGAACGATGCATCTCGTGAAAAAAGGAGAAGAATTTTCACAGAAGCCTTTGACCCAGCTTGGACCAGAACCTTTTGATGACACATTCACCTTTGATTATTTTTATGATAAATTACAAAAAACGAATCGCGTTATCAAAGCAGTATTACTCGACCAAACGATTGTAACTGGTCTAGGAAATATCTATGTAGATGAAACATTATTTCGCGCTGGTGTCCATCCATTGAAAAAAGCGAATAAATTAACAAAGCGTGAAGTGAAACGCATTCAAGAAGAGGCAATTGCTACGCTTGAAGGAGCAGTGAAGCAAGGTGGAACGACCATTCGATCCTATGTGAATGGACAAGGGGAGATGGGAATGTTCCAGCAAGAACTGTATGTTTATGGACAAGAGAATAAACCATGTAAAAAATGTGGGAAGTCAATCCTGAAGATGAAAGTTGGCGGGAGAGGTACCCATGTGTGCAGTGATTGTCAAAAACAATAAGGGAGATTGAAAAATGGCGATAGTAATTGGGCTTACTGGTAGTATTGCTAGTGGGAAAAGTACGGTTTCCTTAATGTTTGATGAGTTTAATATACCCGTAATTGATGCTGACAAAATTTCTCGTGAGGTAGTAGAACCTGGCGAAGAAGCTTATGAAAAGATTGTTGCTACATTTGGTGAGAGTATCGTGCGTGAAGATGGTAAGTTAGACAGAAAAGAACTAGGTGCAATCGTATTTGAAAATGAAGAAAAGAGAAAGCAATTGAATGAAATTGTCCATCCAGCAGTTCGAAAAAGCATGCTAGAAAAACGTGATGCCCTGATTGAACAAGGAGAAAAATGCGTTGTTCTGGATATTCCATTACTTTTTGAAAGTAAACTAACTCATTTTGTGAATAAGACAATAGTGGTTTATGTTGATGAGGATGTTCAATTGAAGAGATTGATGGAAAGGGATGGCTATAACGAAAAAGAAGCCATGCAACGAATTCAATCACAGATTCCTGTGAAGGAAAAAGCAAACCTTGCCGATGAAGTCATTAATAATAATGGAACAAAATTCGAGACACTGGAACAATTGGATCAGATTTTGCGAAAATGGAATGTGCTTTAACTAAGTTGAGTTTGGGACATAACCTATGTAACCTCTGTCGGTTACGGTAGGGAGTGTGAAAGTTGTGCTACCGGCATTGAGACGGCGAATCGGTTACGTTAGACTCCGGGATTGCTGTGCTACCGGCATTGAGACGGCGTATCGGTTACGTTAGACTCCGGGATTGCTGTGCTACCGGCAGCGAGAAGGTGAATCGGTTACGGTAGACTCCGGGATTGCTGTGCTTTCCGGCATCGAGACGTCGAATCTGTAACGGTAGACTCCAGGATTGCTGTGCTACCGGCATCGAGACGTCGTATCGGTTACGGTAGAAACCAGGATTGCTGTGCTTCCGGCATCGAGAAGGTGAATCGGTTACGGTAGACTCCGGGATTGCTGTGCTACCGGCATCGAGACGCACTATCGATTACCGTAGCATCCGGGATTCGTGTTCTTCCGGCATCGACAAGCTCTATCGGTTACCGTAGACTTCGGGATTGCTCTGCTTCCGGCATCGAGAAGAGCTATCGATTACTGAAAAGAAGTGTATTTTCCTTAGCCGTAGAATTCCTGCCACCACTCCACTTAAATTCATACGTAATATTTAAGGTCCGAACAAATTATATTGTTCGGATCTTGCTATATCTAAATCTTTTATTCCAATCACCTCTCATATTTAAAACATTCTCCCAATATACGTAACTAATAATCTAAAAAAATATCAATTTTGTACTCATTTTATTTCTTAATATGTTATACTAATTAGTGAAAATAAGTCTTGAGTATAACATATATATTAGGAGGACTATAAATGGTTAAAACGCGAGTTGCAATTAATGGATTTGGACGTATTGGGCGAATGGTATTTCGACAAGCGGTAACAAACAATGAATTAGAGGTCGTAGCAATCAATGCAAGTTATCCTCCAGAAACATTGGCACATTTAATTAAATATGATAGTGTACACGGTATTTTTAACGGAGAAGTGGAAGCGCTTCATGATAGTTTATTAGTTAATGGTAAACAAATAGCTCTTGTTAATTCAAGAGATCCTAAAGCATTGCCTTGGGAAAAATTAGGCATCGATGTAGTAATTGAAGCAACTGGAAAATTTAAAACGAAAAAAGACGCGGGTCTTCATATGGAAGCTGGTGCGAAGAAGGTAGTGATTACTGCACCAGGTAAAGAAATAGACCGTACCATTGTAATGGGAGTAAATGATGACGAATATGATGCACACAAGGATGATGTCATTTCCAATGCATCATGTACAACAAACTGTCTTGCTCCTGTAGTGAAGGTCCTTGATGAAAACTTTAAGATTAAGAATGGTTTAATGACGACTGTTCATGCATTTACAAATGATCAGAAAAACCTAGATAACCCACATAAGGATTTGCGCCGTGCACGTGGTTGTACACAATCCATTATCCCAACTTCAACTGGAGCAGCTAAAGCACTAGGTGAAGTGTTACCACATTTGAATGGAAAATTACATGGAATGGCACTTCGAGTACCAACACCAAATGTTTCGCTAGTGGACTTGGTTGTTGATGTTGAGAAAGATGTAACCATTGAAGAAGTAAATCGTGCATTTAAAGTAGCTTCTCAAAATGAGTTGAAGGGCATAATGCAATATAGTGATGAACCACTGGTATCCATCGATTATACAACTACTGAATACTCATCAATTGTGGATGGATTATCAACGATGGTGATGGAAGATAATAAAATCAAAGTATTGGCTTGGTATGATAATGAGTGGGGATATTCAAGTCGAGTAGTAGACCTTGTAAACTTAGTAGGAAAATCCCTTCATCAAAAACAAGCAAAGATTTCTTAAGTGAAAATCAATAATGTATAATAGAGGGTTGTGACCTATAAAAGGGAACAGCTCTCTTTTATATTTCCGTAGATTCTTGCAGTTTTAATTTTCCACTAGGGAATTAGTACAAAACATGTTAAAATAATAGAAAGATACGAAGGCTATTAAATTTGATATAGCGCAGTGAAAATGGAGATGAAATAATGGCATTACGACATACAGTTAGTAAATATTTAAATAATCATGCTGAAACAAGTGAAAATCATTGGGATCCTAATTTAAAAACCAAATATTATAAAACTACAAAAGATAAAGCATTGAGAATATTAGAGGATTACTATAAAAATGCCAAGGAGTTTGAAATACAATCCGTTTCTGAAGAACATGGCGAAATCGGACTGAAATTAGTTAAAGGAAAAAAAGCATTTATCATAGTAACTGTAATAATGGTACGTCCATTCCAAACAGCAGTGGACTTTTCAATTACTACAGAGTCTATATTGCCTTTTGATTTTGGTTACAGCCATCGATTAGTTAAACAATTATATGAACAAGTAAACAAGGATTTACCGTTGCTTGATAGAAATTGAGTTTGAATTTGGATGAATGGGGTTTTATAGATGAGATGTTCCAACTGTCAAAATAAAAATACAAAAGTATTAGATTCTAGACCAATAGAAGAAGGCAGATCCATTCGCAGAAGACGAGAATGTGAACAATGTGGTTTTCGTTTTACTACGTTCGAACGTATAGAAGAAGTACCACTAATTGTCGTTAAAAAGGACGGAACACGACAAGAATATAGTCGGGAAAAATTAGTACGTGGGTTAATTAAAGCATGTGAAAAACGTCCAGTTTCTATTGAACAAATTGAAACGCTAGCATTAGAAGTAGAAAAGGAAATTCGTAATTCTGGTGTGTCAGAAATTGATAGCAATGAAATTGGGGAGTTAGTTATGAAACGCCTCTCGGATATTGATGAAGTTGCGTATGTACGCTTTGCATCCGTTTATCGTCAATTTAAAGATATCAGTGTTTTCCTTGAAGAATTAAAGGACTTAATTAGTACAGATAAAAAAGAATCTTAATGGGCCAGATAGGCTCATTTTCGTTTAATAATGGAGGGGGATTAGTTTGAATTATATTGGTAAAATACTACCTGTAGATGGATACTATGTTCAATTAATTGATAATACTCTTCCAATCGATTATGAAAAATCGTTAACTCATTTATATCAGCCATTGATCGGAATGCAGGCTGTCATGTTGTATCAAACCCTTTTACATGAAATAGAACTTCAATCTTCAGCCCAAACTCACCATACATTAATGAGTTATCTATCAATTCCTCTAGATGAAATCTATGAAGCTAGGTTAAAGCTAGAAGGGATTGGTCTCTTAAAAACACTAGAAAAAAATACGGAGCATCAAACGGTTTATGTTTATTCGTTAATCCGTCCGTTTTCACCTAAAGAGTTTTTCCAAGATGCGATGCTAACGCAATTATTATTTCATCATATAGGAAAACAAAAGTTTGATATGCTAAAATCACATTATGCAGATGAAAAATATATCGAAGGAACGAAAGATATAACTGCCTCGTTCCATGATGTTTTTGATACATTTAAACCAACTGTTAACCATGTTCAACCAGCACCAAGACAGCAAGAAGTACATGGTCCAAATATTGAAACGATTGATTTTTCATGGATGGAACAAATGCTTAAACAACGAATGATTCCTGCTCGTGAAGTGTTAAATGAAGAAAATCGACGAATTATTACACAAATGATGACACTCTATGATTTAGCATCTCATGAAATTGAAAAGTCTGTTCTATGGGCATTAACAGATGAGAATCGCTTGGATGTTCAAGAGTTCCAAGAAGCATGCCACGACTTATTTAAACAAAAGCAAAGTCAGCAACCTATTCATTTAGTAGAAAAGTCAAATACAGGACAATCCTCTGAACAAATAGATCAGAAAAAGCCTAAGACAAAAGAGGAACAGCTCATTTATGAGTTAGAAAACATTTCTCCAAAGCAATTATTAGAGGACTTATCTAGCGGTAACCATGCTTCGGATCAAGATTTGAAGGTGATTCGAGAAGTAATGACTACGCAAGGATTACCATCACCAGTTATGAATGTTTTAATTCATTATGTTTTACTTCAATCGAATATGAAGCTATCGAAGGCATATTTGGAAAAAATCGCTAGTCATTGGTCAAGAGCCAATTTAAAAACTGCAAAAGAAGCGATGGTATTTGCTAAAAAAGAAAAAGACCGTTATCGCAAAACAAATTCGAAGCAGGGGAATAATTCATATTATAATAAAGCACGTTCAAATGAAGTTGTTCCTGAATGGTTTAAAGAACGAAAAACGAAGAAAACAAAAGAAGTTAATCCTCCAAATCAACAGGATCTAGAGAAAGAAAAAGAAGAAATTGCTGCATTATTACGCCAGTATTCAAGTAGTACAAAGAATAATCATTTACAAGGATGATTCCAGTGAAACCAGTGCAATCTGAATTAAAAAAATGGATGGAACAAAATAAGAACTTCCAAGAGAATTACAATAAAATTAAAAATGAAGTGTTAAGTGATCCAGAAATTAAAGAGTTTTTATCACTTCATCCGGAATTGAGTCAGCGAGATATTGAAAAAAGCTTAATTAAGTTATATGAGTATAAAAATCAGTCCAAACAATGTGATCAATGTGGTTCACTAGAGAATTGCAAAAATATGTTGCCAGGATATTCTCCAATTTTAACTGTGCAAAATAATGAAATTCATTTATCCTATGAAAAATGCCGAACTCGCATTATGCATGAAAAAGAACAAGAGCAGCAGAAGCTTATTCAAAGTTTGTACATGCCAAAGGACATTATGAATGCCTCTATTGCAACCATTGATAATGATCCAAATCGGAGTCAAGCTGTTCGTGAATTAATTGGATTTCTAGGCAAAGCGAAATCGGAGTTACCTAGGAAAGGGATTTATTTTTATGGTCCGTTTGGTGTAGGGAAAACGTATTTCTTAGGTGCACTAGCGAATGAATTGAAGAAATTTAATATTTCATCCACTTTAATTTACATGCCAGAATTTGTGCGTGAGATTAAATCGTCATTTAAAGATGATTCGATTAATGAAAAAATTGATTTCTTTAAGAAGGCAGATGTATTAATGCTCGATGATATTGGTGCAGAGATGCAATCGGCTTGGTTCAGAGATGAAGTTCTCGGATCAATTTTGCAATACCGGATGATGGAAGGTTTACCAGTTTGCTTCACCTCAAATTATAGTATGGAACAATTGGAAGGCCAACTTGCAAAAACAAGTCGTGGTGAGGTTGAAACAGTAAAAGCTGGACGAATTATTGAGCGTATTAAGCAAGTTAGTGTAGAAGTGCCTATCTTTGCTGAAAATAGAAGAGACTAAGAGTTAGGGGTATAAGGAGAATGCAGTTCCTTATATCCTTTTCTTTTATACTTTAATATCTGATTTTTATTTAAATTATGATAAAATTTAGTAGCAAAGGAGTTGTATGTATGAATAAAAAGTATTTGAAACGAAGTATTGTAGGTTTTCTTGGATTGATCGTAATCTTCATTTCTATCATGACTTGGCTTTATCCATATTCTCCGTTCAGTTTACAAAAACAATTTACGTATGAACCTTATTTTGTTTCAGGTAATGATGGAACCTTCGATGTAAGGTTACAAAAATTCAAGGATTCCTATAAAGAAGATTTAGAAGCTGATATGGAGAATAAATATCCCAACTTAACCATCAACCAAACAGAAGCTATCTTCATAACCTTTGATCAAAAATGGCTAACAGAAAGAGACCCAATATCATTTAATACGACAGTACTTAGTGATATGCTTTTTGAGGTACGACAAGTGAAAGAAATGCTACTAAGCCTAATTGTTAAAATAGATTACACTAGTGAACAAAGAGAATATCTAGTTGGTAGCTTTAGGAAATTTTTGGGGCTTGAGGAGAGTATTAATGAAGTGAAAGATGAGCCATACATAGTTAGAAGTGAATTGGAAAGACGATTTGATAATCTTTATGTCGATTATTTAAATGCATTTAGTTCCTATGTTACTTTTTATGAAAGTGTTGTTTATGAGTAGAGGTTAGTGAGGACAATGGTTCCATTATTTACTGATATGGAAGGGGAATTTGGGTTTGGAGGACATCTGTTCCCTGAGCGACCGAGAAGGTCGTGCAATCTAGCAGGTGTGACTCCTGCTTGGTAAGATATAGCCAAATCGCCAATACCGAGTCTTGGGCTACCTGCAGTAATGCAGGGTGCTAAGCGTAGACAGGGAGGTAATAGGCCTGAAAGTGATTGAGCCTCGAAATGATGTATCGTTGGGAAGGTCGACGGTTTGAGGATTCTGGAAGACAACTTTTCTTTTAGCGTTAGAATGGCGAGCTGGAAGAAACTTCCCCGGGGTCAAAGAGCCAGGCATGTTAACCAGTGGTTGCACGGGACCTCGGGAGGGCCTGTGGTTCTTTTGTGGTCAGTACTATTCAGTAATCGCACAAGAGTATGCCAATCAACCAATCAAAAGGGAGAAAAGCAAATGACTTACAGGGAGTCGGATAGCCCCATAGTACCGATGATAATGGGTAATGCCAGAGGAGGAAA
>NZ_FQVW01000009.1 GCF_900129485.1 Ornithinibacillus halophilus
GCTAGGAAGCCTAGCCAAGTAGTTCCCTGGCTCACCAGCCGCCCGCGGCAAAGAAGACACTGAGAAAGCGATCGTAGGAAGCTTGAACAGATGTCGCACTTGTGCTGGAAGTGAAAGCGAAGTGTATTTTCCGTAGCGGTAGGATTCATGCCACCACTAAAAATGCGAACAAATCCCCTTCTCTCTACCCATTTTTCTCAACGATCTCTAGTATATGATCAATAACTCCTATACCGTCAACTTCATCCAATAGGTTATTTAACATAATGGAAAAGATTAATCTTTCTCCACTATTCGTATCGATATACCCTGACAAGGTTACTACTCCAGAGATTGTTCCTGTTTTTGCTTGAACAGATTGTCCGGCCATTCGGTAGCGTAGTGTCCCTCCAATTAAACGGTCTGGTATTCCTGCTACTGGTAGTGATTTTTCATAGACTGAGAACCACGTTTCATCTTGAATTTCATATAATAATTTCGATAGTTCATTTGGTACCAGCATATTAATATGTGAAAGACCTGACCCATCTCGGATGACAAACTTATCCGTATCAATCCCGTACTCGGAAATTACATTTTCAAGTACCTCAATTCCTTCTTCCCAACTCCCTTTTCCATGTACGTTCCTACCTAGTTCTTTAATGAACACTTCAGCGTGACCGTTATTACTCAATTTCATATAGGGAACCATTAATTCAGACAAAGGCATGGAGTCGTGTTTCAATAATAATTTTGCTTCATTACTAGTTATCCCAACCTTCGTATTCTTTGTCCATGAAACCCCTTCTTCCTCTAATGCTTGAGTAAATAATGATAGGGCATATTTTGTTGGTTCCCATACTGCCATCCATTCTTTCACTCCAGGTGACCCAACTGGTATATCTCCTTCAATAGTAATGATATTTGTACCATGCTTTCGATTAAAGGTTAAATCTTCTTCTTGATTTTTAGATACAGTTCGAGCAGTATTAATCACTTGTACATAATCAGTATTAGGAGATACAGTAACTGTAGGCTTTTTCCCAACCTCTTGTGGCGTTACGGTTACAATGATAGAACCAGCATCATAATCATCATTAGGTGAAGCGGTTAATGCTGAAATTTGTGCTGCATAATACCAGTGTTCATCATCCCATGTAATATCCCGAGATAAACGAACATCATCATACCATGAATCATCCGCAATAATATTACCATCAATTCTTTCTATTCCAGATTGTTTAATTTTCCTAGCAAAATTTGTGAAATCTTCTCGTAAAAGGGTTGGATCTCCTTTTCCTTGTATAAATAGATCTCCTTTTAACTGATTGTTAACGACATTTCCATCTGTTAATATTTCAGTCGAAAACGTATAATCTTGCCCAAGGACAGATAAAGCAGCTACGCCAGTTAGTAGTTTCATATTAGATGCTGGGCGAAAACGGGTATTTCCAAAGTGCTCATAATATAATTCCCCAGTATCAGATGAACGAATACTTATCCCAGCTAAGGAACCTTCTAGTAATGGTTCTTCCTTTATGTATTCATCGATGATTGAGCCAATTGGATGTTTTACCCCAACTTTGACTACAGATTTATGCTCACGCTCAACCATTTTTTTCACTTCGGTTGAACGTGCTTCATTTGTCTCTGTTTCAATCGAGATAGTATTCATCGACCATATAATAATGATAATGCTTAAAATTGTTAAAAATAGTATGATTCGCTTCATTTTCACAAACAGCTCCTATGTACTATTCATTCTTAACATTTACTATCTCTTTTAATAATCTATTCCACGGATTTCTTTCTAATTACATACTGAATCGATAAAAATGGGATTGAAAAAATCCACATTTTATGACTTGCTTCTAATATGCCTGGTGCTGTTTCTTTGACTATGAAATCTTCCTCGATTGGTAACTTCATTAAAAACGAATGGATAGCTAAATATATGCCAGAATCATGTGTATTCTGTCTCCTTTTACTCGTTAAGCGTAAAGCGTTTCCTACTTGTTCAAGTTCCAAAATTCCAATCATCGTAGAGAATGGAAGTGGCAATGCAATATTCATATATTGCTTTTCTTCAGAATGATGATAGGAATAAAGTGCTACAAACACTGTTTCATTATTAATTTTTCGCACCCATGCTCTAGGGTTTGGTCGTCCATCAAGAGATTCAGAAACCGAATAAATATCCCCTGTCATCTCTACTTGTTTGCTTGATAATGGTAGATTAATTTGCTTGACTCTTTTACTAACTAAGCGATAGGCAAATGCAAATGGCAAAAACCACTTATACCACTGCACTTTCGCAAATAAACGATAGGAATTGGTATTCTCATAGAAGTCTCGAATCGCAGCTGCCATCAAATTAACATCTACATCTGGGTAATAATTGGCCATGTTATCAACTAATCCTTGATATTTTGGTTTATCCGTTTTGTTTTTTATAAAATGATCACCAATTATGAAATTCCCCGTCAAACGACTTATCGGAAACTCATTTCTACTAGTTGCTTCTGGAGTGTCTATGTACCAACCAATTAAGCCAACTGCTGCAAATGCACCTACATTAATTAATCCATGAAATCGCAACATAAAATCAATGGTGATGGTATAATTGTTAGAAAAATTTCCGAATGCATAAACTAACGAAAATAAAATCGTTATTCCTAAAGCCATAAAAGAAACTCGAATGAACCACTTTTGCCAATGGTTACGGAAAGTTGCTTTATAACTAAATAGTATTAAACTATAAATTCCAACGATATAGATTAATACTGACAACAATTCAATTGTTGTAGAGAACGTTATTCCTAAGGCGACAATGATGGGAGAAACTAAAATTAAAACACAAATCACATTGTAAGCTTTGGAAGAATAGATTCGCCCCAAAAACCCTAAGAAAATAGGTAAGAGAAATGCAGAATAATGAAAATGGATGGCAGTTAGCCAGGTTAACATCGTTGAAAAACCAGTATCAATATTTAGTTTATATGCTACAAACCAAGCTCCTCCCATAGCAATAAACATCAAGCCAAAGTCAATCATGCATTCCTCTATTTGAATAAGCCCTCTTTGTAATAATCGCCTTAAACCATACCAAGCGATTCCCAACGTAAAAATAAAATAAGTAAGGGTCAATATCACATTAAAAATATCATGTTCAATAAAGTTAGATAAAAAGACTGCAAGAGATGCCACTATTGTTAAGTGGACTAGATACTTAGGTGAATTTTTCTTATTTTCATCATCAATTACTAAATGTAAAACTAGCGGAACAAAAACAATCTGTGCAACGGTTAGAAGTAATTCATACCAAGGATTTATACCAAACAAACCAATAAAAATTAATAAAAGGATGTTACATAGTCCAATATTTCGAAATGTCATGATTCTACAAAGGCTCCTTTATATGTAAAAAGTCGACCAATCAATGGATTGCTTACTTGTACATGGATTATGTATTCTCCGTTCTCGTACGACTCTTTAACAGAAGTTATTCCCTGGAAAAATTTTGGCAATGGAATTTCTACACTTCCTAGAATCAATCTCTGCTTCTTTGATTCTATTATTAAACTTTCATCCACAACGCGAAACATTAAATCAGAATAAAACAAAGGTGGCTCACCTAAATAATCCTTCACTATTTTTCGCTTAGCATCAAAACTCATTGTTGCATTAAAAAAACGCACTTTTTCCTCAATGTAAAAAATTCGCTCCCAGTAGACCTGTTCTTCCCCATGCTCATCCGTTCGATAAGTATTTGAAATAGTAAACGGGATATTTGTTCCTTCCTCTGGGAAGAGAAACTTACGCCTTGCTGCTATTTTAAAAAATGGTTTTAACCATTTAGGTCCATTCCTTATTTCTGTCATGATTCCTTTCCCGTGAAATGAACTTCCTTCATCTATGAGATATCTTTTTTGTAGCATAGGATGTAGTTTATAATAATCATTTCCTAGCATTTGTTTATAAATAGTCATATGTCATCACCTTAGGGTTTCCTTTTGCAAGCTTTTGCCGTTGGGGTGTCTCTACTAATCATTAATCCAATCAAAGAAAGAACAGCTAATGCTAGATTAAACGTTAGAGGATTAAATGGTTGTTGGAGATAGGCTGGTTCTGAAAAGATCGCCCCCACCATAAGAAAAGGAAAGATAACGGTTTGAATTTGAAACAGCCTTCTTTTATTTCGATAAAATAACCATATCCCAGCAAAAGCAATTTCTAATCCTCCAGCAATGTACGCTAATAACTTAGCTTGGTCGAAGGTAAGTGGAATTACATTTGTTATCATCGTAACTTCATCTGGATGCATAAAAATGAGTTTAGGGACTAATCCATGATACAACCAAATAAATATAAAGAAGAAACTTAACACCCACGTAGCAAAAAAGCGTACAAATTGAGAACGAGGTGACTCCCCCTGTTCCAACCATCGTTTTAATACATCAAAGCTTAGTGCTGTTCCCCATCCCATCATAGGACGAAATAAAAATTGGTCAATTACTTTTCCTATAAATCCAAAGTTCGTTTCATAATTATATTGCGTTAAAAATTTAATGGTTCCTTCTTCTTGTGGTTGGTATTTCCAATAGCCTCTTCCTTCCCGAATAGGAGAGATTCTTTGATTTGTTCCAAAATGTAAAGAGGATGTTCTTGCACCGTCATCCGCATGGTAACTCCCAACACTTTTCCCCCATCCTTCAATAGAGATACCTAATCCAATGTTCGTTCGATAGGAAAAATGTTGTGGTTCTCCTTCCTTCTTTGGTAGATACGTAATATTAGAAAAACGAAGATCCCATTGTTCGTGTAACTCAGGGGTTTGCGTAGTCGTCCACAACTTGTCCATTTCAGTTTTTATTGGTATTTCAACATATATCGGCTTTTGTTTCATTCCTTCACCTCTATTGTTTTTTGCAGACGCAAGCACCTGGTACACTCCTAACATGGCCAGGCACTTGCGGTTAGATTTCTGTCACAAAAAATCATAATCTTAAATATATTTTAACATAATAGGAACCGTCACTACCTGCAAAAATATTAGGACTGCAGTTTTCTTCTTTGTTTTAAAAGCATCTGAAATTCTTCTTCTAACTCTGGTGTAGGTTCCATACTTAATCGACTTAAAATCTCTGTTATTTTAGTTTCGATAACCATTAACTCTTCAGTTTTTATGTCCGTTTCATTTTGCTCGGACACTAAATTGGTATATTCCTTATACGTTCCCTCAAAAAGTTCCATTCTTTTATTACGTATAATCAATAAGCGATTCGCAATTCTTTCTACAAATCGTCGATCATGAGATACAAAAATGATTGTTCCATCGTATTCGATTAACAATTTTTCTAATGCTTCTACTGCCTCAATATCTAGAAAGTTGGTAGGCTCATCTAAAATAATTGTATTGATTTCGCTAAGAAATATCTTGGCAAACGCTACTTTTACACGTTCACCACCACTTAGTACGTGTACTTTTTTGTTAACGTCATCTTCAAAGAAATGCAGTCGCGCTAATACCGTTCGAATCAATGCTTTTTCATGGTTTGATGTTTTTTCAACATTATCTAAAATTGTTTTATCTTCATCTAAAATATCTAAATTTTGACTAAAATATCCTATTTTTAACGCAGGTGAAAGTTGAATATTTGTGTCCTCTTTTAATAATTTTTTGATAAATGTCGACTTACCTGTTCCGTTATCGCCAATAATTGCAAGTTTGTCACCTGCAGTAATATGAAAGCTTGTTTTATCCCATAATTTTCGCTGGCCTATTTTGCCTTCTAATTCCTCTATACGGATGATCATTCTGTTTTTTAGTTTTTCATTTCCAACGATATCGATAGAAAGAGGAGGTTCTTCTTTTACCTTCTCTACCTTCTCCAGTTTTTCAATTCGAGTCTTGATTGATTTTGCAGTTTTTTCTAGTTTCTTCTGTTTCTTAGCGTAATATGGATTTCTCGGTGATTTTGAAGCCCGTGCTGCTTTTTCCTTCTTCTGTCCAATCGCATTTTCTAGCTGTCTTTTTTTAGCTTGATATTGCTCATATGCTTCTTGTTGTTGGTTAATTTCTATCTCTCTTTGATCAACATAATCAGAGTAATTACCTGGATAAACGGTCACCTTAGAATCTTTTATCTCCCAAATTTTAGTACATAACGAATCTAAGAAGGAACGGTCATGTGATACTAGTACAATTGCACCAGCATACCGTTTTAACTGTTTCTCCAACATTTCTATATGGTTTGTATCCAAGTTTGTAGTTGGTTCATCAGCAAATAATAAGTCAGCTTTTTTTCCTAACGCCTCATTAATAAATTGCTGCGTAATCTCTCCCCCACTTTTCGTTGTATCCATCCGCTTTAACTGTGGTAATAATAGACGACTAACCTCTGTTGTTACCGTACCTTGATGTGGCTCTACATTACCGGACAATATATTCAATAAAGTTGTTTTACCACTACCGTTCTTCCCTACTACACCAATTCGTTCGCCCTTTTGTATTTGTATATGATCGACGTTCAATATCTCTTTCCCTTGAACATCATGCCTAATATCTTTCGCTTCAAGTATCAGCATTTTTTCACCCCATATCTTATAAATAAAAAACTTCCTATCACGAAGAATAGGAAGTAAAAAAATGCATGATATAACCTAAATACATTACATCGGTACCTTTAGATGTAATGTCAAAAAAAGACAGGTCATACTATGGACAATTTTAATCCTATTCTTCGTCAAATCAAATTTTGCATGACAAAACACAGGTATCTACCTGCTGTCTTGCAAAATTATCCGATTAACGTTTAAAAATAGGATTAATTAATCATCTGCCCAATAGACACCCTTTCCGAAATAAGTTACTTCTACTATATGATAGATACAGAAAAATTGCAATTAAACTCAAGAATCCGATCCCTCAAATTTTAAGGAATCGGATTCTTCTTTAACCTGCTCAAACTATATTTGAAATCGATTTACCAGTTGTTTTAATTTTTCTGCTAATGTAGATAAATCTTCTGCACTTTTGGCCATCTCTTCCATTGAACTACTTGTTTGCTGTGAAGATGCTGATGTTTGCTCTACTCCAGATGCTGACTGTTGAGAAATTGCTGCAATCTCCTCAATGGATGTATTCATTTCCTCCGTACTGGAAGATAATCCGTTTAAGTTCTCAGAAACCATTTCAATATTAGATGCCATTTCTACAATTGCAGATTCAATCCATTTAAATGTGCCACTAGTTTTCTTAATCTGTTCTGTTCCCTTCTCAACTTCTAAATAACCCTTTTCTAGAGATTCGGAAACTACTGTTGACTCTTGCTGAATGTTTTTCACAATAACCGTTATATCTTTAACTGACATAGATACTTGTTCTGCAAGCTTGCGCACCTCATCTGCCACTACAGCAAAGCCTTTTCCATGTTCACCTGCACGCGCTGCTTCTATTGCTGCATTTAACGCTAATAAATTGGTCTGGTCAGCAATATCTGTAATGACTGATACTAATTTTGTAATATCTTGAGTGTGTCGATCTAAGCCTTTTACTTTCTGAACAGCATCTTGAACAATTTCATCAATCTGTCTCATTTGTTCCGTTGAATCTTCCATATAAAGACTGCCTTCTTTTGTTAGTTTCTGTACAGCCTCAGACCCTTGTTTAATTTGAATTCCATTATCATTTGCTGTTTGAACATTGGATAAGAAATGATTCATTCCGTTAGCCAATTTACTTGAACGACTTGATTGAGTTTCAGCTCCAGATGCTAATTCCTGCATAGTCGATGCTACTTGCTCTGAACCTATTTTTACTTCATTAGCCGATTGTGTTAATTCTTCACTCTGATTGGATACCGTTTCTGATACTTCTGCCACTTGCTGAATTGTTTTTAAGAGATTATCTTTCATTTGATTCATGGAATCGGCTAGTTGCCCTATTTCATCTTTTCCGTTAAACGGTAAACTTTGGACAGTCAGATCACCAGTTGATATTTTATTACTCATTACCACTACTCTACCCAAACTCTTCGTAATAGATTTGCTAAGGAAATAGAACAACAATCCGCCAATTAATGTTGAACCTATTAATAAAACTATTTGTATCGTTAGTGTTGATTCCTGGTTTCCTTTTGCCTCTTCAATGGATAAAGAACGTTCCTCATTTACAATAGTAATTAAGTCATTTAAAAGGTTTACATTTTTTTCTGTTAACTCATTTGCTTGTGTAACAAACTTTTGTGCTGTGTTTATATTTCCGTTCTCAACAGATGAAACAATGTAATTTTTAAACATCCGATTCATTTCTTGGTCATTCGAAATGATGTTTTGAAATAATTTTTCTTTTTCGTCTGTATCAATTTCTATTCGGATTTTTGTTGCTAGTTGATTAAAATCTTGTTGGCTATCATTATATTCATCTATTAATTCTGGATCCTGTTCTAATAAATATGTAACAATTCCCATTCCCTTTGATCTTGTTAGTGAACCCATCTCAGAAAAATCCATTGCAATATCACTGCGATGATTAACATTCTCAATATCTTTCCCTATATTTGTAATAAAATATGTTACTCCCCCTGCAGATCCACCGAATAATAGCAAGATTAATACAAAAATCAATCCATATTTCCAACCGATCTTCAGATTTCGTAAATTTATATTCTTGAAGTTTCGTTTCTTCAGCATTGTCGTTCCTCCAGGTATCTTAATCAAAAATTGTCTATCTATTTATCGTATCACTATTAATAGTAAGTCATATTTTGTCAAAACTCAACATTCTTTTTACTAAAGAAAAGCGCAGGCGCTCTGCGCTAGACATCCCTGAACCTTCTTCTCATAAAAAAGCCATTCCACACATTTACCGTGGAATGGCTTTTTGGTTATATTTCTATTTTTGTGGTGCAGAAGGGGTTGAGATACTTGATAAAGCTTCTTCTGCTTCATTATCAAGTTGGTTGTCTACAGCTAGGTCACCTAATGCAACCATACCAACAATCTGACCATTTTCTACAACAGGTAATCGGCGGATTTGCTGTTGTGCCATTAACTGTGCAGCTTGATGTGCGTCCATATTTGGCGTTGCATGGACAATTTGTTGTGCAGTCATTACTTGTGACACAGGTGTTTGAGCATTTTCACCTTGTGCTGTTGTACGAAGGGTAATGTCCCGGTCAGTAATAATCCCTACCATTTGACCACTCTCATTCACAACTGGTAATGACCCAATATTATATTCACTCATTAATGCTGCTGCTTCTTGGACAGATTGTGAATCCTTTACAGTTTGTACATTAGATGACATGAAATTACTTAGTTGCTGATTCATCAACTAACCTCCCCTTTCATAATTAGGATGTTTCAATCTATGCTAATTATGATTGGGAGATATTTCATGAACGTTTATTTATCAACTTCATATGACTTTACTTCACAAGTTGAGTCCATTTTTGCATATTTGGATCGCCCTAAATATAAAGGTATTTGTAATTTTTCAAAATTTGGTAGCCCATCCTCTAAAAACATAGCATCATCCCGATAACATTGAGTAATCTTTCCAACAAACCAATCATGATCTCCATAAGTATTTACATCAATAGTTTTGCACTCATATGCAACATACGCTTCATGTAAAATAGGAGCATTTACTGTTATCCCTTGATCATATGTAAGGTTACTTATTGTTAACTTGTCTTTTTTCTCTCCCGAATAAACACCTGACTGTTGGATAAAAGCTGCTTTTTCATATGGTAAAAAATTAATTGCAAATTCCCCTGCATTTTTAACTAATTCATACGTATAGCGTTCCCTACCAATTGCAACTCCATATATCGCTGGGTCATGTGAGATATAAGAATGCCAACCCGCAGCCATTATATTCGTTTCCCCATTATAGTTTACTGTTACTAATGCTACCATCCCTGGATAGCTGTGCATCACTGTTTTATCTGTTGGTTTTCTCATTATATTCTCCCTACTCCTTTTTGTTATAACTACCGAATTATAACATAATGTGCGTCAATTTTTCGAATTATCTATATTAACTGTTACAAAAAATACCATTGATATTTTTTAAATAACACCATATAATCAGAACAAACGTTCTGTTGGTGGTGTATTAAATTGGATTATTCATCTTATCCTCGTCATGATGTTCTTTGTATTGATATGCGTTCCTTTTACGCCAGTGTAGAAGCTGTCAAATTAGGGCTCGATCCAATGAAAACAATGCTAGCTGTTGTAGGTGATCCGAGTCGTTCAGGGAGTATTGTGCTAGCGGCATCTCCTGCATTAAAACAAAAGCATGGGATTAGTAATGTTAGCCGGTTCTTTGAATTGCCAAATGATCCTGATATTCATATTGTACCAGCACATATGGCAGATTACTTACAAGTATCAATGGAAATTACTAAGCTTATAAACCAATACGTCCCTAAAGATGCAATCCATCAATATTCTGTCGATGAAGTATGGGTAACAGTCAGTGGATTAGAAAAGCTTTTTGGGGATTGTTGGGAAGTTGCTAAAAAAATTAAGCAAGAGATTCTAGATAATTTTGGCATTACTTGTTCCATTGGAATTGGTGACAATAAATTTTTAGCAAAAGTAGTTATGGACTTACACGGGAAAAAAGTTGGCATTGCTGAGTGTCGGTATGAAGATGTAAAAGAAAAACTATGGCCGTTTCCTGTCGAAGATATTTGGGGAATTGGCAGTAGAATGAAACGCAATTTAAATCGAATGGGAATTGTGACACTAGGACAATTAGCTAATTTTGACTTAAAACAACTCAAAAAACGTTTTGGTGTAATGGGTGAACAATTATACTGGCATGCCTGGGGAATTGATTTAAGTCCAGTGTATGGTAATTTTTTAAAAGCGGAGCAAAAAGGATTTGGACATGGAATTTCCCTACTACGTGACTATTCTAAAGAGGATGTTGCGATTTGCATTCTTGATCTCTGTGAAGAAGTTTGTCGTAGAGCTAGAGCTGTAGACAAAGTCGGCAAAACGATTCATTTAGGAATTTCCTATTCTAAAGAAACAGGTGGTGGATTTTCTCGTTCAAGATCCATCGCCCTCCCCACAAACGTCACCATGGATGTTTA
Source organism: Ornithinibacillus halophilus (assembly GCF_900129485.1). Lineage (GTDB taxonomy): Bacteria > Bacillota > Bacilli > Bacillales > Amphibacillaceae > Ornithinibacillus > Ornithinibacillus halophilus. The sequence goes on from NZ_FQVW01000009.1 coordinate 11,094, forward strand.
CCATGTATGCATGCAGCTATTTCAGGAATTTTATGATGGAAAAAGCATGATTCGGCATGTGTATGTTACATTAGATAACTTATTTGAAAAAGGAGAGGTACAACTCGATTTATTCGAAGACCGTTCTAAAAAAACAGATATTGGCTACGTTATGGATGCAATTCGAGACAAATATGGCGCAACTGCCATTCTGCGAGCAAGTAGTTATACTGATGCCGGAGTAACATTAGAACGTAGTAAAAAAATAGGCGGACATAAAGCATAAAGCGAAACTTTAGGTTAGGACTACAGGTCGTGCGGGATTCTATATCTGTAGTCCTTATTCTTATTTAAGTAGCAAATCACATAACTCCTCAACCTCAGTTGGTTGAAATGTAGGAAATCCATTATTAAAAATCGAAGTTGTTACAACTGCAACAACATTAGTAAGCTCATGCAACAATGGCAAATCGGATTCATCATTTATAAGCAGAACCTTATTATAATGCTCATATTTAAATCCTTCAATCACTAACATTTCTATACCTAAGTGCTCATAAATGGCAATTAATTCAGGAAGCTTCCACTCATTAGAAATGGATAACTGAAGAAGCCCATCCCCTTCCACACCAGAGATAGTAGCTCCAGCTCGTTTATGCCTCTGACTATCTGTATTACTGAAACCAATAGGAAGACCACCATGACCATGATGTTTTAAAGTCCCAACACGTATTCCTTGATTAGCAAGAAAATCTACAATTTTTGTCACTAGCGTTGTTTTTCCTCTGTTTTTATATCCAACGACTTGGATGACGTTCATTTTATCCTCCACTTACTGGTGGAATGAATGCCACAATATCTCCAGATGAAATGATATCTTCATCAAGTGCATATTCTTCATTTACTGCAACCATAACACCGTCCAGCTGTAGAGTAGGATAATCATTTTTTAATTGCTGTTTTAAATCATAAACAGATAGAGAGTCCTCCTCAATCTTTATCGAATCTGAACCTAGCGCATCTTGTAACTGAGCAAAGAATAATACCTTAATCATTATTCCACCTCCCCACTAGTTGGTTTTCCATTTGGATACGGAACCGTCTGTAGTTGATTACCAATCCAAGTCTCTCCATCTTCCCAATGTTCTTTTTTCCAAATAGGAACAATTTGTTTAATCCGTTCAATAGCATATTCGTTCGCTTCATAGGCTGCTTTTCGGTGAGGAGAAGATACAACAATCACAACAGCTGCTTCAGAGATCTCTAACCGACCAATCCGATGCGTTATAGCAACCATTGTATCTGGCCATTTATCTTGAATTTCCTCTCCAATTTTCGCAAGCTTCTTTTCAGCCATTGGAACATAGGCCTGATATTCTAAGTAAATGGTTCGTCTCCCCTTCGTCCATTCACGAACAGTCCCAATAAAAGTAGTTATAGCCCCAGCTTCACTTCTTTTTACTTTGCTAATTAATTCTTCAACATCAATCGGTTGATTAGTAACTTCAAAAAGTTTATTCCCCATTTCTTCTGCTCCTTCTATCATTTATGTTAGGAGAAAAAAACGACTCTAACGTATCACCTTCTTGGTCTTCTAATAAAAGAACCGACACTTGCATTCCATTTTCATAGCCTTTCGTTCCACCTGGTAGGACGATTAATGCGTTCGCTCTTCCCAACGTGGACACAACATTCGATTTATCCAAACCAACAGGGGTTGCTACTAATTTTCCAGTCTCAAAAGATAAGTACCCACGCACGAAACGATCGAAAGGATTTGGTTTAGGAAAATCAGTACCTAGAGTTGCTTCTGCTTTTTTCAGGGTCGGATGAACCGAGTGTAAATACGTACGAATAATTGGTCGAGTAAATAACTCAAAGCCTACATAACATGCAGATGGATTCCCTGATAGTCCAAATAATAGTTGCCCATCCAGTTCCGAAATTGTTGTTACACTACCTGGACGCATACCAACTTTATTGAACAAAACATTTGCACCTAATTTCTCATAAATAGCAGGTAAATAATCATAATCACCTACGGAAACACCACCAGTTGTAATAAGAAAATCAACTTGTTCCAACGCATTTTTAACTTGATTGAAACACGTCTCAAAGTCATCACTAAATTGGCCAAAATAAATGGCTTCACCACCAGCACGTTTAATTTGTGAGAGTACCATATAGGCATTACTATTTCTAATTTTACCGGGCTGTAAGTCTTCATCAACGTCTAATAATTCACTTCCAGTTGCAATAACTCCAACTTTAGGTTTAACACTAACCGGTACTTGCTTGTAACCAAAAGTGGCTAGTAAGGCTACAATACCAGGATTAATATATGTACCTTTTTTTACAAGTACTTCTCCTTTTTCCGTATCTTCTCCAGCAAAAGAAATGTTGTCACCAGACTCTAGTGGACGCTTTAACTGAATCCACTCACCACCCGCCAGTTCTTTTACTAATTCAAACATAATAACAGCATCGCACCCTTCTGGAATTTGCGCTCCAGTCATGATACGAACGGTCTCCATAGGACCAACTGTGCCATTAAATACACTTCCAGCTCCAATTTCTCCAACTACCTTAAAAGAAAGTGGTGCCTGACTCGATGCATTTACAGTGTCGGATGAGCGTATAGCAAATCCATCATATGGCGATCTGTCAAAAGGAGGTACAGGATGATCGGCAATTAAATCATCTGCTAAAAATTCACCATAGCTCTCTTCAATTGGTACAAACTTCACGCTGCCTTGTTTAGCATATCGCATCACACGAGTAACAGCCTCGTTTACTTTTATCGGTTTCCTGCGTTCTACCATCGTTCTCCCCCTCTAACCAGTTAACTGATAATAAATTTTTTTGGCCGTTTCAATTGAATTGGTACCATGTATCAACGTTCGACCATCTTGAAAAAATACTACTCGATAGGATTGAAAAGCAACAGAAACTAAAAAGTCATTTTTCTTAACTTGACCAATAGAAAGAAGACGATTTGCTAATTGTTCTATTGATACATGGCGTTTGTTACGAATTTGAACTGTATTTCTACCACAAAGTATTTCTGTTTTCGTTTGAGATTCGTAATTTAAATAGGTATAACTAGGGTTATCTCCACAACTTGGACATGATTTCTTTTTTGCCCGATCCATCTTAATAGTTTGATATTGATTATTCCAAAGATCAAACGTTACTAAATTAGACCGAAGTGATCCTTTGTCCTCCACTAAGATCTTAAGTGCTTCTGTCAATTGATGAGCCACAACCATCTGTACTGTTGGGTAAATAATACCAACCGAATCACAAGTAGCACCAGAGATTGGAGCAGCATCTAAAATACACTGTAAACAAGGTGTTTCTTTTGGTAATATCGTAAAGCTCATCCCAGTACTTCCGACACAAGAACCATATATCCATGGGATGTGATTTTTTTGTGCTAGATCATTCAACATTAACCTTGTATCGAAATTATCCGTTGCATCAACAATGAGATCAACACCTTTTAATAATGGCTCTAGCGTAATATTAGTCGCATCCATCACATGCGCATGGATAGTAACATCACTGTTAATCGCTTTTAATTTAGATTTTGCAGCTATTGCTTTTGGTGTTTGATGTAAATAATCTTGTTCATTAAATAATTGTTGGCGCTGGAGATTTGTTAATTCTACATAGTCCCTATCAATGATGATGAGTTTTCCTATACCTGCCCTTACTAATCCTTCTGCACTTGCTGTACCTAATGCCCCACACCCTAGAATTAACACATGTTTTTGATTGATGAGCTGTTGCCCACTATTTCCTATTGGTTTAAAAAGAGCCTGGCGATGATAACGTTCCTCCATTGCAACCTCTCCTCACTCAAGTAACTATTCCTTTAATGATTGAATAGTAAATATATTATTACTATAGCACATTTATAATAAATTCTTTAGCTACGTCTATAACTAATGTATTTCCATTGAACAGCTAGTATGATTTTTGAGCTTTAAAGAAAACTATAAGTAGTCCTGCCTCTTGCAGGGAATATTAAACAGTAAAAGGGATGATATAATGGGCAACAATCGAAATGTAATGACTTCATTATTAACAGTTGGTGCTGCTGGAGCTGCAATTTATGGTATCTCAAAGGGAATTCAAAACGGTACTTTTCAAAAATTACCACAAAAAATGTCCGATTTAATGGGAAACCCTACCATTGAACAAGTTACTGAACCGATTCAAAATATGATGAATAATCAAGATACACAAGATCTAATCCAAAACAATACAGGACAAAGCATGCAAGACCAAATCGCCAACGAAAATAAACAGTGGTAAGAAGAATATCGTAGGACTGTTCGAGACATCTATGAAAATTACACTATCATTTGATAAAGAAAAGGAGCCCCGCGCTCCTTTTCAATTACTTATGTATAAGTGCCCCAATAGCACCTGCATATGCTCCTTTATCTAGAAAAACAGGTTCATAAGGATATAAATTTCGAAAACTAATCAATACATTACGCAATGGATCATTACCACTTAAAGTACTACCTACAAATACTATTTTATCTATTTGTTTAATCGCAGCTGCTTGACAAGCCACAGTAATAATCGTTTCCCCAATCATTTGGATTAAACTAGCCATATTGTCGTTAATAGAATTGGATTCTTGCATATGTGCCTTCCCAAAGTTTGCAGCAGTTAATTCACCTAGGATTGGTGATTCATCAGGAGAATAAATATCCTTCACAAGTAAGTCACGTTTATTTCTTTTACCACTTCTTGCCATTTCAACTAACCGATGGTAGGACTTTTCCCCCGATAGAATAGATCCCAACCCCACCAACGTACCACCACCTATACCAGTACCTAATATTCGATCAAATGAACTTTCAGTTACATGGTATATGGAGGTTCCAGTGCCAATACTAACAAGTATGTACTCATCTTCTATTTTGACATTTTCATGCCCTAATAGAAAATTAGTTCCCTGAATTGTTGCCTGAAATTCTTCAATTTGGATAGATTTTTGATCAGAAGAACTTTGAATTAAACCAGATTTTCCACCTGTAATATGAAATATGGCATTAGGTGCTGTTATATGTAACCATTGAATAAGTTGATTCATTTTCTGATTAGAAAATGTCTTCACATGCAAGCGTCCATTTTCTTCATAGGCAACTTTAGTTAACGACCCACCTGCATCAATACCAATTTTCTGCACCATATTGTCCCCTCCCTTACAAAGAAATACTTACCTACATTCATATTACCATGATATCGAAAAGTGAAATATAAAAATTATAAAATTTTAAAACTTCCACCATCTAATATTTTTATGTCTCTATTTTCTTTTATATCTTCCATTAGCTTAAACAAAGCATCATCTTTTTGCTTCGCTTCAATCATACAGTCAATTTGATTTACACTTCCCTTTACTGCTCTTAAGAAATTTAAAAACATTTCAACATCTACGTAATCTGCATGTGAGCGAAATTGATTCTCAGACTTTGGGCTTGAAATATGCATTTTCACTGGTAATTTGGAATGTTCCCATGTTTGAACAACTCTATCCCAATCTTCTGCCCAATTATCTTTGGAATGATTAGCTAAATGATGATGATAATCAAAAACTAAAGGGATATCTAGCTTTTCACACAGGTATAACGTATCATGTAAATCAAACGTTTTATCATCATTTTCTAGAATTATCATTTGTTGTAAATCTTGTGGTACATAGGCCCAGTTTTGGATAAATTGTTCTAAAGCCTGTTCTTTATCGTTATAACCTCCCCCGACATGCATCACACATCGATGAATAGGCTCTATCCCCATTCCTTTTAACAATCGATAATGCATTCGAAGAGTTTTAATCGACGTTTTCAAAACTTCTTTGTCAGGTGAATTGATCAACACAAAATGATCCGCATGAAAATCTACTCGATAATCCGGATGCTCATCTAAGAAACTTTTTAGTTGGGTCAATGACTCTTGTAAAGGTCGCATATAATTCCATTTCTCGATGTCAGGATGATCTGCTAACGGAATTAATTTAGAAGAAATGCGATAAAACTGAATATCATGAGCTACATTATGCTTAAATAAGCGATGAACGTTTGCTAAATTAGAGTTCGCGATTTTCTCTAATTTTCTTATGGCAGCTTCTCGATCGGTTAATTTTGAAAATGTTGAGTATGTCATCGTCTTAGAAGTAGAACTATTCTTAACATGTGTACTGATAGCAGAATAACCAAGTCGAATGATTGTCAATTCATAAAACTCCCTTTTCCAATACTTTGTTGTAAAAGTATTCCCCTAGTGTTTATTCACTATGAATTCTTTCGACTCAGGTTATACTAAGTAATATAAATTCTTAGGTGGTGATCCTATAAATTTACATCAAAAGTATATAGAGGTAATGGGAGTAAAGGTTTATGCCGAGTATTGTTTTAATGAAAAACCACCAATTCTATTACTCCATGGATTTGTTGCATCCAGTTATTCTTTTCATAAGCTAATACCACTTTTAAAGAACGATTTTTCCATTATTACCATTGACTTACCTGGATTTGGCCGAAGTGAGAAGTCAACAACATTCACTTACTCCTATAAAAATTATGCAAAACTCGTCCTTGCTTGTATGGATTATTTTAAATTAGATACCATTTATTTAGCAGGACATTCTATGGGAGGACAGATTTCATTAAATATTGCCCTACTTCAGCCAGAACGAATTAAGAAACTCATTCTTTTTGCAAGTTCTGCCTATTTAAAGCGAGCAAAAAAATCGCTTATACTCTCTTCCTATTTACCTTTTTTCCATCTCTATGCTAGACACGAGATACAGAAAAACGGGGTTAGAGAAACGTTAGAAAATGTTATTTATGACCACTCCTTAATTACTGAGGAGTTAATCGAGGAATATAAACGTCCAATTAATGAGAAAGATTTTTCAAAGTCTCTTGTAAGGTTATTACGACATCGTGAAGGAGATTTATCACCTGAACAATTGCAACGAATACAAAAGCCTGCATTACTGCTTTGGGGTGAACAGGATAAAGTTGTGTCGTTAAAGATTGGTAAAAAACTTGCTAAAGATTTACCAAATGCGAAACTGTTATCCTATAAAAATGCCGGTCACTTAATTACAGAAGAAAAACCAAATGAGTTGTATCATGAGATAATAAAATTTATAAATTCATGATTGAATAAGAGTGCTGCCCTTTAGTATGCAGCACTCTTATTTATTACTATCTTCTTCTAAACTGAGATATAATCGGATTAATTTGCGTGTAGATTTCATTAATTTGCCTTGCAGTCAATGTTAACCTTTCAAAATCCACATTTCCTTCCGTATCTTGAAACATTGCGAAGACGTTAGACCTTGTAGGATTCCGGAAGGACCTACGTGTTGGAGTAGAACGATAAGGACGCATAGGACCTCTTTGATGCATAGGAAACATGTCAATTACCTCCTTTTATTTTTTCCTGATATATTCTATTCTTACTTCCATTTTCTGAAAAGGGTCTTTGTCCTGAATAGATAAAATTAAATAGTAACTGGACCCTACCTTTTTCCATATCGTAAATTGTAAGGGGGTAGGGTTATGAGAGTAATACGAACAGACGAATGGCTGCTTCAAGATTATGAGAATCCAATTAAAATTTGTAAAAAGCTGAAAAAATATTTTCATGATGAAACAATTTCTGAGAGCGACATACTAAACCATCTAGCTAAATTCGGTATGTATAAACAACCATACAGCAATGGAAAAGACGAAATAAAAAACCTCCAAAAGAAAAAAGTCTGGCAATACGTTTATAAAGAAGCCAAAAAGCTACAAACCATATGGAATGGTCCCTCTATTTCTGTATTCATCCTACCGGTTGAAATACGAAATAAAAGAATTGCAAAAGAGCAAAATGGAAAATCAGGTCTCGCCTTTTCTGATAAATTATTTTTATTTATTGGTGACCACCTTGATAAAAATGAGATTAAAGCATTACTCACACATGAATACAACCATATTTGCCGGTTACATTATTACCAGAAAAATGCAGAAGAATTTACACTATTAGATACCATCATCCTTGAAGGTTTAGCTGAAAATGCTGTAAGGGAGTACTGTGGAGAAGATAATCTTGCTTCATGGACTACGTATTATTCAGAGGATCAACTAGAGGATATGTATCAGAAAATCATAAAGCCAAATGAAAGCCTTTCTACGTTTGAAAGAAAACATAATGAAATTTTATATGGGATGAAGTTTTATCCTAAAATGGCAGGTTATTGTGTTGGATTTTACTTAGTAAAAAACTACATGATTAACAATCGTTGCAAAATAAAGGATACACTTCCAATAAATTCGAGCCAATTTATTGAATTGTGATTTCCATTAAATTAGCTGCCTGTATACGAACAGGCAGCTTTATTATTACCACAAGAAAAATGGAAGCAATGCAAGTGTACCAATGGCACCTAAAGCAATACCAATACCAAATCCTCCATATCCCCAACCAAATCCAGGGCCATAAAAACCATATCCAAACCCACCTAGATTTCTCCTAGCACTTAATGGCTGAAGATATACTTTTCTTCGATTGACGTTCTGGATAACTCCTCTGTGTACCCTCCCATCAAGCGTTCTAATTTCAACAGCTCTGCCTTTATACCGATTACACATTCCATAATATAAATCTACTGACATATTCTCACCCCCATCTTTTTGTAACAAAGGAAACAAATGAATTCTAATAAGATTCCAACAAAATTACTAAAACAGACTTACAACAGTATATGTCTAGTAGAAATTTGCGTATAGATTTGTATATTAGGAGATTCGTGGAATATTAGTGATAAGGGTAGTTAGACGCCCATTTTCTTTAATTTGGGGATATGTCTATATCACTGCAAACATTGAAACATATAGTAATAACAAATGACACATGAAGGTGTTGTTTGTTAGAAGCTGTTGGCGAATCAGGGATAGGACTAATGTAGATAATTTTCACGAATTGTATTTACTGCTTCACTATCAATCATTGTAGTTGAACAGCTTACGTTGGTTATTAATTTCAATTCTTCAATTCTAAACTTTGTAAGGAGGGTTTTTATGTCATTCGGATATGGTCATTGTGGTGGATACGGCTATGGATCACAAGGTGGTGGCTATGGTTATGGCGGAGGTTTCGCCCTAATCGTTGTATTATTTATCTTGCTTATCATTGTAGGCGCAGCATGGCTGTAATATAAGTAAAAATAAGTACCTTACAAGAATAAGTTCTTGTAAGGTACTTCATTAAAGAGACCGAGTGTATAGCCTTCTAATAGATCACATCAATCTCACACACCACTATACTATTAGGTTAATCAATCCCTAAATTAAAAAGCACCTCATGGGTGCTTTTTTACATGTTATTTTACTTCATATGGCCAATTGTTCATTCCACCGGTCATATTATAAATATTTTGAAATCCATTTTGTATTAATATAGTGGATGCTTGCGCAGATCTGTTACCACTACGACAAACGACTAGATATTTTTGATCCTCATTTAACTCTGACAATCGAGCCTCTAGTTCCTGTAAAGGTAAAAGTTGTGCATTCGGAATATGACCCTGACTATATTCTTCAATAGTTCTTACGTCAAGGACAACTACTTCTTCATCATCTAGTAAGTCCTTTGCTTCATCTACAGAAACATCAACAATAGTTGCATTTTCATTAGAAGTACATGCAGAAAGAATGGCAACTAGAATTATTAGGATCAATAATACTTTCTTTTTCATGGTAATCACCGTATTCCAATTTACTATACCTACACAGGTATATTTTTATTGTATAATCGACCAGGAACATACACAAGCTTAATTTGTTACATAATTAGTAACTTATACCCCTTTAAAAGGTTATAGTCAACTCGAAACTATTTTTCTTTTTTCTAACAGTGCAACATCTCTTCAACCTCGTCCCAAGATACGGCATAGCCTTGACCTTTCGCACAAAAGATTGAATTCGATGAATACAATGGATCTGCGTCTTTTTTGTAATCAATGCGTTCTATTACTTCTTCTGTATTATGACATACATCGTATCCACTAGAACGAAGATGGAGTATTCCCTTACCGTGTGTAATGGAAGCAAACTCTTGATGATAATTCATAAATGTGGAAACGGGAACCTTACCTGTTAATATTGCTTTATCACCACTTGTTTCAGGTGGAGAAAATGTACCAAATGCCTGTTGAACATCAGACATCACTCTCCCCAGATGGTCATGATTAACTTTAATTATAAATTGATAGTATGGTTCTAATAGGATATTCTCAGCCTTCTCAAGTCCTTGGCGAATAGCTCGAAATGTTGCTTCACGGAAGTCACCACCTGATGTATGTTTTTCGTGTGATCTTCCAGTTAGTAATGTAATTTTCATATCTGTTATAGCTGACCCAGTGAGAATTCCATGGTGCTCACGTTCAAAAATATGATGACGTACTAGATTTTGGTTTCCTATTGACAAATCGTTCGCGTGGCACTGATTCTCAAACGTTATACCACTACCCCTATTTGAAGCCTCTAATAACAAGTGAACTTCTGCATAATGTTTCAACGGCTCAAAATGACCATAACCGGAAACTTGATTTTTAATGGTCTCTTTATATAATATCTCCGGTTCCTGAAAACGAACTTCTAATTGGAATCGTTCTTTCACTAGGTTTTCTAACACTTCTAATTGAATTGCTCCCATGACATGAATATGTATCTCCTGGAAATGTTCATTCCAAACTACTTGTAAAGACGGGTCCTCTGAATCTAATATGTTAAAATAATGCCATACATCCTTAGGTGGAATCGATGTGTCGAAAACAACTTTCGACTTCAGTGTCGGTATCATTTCAAAGGTGCCTTTTTTCTTAAGTTCTCCTACACCATCCCCAACTTCAGCGTGAGTTAAACCAATAACTGCACACAATTCGCCTGCTTCCACCTCATTTACTGAACTATATGAAGAACCATTATAAACCCTTAGTTGCGTAATTTTTTCACAGTTGTTGTCTCCCTCATCACCATAGCTCACTTCATCTCTAACCTTTACCTTACCACTTAAGACTTTAATAAAGGTGATCCGATTTCCCTTTTCATCATATCGAATTTTATATACTTGTCCCCCGAAATTACCCTGTACATTAAAACTGGTTTTAGTTAACGTATCTAAATTATCTATGAAGTTAGTAATTCCTATATCTTTTAAAGCAGAACCACTAAAACAAGGATAGACCTTATTTTGTTGAATCATGTGTATTAAATATTCGACCCATATGTTTTGGTTAAAGCCCTTTTCCATATATATTTCTAACAGGTCTTCATCTAATTCTGCAACTGACTCTATTAAATCATCATCCATTTGTTCTTGTGCTAACGATCGATTAATATAGCAAACATCGTCTGTAAGATTCTCTCTAATTTCCTCGATTACTTCTTGAACATTTGCCCCTTCACGGTCGGTTTTATTTATGAAGAAAAACGTCGGAACTTTATGTTTTTGAAGGAGTTCCCATACTGTTTCTGTGTGTCCTTCCACACCCTCAACAGCACTTAAAATTACAATTGCATAATCCATCACCTGTATTGCTCGCTCCATCTCCGGAGAAAAATCAACATGTCCAGGCGTATCTATTAAATAATAGTGAGAGTCATTCCATGCAAAGCTAGCTTGTTCAGCAAAAACGGTAATCCCTCTCTCTTTTTCGATAGAATGATTATCTAAAAATGCATCTTTATGATCAACGCGACCTCGTTTTCGAATCGCTTTTGTATGGTAAAGTATTGCTTCAGAAAAAGTTGTTTTTCCAGCATCAACATGGGCCAATACCCCAATGGTTTTCTTCATATGGTCACCTCAACTAATTGATTAATTCCTATTATATCAAACAGGAGGATAATAGAAATCATCCTCCTGTTTATAATTGGAATCTATAGGGCGCTTACGCTTTTGTTCTTATCCATTATTCGCAATTTCTACTAGATCAAATGAAATTACACGGTCCGTATTAGGGTTATAAACAACATTGCCCCGTATTCTTATCGTCTCACTATCCGACTGTATTACATAATCAAAGGATTCCCTTGTTTGGTTACTGGATAATTGAGTTTTCCCTACTGAATTATACTCATTTATTTCATAACCGGGGTATGCTATTTGTACAACCTCTAATAAATATTTCCCCCACTTTTCTTCTTCTAATTGTGGTTCTGGTGTTATATCAACATCAATGACTCCAACACTTAGATCTACTCCTAGTGCTTCAAAAGCTCTTCGATGAAGATTAATTTGATTCTGGCTATATCCTGGAACAGTATCAACTACTGTGACAATAACTTCTCTTCCAGGAATAGATGGATTCCCAACTTTGATAGACTGTCCACAAGCATATGGTGCATCTTCTCCAACTGCAGCTGTCATATACTCGTTGCTAGACCAAGGTAAATTGCATTTGGTAATTGTGCCTCCTTTAGTCCATCTCGCTTGCCCTCTTATAGTTTGTTGTCGTGAGTCATGATTCACAACCTGATATGGATTCACATAAGAATTCCAATAATAAGGATTAGGTATCATTCGATATCCATTCATACATGGATGGTTATAATATATATTTGGATACATATTCGTTCCCCCTATTCGTTAATACGCCTAACATAACGTATGAAAAGATAGGGGCCTACGTGACATTTTTGTGGTAGTTAGCTCGCCTTAGTGGAATTCTTTTCTTTCATGTAGCCATAAAAATGATCTAATTTATTAAACAACCATTGCAAGGCTAAACCTTGGATTATTATTCCTACTATTGATGTAATCGTAAGCAACCAAACGGAAAGGCCATGTTGAATTGCAAAAAGCTTATGGCCAAAAAATAATAAATGACCAAAAGTGACATAGATACCTTGCCAGTAATTATCTATACTAGATTCGACCTGCCATAAAATACTAGCTTCTAATAATAATAGAATAATAATAGCTGCAACTATTGCTGACAGAAATTGTGTATTTATTTTCTTAACATAAGGTGTAATATAATATTTTGCTATTGTTTTAATACGAAAATAGTAAAAGATACGAACAATCCTAGCTAACTGGAAAAATTGATCGATAGGAATTATTGCAATAAGCAAGAATGGATTACCTTTTATAAATTCCCATTTGTTTTTGGATATAGTTAATCTTGTTATAAAATCTACTAAAAAGATGCCCCAGACAATCCAGTTAATTGTTGGGTTATACGTATCTTCCGTCCATATCGTCATTATCGTAATAATTACAAGAGTAATCATTACGACTTCATAAATAATTTTTAACATCTTTTGCAACGTAATAACCCCTTCTTAAACCTCTCTCTACATTATTATATTAGAAACATCTTCAGTTGCGTAGTACTCTGCAAAAATACATAGTAATTATTTATTGATACATATTAAAGATAAGACCACTATTTTCATGAAAGATGGGAAATATAATGGATATTTCAGAACTATTACTTCGCTTAATATTAGCTTTTGTTGTTTTATTTACAATGGCTCGTTTGATGGGCAGAAAAGAAATTAGTCAAATGACTTTTTTTAATTTTGTTTCTGCTATTGCAATTGGATCCATTACTGCTAGTTTAGTTACAAATCAAAACTTCACTATTCGTAACGGAATTATTGCATTAGTTGGTTGGACTGCCTTTACATTAGTAATGGATATAATTGATATTAAATCAAAAAGTGCTCGAAAAATAACTACTGGGGAACCGATAATTGTAATAAAAGAAGGAAAAGTAATGGAAGATGCATTGAGAAAAGTACGTTTAGATATGGACTCATTAACCTCATTGTTAAGAAGGAACCACATCTTTTCAATAAATGATGTGGAACATGCCATTTTTGAAACCAGTGGTAATTTATCTGTTCAACTAAAGGAGTCTAAGTTACCTGTTACAAAAGGAGATTTAAATATTATTAATCCTAATGTAATCAAATATCCAATGGCTACAGAAGTTATTTCAGATGGAATCGTTAATACAAATAACCTTTCGCGCCTGGATTTAGACGAAAACTGGTTAAATAAACAACTACAACAAGCAGGTATTACAGAAGTAGAACAGGTCTTTTATGCCGAGGTTCAAAAGGATGGCTCACTGTATATTGACTCGAAAAATGACATTGTTCATTAAACAAGGGGGTAAAAAAATGAAGGAAACGACTATATTTGTAAAAGAAGCAGTCGAAGAATTATCAATACAAAAAATCGAAAAAACACTTATGGATCAAGATGGAATTGAACGTGTACTTATTGATACCGATGATGGTGAAATCAAAATACATTATAACGAAAAACACATAAATCATGAGCAATTGATTGTGGTTTTAGAAGAAAGAGGATTTCATTTAAACTAATAACATAGGATATCTTCAGCTAATTACAAACGCATAGTAAATTTTTCCATAAACATAGTATGACAACTTAAATTCTGGACACAATATCCCTGAATTAACCAATTCATCAAGGAGGTAGGAAATGGGAATATTAGGTGGTAATCAACAAAATGAACCGATGCATTATGGAGAAGTGTTTGGAGCTTGGTCATTTGTTACAGTAGCAAAAGGGTTAGTAGCTGCACATCAAACTGCTTTAAATCATGCGGGAGATGAAGAACTACAAAAGATATTAGAAGAAGCAATCGATGCAGGAAAAAATGAAATCAAACAAGTTGAAGCATTACTTAAAAATAACGGTGTTGGTCTTCCGCCAACTCCTCCAGAACGTCCTAAAGCAAACTTGGATGATATTCCAACTGGGGCTCGTATGATGGACCCTGAAATTGCTGCAGCACTTTCAACAGATATAGCTGCTGGTCTGGTATCATGTAGCCAAATGATTGGTTCAGCAACTCGAGAAGATATTGCCATGATGTTTGGTCAGATACATACGCAAAAAGCTGCCTTAGGTGCAAAAGTGTTGAGATTGAACAAAGAAAAAGGTTGGTTAGTTCCTCCCCCACTACATCAACCATAAAAAAAGCGTAAGCGCTCGCTTTGTATTGGAACTAGACATCTTTGCAAGTTTCTAATCTTTTAAATAAAAGAGAACAGCTCATTGTGACTGTTCTCTTTTATTTATATACTTATCATAATCCACTTGTCGATTTATATTTAAGAACTTGTTTTCATCACTCATCTGTACAAATTTCACACAGCAATGTTCAAATAATTGCTTTGGTGCCCGTTTACCATGCTCTAATTGACGCTTAATTAGTCCTTTTAATGAATGGTGATACAAACCAATTAATGGCTGTATTTTGTCTGCTACAATTGGAACCACAATATGTACGGAGTCATCAATAGCTTCTGTCAATCGTTTGTAAATCTCCTGGTCGATAAATGGGACATCAACAGGTGCAGTAACATACCATTCAGCCTCTGTCCTCTCCATTACAGTTAGGATTCCAACTAGGGGTCCTTGCCCTTGAAATTCTTCCAAATCAACGTATACATCATAAGAGGTTTCACTTTCCATAAACTTCTGCTCTAAAGTTGAATTTGTAACAATAGAAATCGAATCTGTAAATGGAGCCATTGCTTGAATGGAATATTTATAAAAATTGATTCCATCTCGTTCGGCAAATGCTTTAGGAGTACCAAATCTTCTCGAATAACCACCAGCTAGTAGGACTCCCTGTTTTTCAAACACTGCGATTCACCTACCCACCGATATAAGACATTTCAATTTTATCCTTATTTTTACCCGTTTCTTCTGTTCGCTCATCCGAATACCGATCTTCTCGCTTATTCCATATGTTGCAAATCTGCTCCTCAATATCATTATCATTTGCACTTGAACGTAACAATTCCCTGAAATCAAACCCACTGCCAGCAAATAAGCATGTATATAACTTTCCGTCTGCTGCAATTCTTGCTCGATTGCATGTTGAACAAAAAGATTCAGAAACAGAAGTGATAAAACCAACTTCCGTATTGGTTCCTTTATAACGATACCTTTTAGCAACTTCTCCCACATATGCAGGTTCCACTGCTTCTAACGCAAATTGACTAGTAAGTTTCTCATATAGTTCTTTTTTTGTCACTACTTTACTAAAGTCCCAACCATTTGTCTGACCAACATCCATAAACTCAATAAAACGTAGCGTAATATCTTTTTCTTTAAAATAATTGGCCATAGGCAGAATTTCGTGTTCATTCATCCCTTTTTTTACAACCATATTAACTTTTACTTTTAATCCAATTTCTTTAGCTTTCTCAATGCCACGCAATACCTTTTGTACAGAAACACCACTATCATTGATTGCTTGAAATACATCATTGTTTAATGCATCTAAACTTACATTGACTCGTTGTAGTCCAGCATTTTTAAGGTCTTGAGCCATTCTCTCTAAAAGACTAGCATTCGTTGTTAATCCAATATCCTCTATACCACTAATACTAGAAATCTTTTGAATTAAATCAGGTAGATTTCGGCGTAATAGTGGCTCACCACCTGTTAAACGCACTTTTTTCACACCTAGAGCTGCAAAAATCTTAGTCAATCTTTCTATTTCTTCAAAACTTAAAAGAGCATCTTTAGGTAGGAATGGGTAATCCTTTCCAAAAATTTCTTTAGGCATGCAATACGTACATCTAAAATTGCATCGATCCGTAACAGAAATTCGTAAATCTCGTAATGGCCTACCAAACTTATCGGTAATTGTTTGCAAAGAATCCCTCCTTAGCGATGTAATATTTCTATCATTCTACCATTATCATTAAAATTAGAATACCATGAATAAAGGGCATGCGTCTTTACTCATGGTATTTTCATTAGTTTATGTGATAATAACTGTTATTAGAATACAAGTTTAATTATTCGTTTCAATAATTCGTTCAGGATGAGTATAGATATTTAATTTATGGCCTCTAGCAAATCCGATCACCGTTATTCCTAAATCCCTGGCAAGATTTAATGCGAGGTCAGTAGGTGCTGATTTTGATATCAATATTCCTATACCTATTTTTGATATTTTTAGTAAGACTTCAGATGAAACCCGACCACTAAAAACAATTACTTTATCTGCTGTTTTTATTTTATTTTGTAATATATGACCATAGACTTTGTCTAAAGCATTATGCCTACCTATGTCTGTTCGTATTACTTGTAGTTCATCGACAGTACCTAAAGCAGCATTGTGCACGCCACCTGTTCGAATAAATGCGTCTGATCTTCTTTGTAATTGGTCCATTAATAAATAGCAATGATCAACAGATAATTTTACTTTACTTGTTATTGTTTTGGCAGTGCGAACATCACTTTTAAAATAAAACTGTCTACTCTTCCCACAACAAGATCCAATTACTCGCTTCGATTGGTCGAAATCAAAGGATTTTAAGTCTTTATCTATTTCAACATATGCAAACCCAGTGGATTCATCGATAGAAATAGAGGTGATTTCATCGTAAAAACGTACCATCCCTTCTGAAGCTAAAAAACCTACAATTAAGTCTTCTAAATCGGTTGGAGAACAAACCATCGTTGCAAATTCTTCACCATTCAGAACGATCGTAAGTGGAAATTCTGTTGCAATTTCCTCATCTAAAACAGTAGACTCCATTCCATTAAATCGAATGATTTCCCACTCATACTGTTTTGTATCGTTCATCTTATTCACCCTCTAACTTGGCTCAGTTTCTAATTCTTCAATTCTTTTTTCAACATATTTAGTGTCTTTATGTGCAAAGTACGTTTCTGCTTTTTCTATGATTACTGCTGTATTATATTCAGGTATACCAGCATATTGTTCATAAACACCTTTTGGAATGAGGGAGTTTCCTTCTGGCCAATGCACTTCAATATTTCCCGATTTTAATGGAACATATTTTGCTCTTCCATTAAAAGTACCATGTTGGTTATATACAACAACTGCATCCCCTTGCTTAATCCCTAATTCTATGCAATCGTTTTTATTCATTAATACATCATAGCGATCAGCATTATTAAATGGATCTTTTTCATCATAAATCATCGAATTAAACTGCTTGCCTCTTCGGGTTGTTACATAAAAATGTCCTTCTGGCTTACGCAACTCTGGTAATTCGACCGAGATCAAATTACCTCTTCCATCTGGTGTTGGACAAATACCATCCTCACAGAGCCATGCGCCACCCCATTGGAATACATCACCTCTATCTTTTAGATGTTGAATTCCATCATAATTTGGTGCTGTCTGCGCAATTTCATCTCTAATGTCAGAGGCATCTTTAAAATCAATTAAATGACTCTCCTCAGGCTTTACTAGTTTGGCTAGTTCAACATACACTTCCCATTCAGAACGGGCTTCCTCAATTCTTGGCCCTTTTATTTCAGGTGAGAAATATACCATTCTTTCAGTTGAAGTAGATGTTCCACCACCCGGTTGTTCATAACGTGTCATTGCAGGTAATACAATTACAGCTTCTTTTGCATCTAATAAAGTAGAAGTATTTAATATGATATCCTGGTGTACTCGGACATCAACACTTTCTAGACTCTCTTTAACAAAGTCAGGATCTGGCATCGTTTCTAAGAAATTTCCACCAGACATATAATATAGCTTTAATTTCCTCTCGTGCTCCTCTGGAAGAAGGGCATTTTCTAAAGTAACACCTACGATATCCCCTTGCCACTCAGGAACATGAAATCCCCATATTTCCTCAACTCGTTGCTTATTTTTCTTATCAAAACCACCACCAGGTAATGAGAAAGGATCAGCCCCCATTTCAGCCGAGCCCTGAACACCGGAGTGTCCTCGAATTGGCATTAATCCACTATGTTCTTTACCTAAAAAGCCTTGTAATAATGCTAGATTAGCAACTTGTGAGATATTATCCGTACCAAAGCGGTGTTGTGTTAGACCCATGGACCATACAAAAACAGCTGAATTCGATTTGGCAAGTAACTCAGCTAATTCATACATCCGTTCCTTAGTGATACCAGAAGACTTCTCTAGTTGCTCCCAACTAAATGAAGTGGCCTTCTCCCGTAGTTCATCCAATCCATTCACATGTTCCTCAATAAACGTATGATTAATTGCAGATCCTGGTTCCTTTTCTTCCATTTCAAACCAGTGTTTCATGATGCCATGAATAAATGCGATATCTCCACCAATGTTTACTTGGTACGCATCATCCGCAATCTTCGTACCAAACAATGCCGACTCTGGTATCGAAGGCACCCAATAATTATCCATGGAAGGTTCGTGATATGGATTAATGACAATAATTTTGGTCCCTTTTCGTTTTGCTGCATACATGTATTTTGTAGATACCGGCTGATTATTAGCAGCAACTGATCCCCAAAATACTAAAACATCTGTACCTATCCAATCCTTATAATTACAAGTAGATGCGCCTACTCCTATTGATCGACTTAATGCTGTCTTCGATGGTGAATGACAAATGCGTGAAGCATTGTCAATATTATTCGTACCGAGATAACGTGCAACCTTTCCTAAAGTGTAATACACTTCGTTTGTAATTCCACGTGAAGTTGTATAAAACGCATATTGTTTAGGGTCTAGCTTTTTCATTTTTGAAGAAATAATCTCCATCGCATCGTCCCATGAGATACGATTAAACTTATTATCACCAGGTTTACGAATGACAGGATAAGGAATTCTTCCCAGTTTTCGTAATTCAGTACTATTCATTTTCCTTAATTCATCAATATCTTTATGGAGAATTTCCTCATTCATTGCAGACATAGTATTCAGACGTAGAACATTTAATCGCGTTGTACAAACATGTGGTCCTTTTAACGTTTGATCTTGTAGACCCGATACTCCAAGTGCACATCCATCACAAACACCTTGTGTTAAAATTCTACTCGCATAAGGAAGATTATCTTTGTTTTCCCATACAACTTTCATTGTATCTCTAATATGATGCGGCTTAATTTTCCCCAGACCAAATGGTACTTTACTAACCCACAAACTAGGATCGGGTTTTTTTGATATTTTAACTGGCCCGGTGTGTTTTGTATCTCCCAACAAAATCCCTCCCTAAATAAATGAATGATAAAAAGTACAACTTTCAGCTCTCTATTTATATAAATATTTTCAATAAGTTCAAATTATTAAAATACTAACATGTAAACGCATACATTTCAATTTATACGTACTATAATGGATGATTTCGTGAAGTATTAATGATAGAAGCTGCATCATGGTAAATTTCACCTAAATGCAGCCTCCTAGTTTAGTTATTATTTGAATAAATTTCATTTCTCTCAATTGATATATGTTTAAATTGCTTCACATCAAAGAGTCCTTGGTCTGTTAACTTCAGTTCTGGAATAACAGGTAATGCTAAAAAGGATAGGGTAATAAATGGATTGAAATCTCCTTCAAAACCTATAGCCGATAATGCATCATTTACTCGTTGGAGTCCGTCATACACTGCTTGGTAATGATTATTTGAAATTAACCCAGAAATTGTTAGTGGTATGGAAGCTAATACTTCTCCTTTATCTACAACAGCAATTCCACCCTGCATTTCTCGTATAACGTGAACTGCTTTTAGTAAATCCTCATCGTTCATACTAGCTGCAACAATATTGTGAGAATCATGAGCTATCGTTGAAGCAATGGCACCTGTTTTTAGTCCCAGGCCGTTCAATATGCCAAGCCCAACTGTTCCTCTTGAATGATGGCGTTCCAAAACAACTAATTTGGATAAATCATCTTTAATAGAGGGAATAAATTGTTTATTTTGTACAGGGACTTTTTGAATGTGGTGTTTTGTCACAATACTATTTGGTATTATTGAAATAACATTTACCACATTATCATCAGGTAAGTTGATCTGTAAGTCCTCTTTATTAATCTCTTTCATGTTAACGCTATTCATTAAACGATCGTCTGGAACACTACTCACTATCTTCTGGTTACAATGGCCATTTTTTGCCACTAATTCACCACTTACATAAGTCTCTGATATCATCACTTCTTCTAAATTATCTAATAGTAAGAAGTCAGCATCATATCCAGGAGCAATCGCACCTTTTCTCGTTAACTTAAAACGCTCAGCCCCATTAAGAGTTGCCATTTGAATGGCTGTAATTGGGGAGATACCATGTTCAATAGCGACTCGAACATTGTGGTCAATACTCCCCTCCTCAATAATATCATCCAGGTGCTTATCATCGGTTACGAATAAGCAACGCCTAGCGTTTTTGTCATTGACTGCCTTTAATAACTCCCTTAAATCTCGGGAGGCCGAACCTTCACGAAGCATTACATACATCCCTCGTTGTAAGCGATCCTTCGCTTCCTCACTCGTAGTACATTCATGATCACTTGTGATTCCTGCAGCCATATATACATTGATTCCATTTTGTTCGATTCCCGCTGCATGGCCATCAATTACCCTTTCATTTTCCATTGCTTGTAAAAGTTTTTCTAGCATAGCGTCATCTCTATTATGAACAGCAGGGTAATCCATCACTTCCCCTAATGCAATACAACGGTCATGATTGTAGAATGGTTTCAAATCTATTGCCTCCAAAATTGCTCCTGCATTTTCAAATGGGGTTGCAGGTACACATGAAGGTATCCCTATATACACATTCAGTGGAATATCATCAGACGCATCTAGCATGAATTGTATTCCATCTACACCACTCACATTGGCTATTTCATGTGGATCTGCAATTACTGTGGTAACCCCGTGTGGCAATACGACTTTAGCAAACTCAGCTGGGGTTACCATTGCAGACTCAATATGCACATGCCCGTCTATAAAACCCGGCGAAATATACTTTCCTTTTGCATCGATAACGTTATGACCGTTATACTTACCTATCCCAGCAATTACTCCATCCACAATTGCCAAGTCTGCCTCAATAATTTCTTGATTAAACACATCAATTATTTTTCCATTTACAACTACTGTATCGGCAGGTTCCTTTTTCGCTGCAACGGCAATTCTTTTCTTAAGTGTTTTTTGATTCATGTATAACTCTCCTTCGTCACATGGAGGCACTTATTTCTAGTGACCACCTGTAAGAAAGTGGATAACAAATGCAATACTGATAAAATACACAATCCAATGAATCTCACTGAATCTGCCAGTAAGCATTTTTAATACGGTATAAGAAATAAAACCAAATGCTAATCCAGTAGCAATACTATATGTCAAAGGCATTAAAATAATGGTTAAGAACACCGGAATGACATCTGTATAATCATCGAATTTAATATTAGTAATCTCTGTGATCATTAAAGCACCAACAATAATTAAAATTGGAGCTGTTGCTACTCCTGGTATGAATCCAATAAGTGGTGCAAATAGTAACGAAACTAAGAAGAAGAAGGCAACTGTTAAAGCTGTTAAACCTGTTTTTCCACCTTCTGAGATTCCCGTCGCGTTCTCAACATAGGCATTTAATGCTGTACTACCTAATGCAGCACTCGCCATTGTTCCCACTGAATCTGCTTGAAGCGCCTTATCTAAATCTTGTATTTTTCCATCTTCATCTTGCAAACCAGCTTTTTTCGTTAGACCAATTAATGTTGCAAGATTGTCAAATAACTCCACAATGGTAAACGAGAAAATAACAGCAATTACTCCGTAACCGATTGCTCCTAATAAATCCATTTGTAAGAAGGTTTCAGATACACTAGGTAAATCAAATGAAACAAAATCACTTACTCCAGAAGGGACTGCTGCTACACCTGCGATCATAGCAATGATAGATGTTATTGCAATGGTAATTAAGAGCCCACCCTTTATGTTTCTTGCCATAAAAAACCCTGCGATTAATACCCCAATTATTGCTATTAATGGTCCTGCTTTCGTAACATCACCTAAAGAAACAATGGTTGAATCATCTGCTACAATTAATCCAGCATTTTGAAAGCCGATAAAGGCAATGAACAGTCCAATTCCAACCCCAATGGCAGATTTAAGCGGGGTTGGAACGCCTTCCACTATCTTCTGCCGGATCCCTGTTACTGTCAAAATGAAGAAAACTACCCCCGAAATAAATACTGCTCCTAGTGCTGTCTGCCATGTTAAACCTTGACCAATAACAACGGTGTAAGCAAAGAATGCATTTAATCCCATACCAGGTGCAATGGCAACTGGATAATTGACCCAAAAGGCAAATGCTAACGTACACAAAACACTGGCATAAATTGTTGCAGCTAAAGCAGCTTCATGTGGGATACCAGCATCAGATAAAATCATAGGATTCACGATGATAATATAGCTCATTGCCAAAAACGATGTTAGTCCCGCAATTAATTCTGTTCTAACATTAGTTCCACGTTCCGTTAACTTAAAGAATCTGTCTAAAAAATTTGTGGGTGCTGGATTTGGTGAATTGCCTTTGTCTTGAACAACTTCTCCTGCATTTTTCGACATACCTCTTCCTCCTTTTTAATAATTAATACGCTTGCTTTCATAAATTATATTAAGTTGTAAATCTCCTCCTTTAACTAGATTTTAAGAAATTTCGTATTACTAAAGTTGAATTGAAAACGCTTACGATAGTATATAAAACATAAAAAAACCACAGTTATGCCCAAAGATCGAGGCAAATCTGCGGTTCATTCTTTTTCCGTTAAACAGAACAATAGAATATGATACCGTTATAAGACTGGAGGAAAAGCGTATTAACACGATCCCACCCATTCATTGTAACTTTTAGATTAATTTTAGTGTAAACAACCTATTATTTTTTGTCAAGTTAAAATTTTCCGAATTAATAATTTATATCTATGCAATCGGCTCAATAAATACATCCATTATTCCACCACAGATTCCTCCATCCTCATATAATAACCCCTCTGTTAGATCTACTTGATGTTGGATTGGAGAATTGTATTTAATTACAGATATCGCCTTCTCAATGACCTCTCCTTCCCCACATCCTCCACCTATTGTTCCGACTATTTTCCCATCTGAGTAAATAATCATTTTAGCACCAATATTTCTTGGTGTTGATCCTTTCGTGCGAATAATTGTTGCAACAGCAGCTTTTGAACCTATTTTTTGTATCTCTTGTACTTTTTGATAAAATTCTACTTGCCTCATCGGTCCTTTCTCTCCCGAAATTTCAATTTTGAGTAGCTTGGTATTTTTTCTTTTAATGGTTTGCCACTCGAAGCATTTTTTACTGATAATATTTCTGCAAAAATACTAATAGCTATCTCTTCTGGAGTTTCTGCTCCAATATCCAAACCAACCGGGGAAAAAATATTCTTAAAATTATGTTCTGTGAATTCATCCTTTAATTGTTCAAAAACACCAGATATCCTTCTCCTACTTCCAATCATTCCAATGTATTTAGTCCGACTTTCATCCGGAATACTTTCCTCTCGTTTCAATATTTCTTGTAAACTAACAACATCAAATTTATGTCCTCTAGTTAAAAGAAGGATATACGTATGTGGTGATAACGGCACATTTCGGAAATATTCAATATATGAACTACAAACGACTTCATCTGCCATTGGAAAACGATGTTGATTTGCAAAATCTTCGCGATCATCAATAACCGTGACATAAAATCCTAGCATTTGACCAATCGTCGCCACAGGTTCTGATACATGTCCAGCTCCAGCTACAATTAGTTTTAATGGTGGAAGAAATACTTCTACAAAGCATTCCATCTCTTCCTCTTGATACCGAGCACTAAAAGTCTTTGATTTATTTTGTAGTAATAGAGAATAAGCTCCCTCTATTAGAACCTCTATTAATTCTTGTGAGTAATCCTCATCTACTACATATCGCTTATCATTCATGAGCAACAGTTTTTTTCCTACCAATTCCTTATCGGCATAACTGGTAATTGTTAGAAGTGCGACCTTTTTATGATTATTAATCGCATTTGAGAGTTCCTTATACAATTGATCACTAACCAAGAATAATCACCTCGAAATTAAGGATTGTGGTTTACTTTCTTGAATTGCTTGATATACCCGTTCTGGTGTGGCAGGGAGGTGATAAACTCTAGCACCAGTCGCATCATAGATTGCTGACATGATGGCTGGTATAATTGGAATCATGACTACTTCTGCTATCCCTTTAGCACCAAATGGACCAGACTCTTCATTTGATTCTACTGGGATGGTTTCAATTTCAGGTGTCTCTCGAATCGTAGGAATAATATAATCGGTGAAATTCTTTGTCTTATGATAACCATCTTCAATCAGAACATCCTCATACAATGTATAGCCAATCCCCATAACAGCTCCACCCTCTGTTTGACCTTCTAAGCCTTGAGGGTTTAATACTTTTCCGACATCAGGGATAGCTACTACCTTAATAACATCGGTTTGACCTGTTAGTGTATCTACTTCCACAAGTACTACGTGGGTCATGTAACCATATAAATGGTGAGGTGCACCACCAGAATTTTTTAGTTCTTCTTTTTCCTTTGGTAAATAAAAATGTCCTTCAACTCTTTTGGATCTATGTTTATCATGTAAACTTTCATAGATTTCTTCATAAGTTACAAAACGGGTGTGATCATGAGCATCAACTAGTCGATCATATGCTAATTCTATCTCAGAAACAGATACTCCTAATAGATTTGCAGCTTCTTCTGTTAATAAATTAATCATATTTGGGGCAGCGGTAGCGATCGCCCGGCCACCAGTATACGTCGAACGAGAAGCAGAAATTGTACCACTATCAAGCGTTTGTTTCGTATCACCTTGAACAACTACAATTCTATTAATATCGCATTTTAAACATTCCGCAGCTACTTGAGCATAAACCGTTCCATTGCCCGTACCTATTTCTTCAATTGCAACTCCAACTTTAAATTTACCATCTTGTAGCAGTTCGATTGTGGCTGCACCATAATCAGGTGTACCAATCCCCATTCCAACTCCATGAAAAGAAGTTGCAACAGCGACTCCTCTTTTTTTCCAAGGCTCACTTACTTGATTTTTATAGTAATCACGGTTCTTCCACAAATCACATGCAGCAGCTTTATCTAAAGTTTCTATTGTACCTACACTGGATTTCACTACATGTCCGAGACTCGAAATATCTCCTTGTTTATAAGCATTTTTCTTTCGTATTTCAATTGGGTCTAAGCCTGTTTTTTCAGCTAGCATATCAATATGGGTTTCAATCCCAACACATACTTGGTTCACTCCAAACCCACGAAATGCACCAGCAATTCCGTTATTCGTATACACGCAAAAACCTTCCATATCAACATTTGGTATCGTATATGGACCTGACGCATGTTCAATAGCTAAGGCAATTACAGCTCCTCCTAAGGAAGCGTAGGCCCCTGTATCTGCTACTGCTCGAACTTTATTAGCTACTAATGTGCCATCCTTTTTTGCACCTGTTTTCACGGTAACTTTAAAAGGATGTCTTTTAATTCCTGCAATAACTGACTCCTCACGACTTAGGTGGATTTTAACAGGTCTTCCTCCTGTATTCATAGCCAATAAAGCAAGGTAAATTTGGACGGTAATTTCATCCTTTCCACCGAACCCTCCTCCATTTGGACTTGAATAAACATGAATCCGTTCTGGATTTAACGCTAATGCCCTAGCAATTTGTAATTTATCCCTATGCCCATATTGTCCAGGACACTCAATAACGAGAGATCCATCTTCTTCCATTCTTCCCCAACCACCTTCTGTTTCAATAAAGGCATGCATTTGTCTCGGGGAATAAAAGGTATGTTCAAAAATATAATCTGCCTCATCAAATCCTGCATCAATATCTCCATTTTTAATAGTAACGTGGCTATGAATATTCCCATCCTTGTGAAGTTTTGGAGCACCTTGAAGCATCGCATTCTCTACATCAGTCACAGGTTCAAGAACCTCGTAATCTACTTCTATTAAATCAAGAGCCTCATCTGCAGCTTCTACCGTTTCTGCTGCCACCAACGCCACAGCATCAGCAGTACATCGAACGACATCCTCACAAAGGACAGGTTGGTCAGGCGTGACAATTCCAAATCCATTAAATCCTGGGATATCTTTATATGTGAGTACACATATAACATCAGGATGTGCTTCAGCTTTCACCGTATCAATAGATTTTATTTTTGCAAAAGGATATTTTGCTCTTAGTACTTTTCCCCAAACCATATTAGAGTAACTATAATCTGTCTTGTATTTTTGTTCGCCTGTTACTTTTTCAGGTCCATCAATACGCTTCACAGACTTCCCTATCCATTTTAACTTTTGCTCTTCATTCAGCACGTCCTTCTTTGCTTTAGACTTCATTGTTCTTCCCACCTTTTCATCAAACGGTATAACCCTCTTTCCAGTAAGGAACTAGCCATATTCCGTCGATATTTTGCACTTGCACGAACGTCAGAAATCGGCATCACTTCTTTCCAAGCAGCACTGGCAATATCATGTATGACATCATCAAATAATGGATTCAGTTTTAACATATATTCACATTTGGTTGCCCTAATAATTGTTGGAGCAACAGAACCAAAGGCAATTTTCCCTTCTAGGCATTCACGTGGTTTTTCTCCCATTTTTAACGAGATAGCAACATTTACGATCGAAATGGATTGTGCTTTTCTAGGTCCTAACTTCTCAAATATCCCAATCTCATCTTCATCTTGTGAGCGAATAATGATCTTTGTAATTATTTCATCTGATTTTTTCACCGTTCGACCTGGACCTGTAAAGATTTCTCTTATCGGGATTAGTCTTGTATCCGTTAATGAACGTAACTCAATCTTGGCATCTAATACAAATAATGCAGGAATTGTATCTCCTGCTGGGGATGCTGTTGCGATATTTCCACCAATTGTCCCCATATTTTGTAATTGTATTGCACCTATTTCCTTAGCAGCCTGTGCTAAAACGTCAGCTCTTTCATTTATTAGTTTCGACTCCACTAAGTCCGTATGACTGGTCAAAGCACCGATGTGAATCTCATGATTAACTTCCTCTATATAACGCAAAGCATCTAGATTCTTAATATTAATCCATGTATCTGGGTTCCAAACTCCTTCCTTCATTCGAACGACAGCATCCGTACCACCTGCTAACAATTGAACGGAATGTTTTTGATCATTAAGTAAAAGAAGGCATTCATCTAATGTGCTTGGTGAAACCAATGTAGCTTCAGATACCTTCATATTGAACCTCCTTCCGCAGAGTTTATAAAACTGTTGTAATCTTCAGGTCGATTTAAATTTAATAAAACTGAAGGGTCTTTCACTTCTAGATAAGTTATCCTATCATAATAGTTGTGGATAACTTTTTTTAACCCTTGTGTCTTTTCATTTACCTGTAGTAAATCGTCTATTAATCTACTATTGAATAAAACTGGATGTCCTCGTTTTTCTTGATAGACTGGAATAATAATATCTCCATCTTGTTTATTCATTGCTTCCATCATTTGAATTAACGTCATACTTGGTACAGGTTGATCAACTGCTGTAATCATAATTCCTTTAATATTCGATTGAATGGATGTAACTCCTACTCGAATGGAAGAGCTTTTTCCCACTTCGAAGTGAGGATTCTTTACGATTGTTACTGGATATCCTTTAATTTCTTGTTCTAATAATGGCGAACGGTATCCTAAAACAACAATAATTTGATCAAAACCAGCTTCCAGCAATTGTTCCACTTGATATTGTATAAGTGAC
Organism: Ornithinibacillus halophilus; assembly: GCF_900129485.1. Classification (GTDB taxonomy): domain Bacteria; phylum Bacillota; class Bacilli; order Bacillales; family Amphibacillaceae; genus Ornithinibacillus; species Ornithinibacillus halophilus. The sequence continues at coordinate 39,720 of NZ_FQVW01000009.1, forward strand.
TTTCCTTGCCATGGGAGTAATCCTTTTAATTTTCCCATCCTGCTAGATTTACCTGCAGCTAATAAAATTGCAGCGAAGCGACTGGGTTTCAATTTTTTACTCCTTGCTGTGTGATAGAAAGTTTAGCAGCTGATTGAACGGCTTTAATTATCTTCGTATAACCAGTACAACGACACAAATTCCCACCTAAAGCAGTTTTTACTTCCTCTTCTGTTGGGACGTGTTCGATTTGATTGAGAAATGATTTAGCACTAACAATAAACCCTGGCGTGCAGTACCCACACTGTGTAGCACCCTCATCAATAAATGCTTGTTGTAAAACATCCATATTTTGCGCAAGGCCGACACCCTCAGCTGTGATTACGGTTTCATTTTCTACTTGCCCAACTAGAACTAAACAGGAACATACAGAAGAACCGTTAATCATAACCGTACACGACCCACATTCTCCCTTACCACAACACTCTTTGCTCCCAGTTAAATCTAACTCCTCTCGTAACACATCGAGCAGTGGTTTAGTTGGGGGAGATGAAACCGCTACTTCATTTCCGTTAACAGTAAAACGAATCGTTTTCAATTAAGCAAACCTCCATTCTTCTATCATATTTCTTATTTGATAAAGTGCATTTGAAAGAGTAGTGAAGTGATGTGATGTTGTTCAATATTTAAAAAATTGATGTATTTAGTGGAAAGTGTGTTAGGACGTTCGTTACGAGGTTAAATAAATTAAGAAAACTACCAAAAGAAGCCCTTCCATAATGAAAGACGCCTTTCCGTAGTAAGGTTTTTGGTTACCTTGTAGAAACCCCCAAACCGTTTATTGGGGCTATACGAAATGGATAAACAAACAAATATACTCTTGTAATTTTTTACATTATATCTGCACTACAATTAGTTGTCAATATGAAATATTCAGAAAAATATATTTAGTTTACTTTCATAATCGAAGGAACTCGATTTAGCAATCGAGTGATTGATTTATTCGCCTCATGTAAGACTACATCTTTTGAAATTGTTTTTAATTTTCTATTTTCCATTACTACCTTACCATTAATAATTGTAGTTTCAACATCTGCCCTTGTAGCCGAGTATACTATTCTAGATATTGGATCTACTTCATAAGAAGGAAAAGTGTGGAAATTGTAAAGATCTAGAATTGCCAAATCTGCTTTCTTTCCAACTTCAATACTACCAATCTCCTTTTCTAAACCAACAGCTTCAGCTCCACCAATTGTTGCCATCCGAAAGACCGTTTTTGCATCCATAGCAGTAGGTCCATGGGTTGGCTTATGAATAATCGATGCCAATCGCATTTCGTTGAACATATCCAAATTATTATTACAAGGTGCTCCGTCTGCCCCTAAGCTAACATTTGCATTCATATTAAGTAAGTCCGGAACATCTGCAAATCCAGATGCTAGCTTCATATTAGAGCCTGGGCAATGACTCATTTTAATTCCACGTTCCTTAACAATTCGTTTTTCTTCATCATCAAGCCAGACACAATGTGCTAATATAAGGTTTTCATTCGCTAGACCAATTTTATCTAAATACACTACATTTCTCATGCCTCTTTGTTTTTCAACAATTTCTATTTCTCCTTTATTCTCTGAAGCATGTGTATGGACCTTTACCTTGTAATAGTTAGACAAATCTCGAACTTCAGTTAACAATTCCTCTGTACAAGAAACTACAAATCGAGGACAAAAAGCATACTGTATTCTCCCATTGTCATAGTTATTCCACTTCTCTAATAAATCAACACTTTGTTGAATGGAAGATTCCGTATCTTCTAGTAATAATGCAGGTACATCCTCTCCCATATCCATCATTACTTTACCTGAGAGACAACGCATTCCACTTTCAGCCATTGCTTGAAATGCAGCATTTGTATGATTCACTGTTTCCATATCCACAATCGTCGTAGTCCCACTTTGGATTAATTCTCCAAGCCCCAACATAGCTGAGTAGTAACTTGATTCTTCATCATGCGATGCTTCTAATGGCCATATTTTCTTCTGTAACCAGTCCATTAATTCTAAATCATCCGCTTGCCCTCGAAACAATGTCTGACAAAGATGTATATGTGTTTGAACAAAGCCCGGTATAATTGTTTTTCCACTTGCGTCAATTACATGTTCAGCTATTATATCTAGATTTTCACCAATTCTTTCGATTCGATCATTTTCTATATAAATATCAGCATGTAAAATATCCTCCTGTGGATTCATCGTAATGATTTGGGCATTTTTAATTAATAGGCTAGACATGTACTTCCCCCCTTTGCAACAAATTTATAATTCTATTTAATTCCACTGTATGTTAATGCGAGTTCTTTATAAAAGTCTATTGATCGTAAGTATGCATGAATGTCAACATATTCATTCGGTTGATGAGCAAGCCTCTCATCCCCAGGGCCATATATAAGAGTTGGTATCTCACTTTCAGGATTTAAAACAGCTCCATCTGTATAATAAGAAACTCCGTAGACTGAATTTTGACCTTTTATATTTAATGCTGTTTCAATTAAAGGACTTGTAGGATCAGTTAGGATCGACGGTCGATCAAGTAATTGATTGATTTTAACTACTGGTGCGTTAGGTTTTGACACAATTTCTTGAATGGACTCTTTTAATTCGTTTAAAAGAGCATCATGAGATTGTGGTGGGATGGAACGAATATCAAGATGCAAGCTACAATAATCTGGTATTACATTCGTCTGGATGCCACCATTAACTTTGGTAACAGCTACACTACTCTCTCCTAGTGGCTCATTAAAAACTTTCCATTTTGATTTATAGGTTTCAATGACCTCCATTATTGGTTTCATCCATTCTACTGCATTAATACCTTGATCTGGCATGGCTCCATGAGCTGTTTTTCCGATTGTTACTATTTCGAGCCAATATGCACCTTTATGTCCAACAACAACCTTTTCCTTAGTTGGCTCACCGATAACCAAAGCCTCAATATCATCCATTTTATTTTCTTCTAAATATTTTCTAGCTCCACAGCTATCTACTTCCTCACCTGCTGTAGCTAGAAATACGAGGTCCATCGGTAATCGGATTTTTTCTTGATGAATTGCTTCCAGTGCAAGAAACATTGCACTAAGACCACTCTTCATATCTGATGCGCCACGCCCGTATATTTTCCCGTCAATAACCTCACCTGAAAAAGGAGAATAATCCCATGGTTGTTCACCAGGTAATACTGTATCCATATGACCACAAAACATCAGTTTTCCTGACCTTTCACCAGTACCTTTTAATACAATTTCAAAATTGAGTCGATTAAAATCTACTTCTGATAGCCGATAGGGGATTCCTTGTTGATCACATTGATTTGCAAGCAACTTAGCGACATCACCTTCATTACCAGGTGGATTAGAACTATCAATTCGAATCATCTCTTGCAAGAATTGTAAAGGATCCATTTATGTCGCCTCCAATATTTGCATCTTTAATGATGTGACCTTCCATCCATTTACAGGTGCCATATCTTGTGAACATGTCGAGCATGCAATAACTACTTCGTCTAATGCCTTCATTCGAACATAGTCACCAGGCTTTGACAATGGTTCGGCAATTTCATAATCTCCAAACTCATCAAGAACATTATTCATAAATAGATTAATAGGATCAGGAATTGGTTCATTCCCTAGTCCAAACGATTCCAATGCATTTTGTAAATTATCATGACAATTAGGATGATTTTCCAATCCGTAATCAACCTTATATCGATAATAATCGCATGCCGGAAAAAAGAAATCATGTTTTCCAACCGTATCCTCCATAAATTCCATTAACGGTCGACGTTTATTACTAAATAACCCGTCACCTACTTTCAAACGAATACTACTTAACGAGGCTCTCATATGAACAGGGGAAACAAACTCCTTAGGATCAAAACGGTTAAAACAGATAAAATCCCCAACTTGCTTTCCATCAACATCAATGATCACCACTTCTTCACCCGGTTGTAAAATTGCTCCTCTACCTTCATAAGGTGGAATAATAATTTCTTCCTTTATTTTTTTGCCATCGTGAAACACCTATTTCACCTCCAAAAGGATTATTCGATAAATACTGCTACTGCACGTATTGGTGAGCCAGTTCCTTTTCTGATTTTTAGAGGTAGCCCAAAATAAAGGAAACGTTTTCCAGCTACTTGATCTAAATTAGCTAAATTCTCCGTATTGGAAATTCCATATTCTCTGCACACTAAATGTCCGGAATACTTCATGTCTTTTGGATTATCTACCGACGGGGAATCCACTGCTATATTGACTACACCTCTTTCAGCTAGCCACTTCGCACCTTCATAATTTAATCCTGTGTATCTCGTTAACCACTCGTCAGTACCATAACACCGATTGTAATGCCCCGTATATAATAAGACGATATCGCCTTTTTCTAATACTTGTTGGGACCGTTTTAGAGCTCTCTCTAATTCAAGTGGTGTTATGTAATCATCCGGTGAGACATGTGAAACATCTAAACATACCGCAGGCCCATAAAAATATTCTAAAGGCATATCATTAATATATTTCCCGTCTGGATCAAATTCATAGGTGGCGTCTGTGTGTGTAGCACCATGCTCATTGATTAAAAGATTATTGGTCGCAAACTCAAAACCTATCTTTTTCTTACTTTCCTCATGAGATATATTTGGAAAAATTAATGTTGGTTGATGTAAAGGAAAAACTGGCATCCCTTGATAAATTTCTTGAGATAGGTCAACTAATTTAACTGCCATCGTATCTCTCCTTACTCAATTACTGGGGGCAGCACTTCAAACTTATCTACATCGATTAACCCCATATCTGTAATTTTCCATTCTGGACTAGTAACCAAGGACCAAAATGATAGATGCATAAATGGTACATGTAAACTACATCCAAGTTCATCTTTGGCAAGACGAGTTAGTTCTGTTATCTTTTCACTAACTTCATTACCACTAAGTTCGTCTGTTATTAACCCACCTACTCGAAGTGGTAAGTCCCCCACTACTTTCCCATCACGAATCATCGCAATTCCACCATCCATTGCAATGACACGATTCACAGCTGTTACCATATCCTCATAGTTCGTACCGGTTACTATTATATTATGTGTATCATGGGCTACACTTTCGGCAATTGCTCCATGCTGCAATTGGAATCCATGTAAAAATGCTTTCCCAATGTTACCTGTTCTTCCATGTCGTTCTACTACTAAAATTGGTAATACATCTTGCTTTAGACAAGGTTGAACAACACCATTTTTAACATTTAAAGAGAATTCTTTCGCACCAGTTAGATTCTGATCTGGAATAGCTACAATGGAACGGACCTTTGCTTTACTCCCTTTAGCATGAATTTGTAAATCTTCTAATTTAACAGGTCCACGCTTCATAGACTTTTTAACACTTTCTGGGTATGTGTACGTACCAAGATTGATCTTTAATTCTCCCTTTTCCGCTGCCAATTTCCCGTTTAGGTATACTTGATCAATCGTCATTTGATTTAAATCATCGATAATGGCGATATTCGCTCTTTTACCCGGTGCCAAAATACCAACATCTTTAAAACCAAAATGGGTTGCAGGATTTATCGTTGCCATTTGAATAGCTTCCACAGGATCTAATCCTTGAGCAATTGTACGCCTAATTAAATCATTCATATGTCCATCTTTTAACAAATCTTCTGGTACCATATCATCCGATACAAGAATGGCTCTTCTTGAATCCATTCCTTCCTCAGTGATGGCACGAATGCATTCTGCCATATTACGTTGAGAGGATCCTTCACGCATAAAGACACTAACACCGTAGCGAAGCTTTTCCATCATTTCTTCCTTAGTTGTCGTTTCATGGCAAGAAACATGGGTTCCACCGCTTATAATATGTGCTGCCAGTTCCTTTCCAAATAAACCAGGTGCATTTCCTTCTACAGTCTTACCAATGCTATTTGCGTATGAAACTGCCGCTACTAAGTCGTCAATTAATTCCGGTGCATTTTCATAAACTGGTCCGATATTACTGAAACTTTGTATTTCCCCTATCCCCTGGACGTATGTGTCATTTAATAATTCTTCCATATGCTTCGAATTCACATCAAATCCTGCTGTTTCCAACCCTGGTGCATCCGGAACAGCTGCTGGTACGGTAAAATATATTTGATTCGGTAAAGTCTTTGCTTCCTTAATCATTTCTTGCATACCATGAACACCTAAGACATTCCCAATTTCATGTGGGTCACCGACTAGTGTTGTTGTTCCAGTAGGTATAGACAAACGGGAAAATTCAGTGCAAGTTAACATAGCACTTTCAAAATGCATATGGGAATCTATAAAACCAGGAGATATAAATTTTCCATTTACATCTTCAACGGTCGTACGCTTACCAATTAATTCACTGGCATCTCCGACCATTAAAATATACTCCCCTTTTATTGCAACGTCCGCTTCATAGATTTCTCTAGTTATTGTATTGATGACATAGCCACCTTTTAATACAATGTCAGCATATTGATTGGCATCAAGTAACACATCAATCAATTTTCTCCATTGTATGGCTTCTTTTAAGTGTTCTGCTTGCATTATATTTGTCACCCCTTAAAATTCCGACATTCTAAACTATCAATAATTCCAACAATTGCTGCATCCACTGGTGCATCTTTATTTCTTACTGCACGCGATGCCATACTACCTTTTACAAAAAACACCTTTTCTCCAATTCCAGCTCCAACTGTATCTACTGTTATTACCGGTTGAGAATCAAGGGGAGCACCATCTAAACCTATGGCCTGAGTAATTAAGAGCTTTGTGCCCACTAAGTTTTCATCTTTTCTAGTTGCGGTTACCCGACCAACCACGATACCCATTTCCATTTTGACTATCCCCTCGTTTCTCTATTATTTCGATACCTTGCTTGCGAGCAATATCACGTGCAAGTGGTGTAATAATTGTTTTTTCGTCTATTACTAGTTCCTGTTCACCAGAAAATGCTATTCTGGTTACATTTTCTTCTGTAATGATTCGACTCTTTCTCATTGTTGAATTTATTTCCTTAAAGATTGTCACATATGACTTGGTACTGTCTACAAATTGAATCCCATATCCCTTTATTTTCTGTAGTTGCTGATGCATTTCTCGTTTTAATAAGGATGTACCTTGGTCCATTCCAGCTTCTCTCCACGATTGATGATATGGATTAATCCCATTAGGACAAACTGCCACTGGTACCCCACTCATCAATGCCCAAAGCATCATTCGAATGACAATTCGTGTATCGTCAAAATTAATTAAATCGTTAGCAACAGAGAAAGGTAATATCGGGATATAAATTTGATCAATTCTCTTTTTCTCCCTTTCAAGTTCTTTGATGGAAATCCAGTCATCTATACCTGTTTTATTGAATAAATCTGTTACAGAATACTTTTTAAGTAGAGATGCATCAGCACAACACCGAACTCTAAAAGGTAAACTCTTTAATTGATTTAGTTCATATAAATCCTTTTTCACACCATTCATGTGATTAAAAAGAAACACTAGCACTGTTTGTTGACGTTCTGAATTATTACGTAAAGCTAATTCTCGCAAAGTTGATTCAACCACTGTACTTTGCTGGCTTCCCAGCACAATTATTCACCTTTATTTAACAGTGCTCGTTCTATTTCACTATGTGGTCTTGGGATTACATGGACACTCACAAGTTCCCCTACACGGCTCGCTGCATCGGCACCAGCATCAGTTGCAGCCTTCACTGCACCTACATCTCCCCTTACCATCACTGTTACTAGACCAAAGCCAACTTTCTCATACCCACAAATTTCTACATTTGCAGCTTTTACCATTGCATCTGCTGCCTCTATAGCTCCTACAAGACCTTTTGTTTCCACTAAACCTAATGCTTCACCCATTTAGATATCCTCCTTGTTTTGTTTATTATTGTTTACGCTTTCTTCCCATTATCATTTTTTGATGCATCTTCTTCCTTTTTGGATGATTCACTTGAATTGCTACTGTTATTTTTTTTATTTGTTGTTCCTTTTTTTCTACCTTTTTTTGTAGCAGTCTTTTTCTTTGGTTTTTCTTCCTTTACTAAAAACTTACTTAATAATTTTTCTTGTACATCTGAATGCGCTCTAGCTATAACCTCGCTAGAAATTACTTGCCCTACATTCTCTGCTTGCTGTATTCCAGCATCAACAGCAGATTTTACTGCTGCAACATCCCCTGTTAAGTGGACTGTCACCCCAACATAACCATTTACACCAATCACTTTCTCCAAACCGACTATTTCTACGTTAGCGGCCTTCACAGCAGCATCTGCAGCAGAAACAGCAGTCGCATAGCCTACCGTTTCAATAAGTCCTAGTGCTATCAAATGGTATATCCTCCTCTCCGGTAAAATTACATCGCGCTAAAGTGGTGGGCAGCTAGCTTTTTTAATTCCCCAATTAACTTCGAAACAATATGATAGTTCCCTTCAAATAGGATGTAATTTTTATGAATATAAAACTGAAACTCATTTGCCGCGAATTTTTCTAATAACTGGTCAACTAGAATTATATTATTGTAATATGAGATTCCTTCCAAAAAGGCAATAGCCTCAACTGATGGACTAGCTTTCAATTGCCTTGATAGCCACGAACTAGGTGAGATAGCTGTATAGGTTTCATATCGTTTCATAGAATTACGATTTAACTTTTGATACAAATCATTCATAATACGTTCAAGCCTTCCAACATCTTCATCATAAAGTTCTGCTGTAAAAGTGGAGTTTGCTTCACTATCCCACATGACATGAAACTTAATGTCTTGATTTTGACGGATCACTTCATTCACAAGTAAAAGATAACTAGGAAGACTATTTGGCATTTGAATCACACCTACAGCAACCCGGTCTAAAGGTCGTTGAAAACTTTGAATTAAATCCATGGAAAGTTCTGGGTAAAACCAAACGAATCCACCGTTTTTTGTTTTTCCTATTAATCTTGACTTTGCATTATATCGCTGATTTTGATGAATATAGTTATTATTTCTTTTTGGTAGGTTTCCTTCTGCCAATGTAATAGAGTTAAGCTTTGAAATAGATTTTTCATTCAATTCCTTACGATTATTAGTGCGTTGTTTTGTTGGTGTATTCTTCAGTACGGCTGCCGGTTTATGAACATTTTCTTTTACTTTAAGTCTGTGGTTTTTTTTCTTCTGTTGGTAATTGGGACGGTTAATATTTTTTAACACGTTATTTGATGTGGGTTTTGAACTGGATTTTTCTTGTACTGGCTTTGAAATGACCGTTTTATTTCCATGCAAGATTTCTTGCACCACTTGTTTCATAACATCTGACAAACTCTTCACCTACCTTTTATAGGATTTTCTTTAATTCCGGATGTGGACGTGGAATAACATTTGAAGAGATAAGTTCACCACCAGTAAGGTCAGGTGCTAATTTTCCCACTTCTATCGCTGCACTGACATCAGCAACATCTCCTTCAATAATTACAGTAATCAGTCCGGAACCAACACGTTTTAAATCTACTAGTCTAATATTTGCTGCTTTAGCCATCGAATCTAATGCCTCGATTGCAGCTGTCAAACCTCTCGTTTCAATTAATCCTATCGCGCTCATTTTGACCCTCCCCTAACTTGAAAATATAATATTACAGGTAGTCTTCTATGTTTATTGTAGGAAATGGTATTGAAGTCCTTTTAAATTCTTCTTTGTGTGATAATGGATAAGTTGCATCAATTCCCATTTTTGCAGATACCCCTCGTAAATTATGGGATGATTCTAATGGTGAACCTTTTGCCCCAGGTACAATAAAGATATCCTGGTCTGCTTGGCATCGGGTAGCGATCGCCCATTCAACATCCTCAGAATTGAAGGGATCCACATCATCATTTACGACTACAACATGTTTTAAGTCTTTATCACTCGCAAATGCAGCCAATGCAGCTTGTTTAGCATCCCCTTCCGTTTTTTTGTCGATCTGAATAACTGCATGAAGCCGAGCCGCCGCTGCCATCGTTACATGCACTGCTTTTACATTAGGTACAACCTGCCTCACTGTTCGTAAGAGAGTCATTTCACGGACGAGACCCATCGGAAGTTTTTCCTCAGCACTTGAAGGAAAAATAGTCTGTGAAATCGGGTTATCTCGGTATGTAATCGCCGACATTTCCACAATTGGTTGTGGCATATTCCCACCATAATAACCTCCAAGTTCTCCGAAAGTTCCTTCGGGGTCACGTTCATTAGGAAGCATTCGTCCTTCCATTACAATTTCAGCTTCAGCTAAAACTTCGATATCTACTGTTTTACACTTCACTACATCAAGCGGTTGCCCTAGCAATGCACTTGCCACATCTAATTTATCTGTATTATATAAATGTGTACTGTATTGGGAAGCTAACACGACAGCTGGAACGACTCCAAACATCACTGCAACCTCCATCGGTTCTCCTCTGTCTTCAAAATACTTGTATTGCTTATATAAATCAGGAGAGGTAATTACTATATTCGTACGGTTCCCATCAATAAACTTCATTCTTCTAATAGAGGTATAACGTTTTTCTCCATCCAAATCTTTGACAACTAATATTCCTGAAACATAGTACGGAGCACAATCATCTTCATGAAAGGTTGGAATTGGGAAAAAATCATCTAAATCAAATGGTCCCATTACTACATTGTCATGAACAGGTCCAGTTGGAACTAAATTAGTCGATATCGGATTTATAATAGAATCAACCATCTTTAATATAAGTTCAGACTCATCGATACCGACACTATCTGCAATTAGTTTGCGATCCCCACCTAAACCGGCAACCATTGGGACGTTATATCCTTTAATATTTTCAAATAGCATTGGTTGTTCGCCATTCAATGATCGGATAACTGCCCCCAATTCAAATTCAGGGTTTACTTCTTTTTTTATTCGATATAGTAGATTCCGTTTCTCCCAGTTTGTTAAAAGTTCTCTTAGATTAATGGGATTCATTCTTCTCCCCCCATCGTTCCATTAAATCATGATCAATATCTAGTTCATCTAGTATTCTAGCTACTAAGAAGTTTACCAACTCCCATATTTCAGTCGGACGATGATAAAATCCTGGACTAGCAGGCAAAATGGTGACACCAGATTCTGCTAAAGTCGTCATATTTCTAAGATGAATTAAATGAAACGGTGCCTCCCTCGGAACAATTACTAACTTCCTTCCTTCCTTCATAACCACACTTGCAGCTCGACTTAATAAATTATCTCCGACTCCATTTGCTATTGCACCGAGTGAATTCATTGAACATGGCACAATGACCATTCCATCTGTTTTAAAAGAGCCACTGGAAACAGATGCAAATAGATTTTGATTCTGATGGATAGTTGCAAACTCTTTTAATTCGTTTATTTTAATGCCGCATTCAAATTGCATTACCTTTACTCCCATTTCGGTTGCAATTAAATGAACTTCAACCCCTAATTGGTGAAGCGCACGGACCAATGTATAACCATACAGTGATCCGCTTGCTCCTGTAATACCCACAATAATTCTTTTCTTTTTGCTCAAGTTATGATTCCTTATACAATTTGTTGATTTTGGGAGAATTTTTTCTTTGCGGCTTCCATGTATTCGGCAGTTGTCATAATTTCACCGAACAAGTCCATATCCCTTAGTCCTGAGCGATGCATGTCATCATCTTTAGAAGCGGTGCCATCAGATAAGGCGATGACGTTGTATCCATGGTATAGTGCGTCAGAAGCCGTACTTCTAACACATACATTTGTCCATACGCCTGTTAACACAACAGTATCAATTGATTCTTCACGGAGGAATAAGTCAAAATCGGTGTAACTAAACGCACTGTGACGACGCTTTTGTACAACATAGTCCCCTTTTTCCTCATCGGGTTCTAGTTCAGGAATAAACTGTGATCCCCAAGTTCCCTTTATCGCATGAACTGGTCTCACTCTAAAATCAGCATCATTTTTCCGGTGGGCTTCTTGGATATGCACCACTTGGATACCATTTTCATGGCAAAAATCAATTGCTTCACGAATTTTGGGAACAATTTTCTCTCCATTTTCACAACGAAGAGCTCCATTTTCTCCAATAAAATCATTTAACATATCGATAATCACCAAAGCATGTTTTTTTCCTTTCAGTTGTACCATTAATACCAACCTCCCTTATTTTTGAACTAAAGCATGTTCTATTCTTTTCGTTGACTCCAGTTCTTTCGCCTTCTCTTCATATACTTCATATTTAATTTCACGGTCTAAGCGCTGAATGCTTTGTCGTTTAACATATTCTCCAAAACCAGCTTCTCCAACAATCCCACCATTGTCTTCATCGTAGACAACTTTTCCTCGGACGATTGTCTGAATTGGCTTTCCTTTTAGATGTAATCCGTGTAATGGGTTATACTTAGCCATTGACTCAGTTTGTTTCTCGTCTATCATATATTCTCTATCTAAATCAATAACCGTAAAGTCTGCATCTGCACCTAATTCCATGGAACCTTTTTTCGGGTATATTCCATAATGGATGGCTGCATTTCTACTTGTAACATCTACAAAACGAGATAATGATAATCTGCCTTTATTTAATCCTTCACTTACTAATATTGGAACCATTGTTTCGACTCCAGGAATTCCAGGAAAACTATTCCAAATATCTGAATCTGGGGCATCTTTTTCTGTTTCTATTTCATATGGTGCATGGTCGGTACCGACAAAATCGATTGTCCCATCTGCTAGGGCCTGCCAGTGTACAATATTGTCCATTCTTTCTCGAAGTGGAGGTGCAATCTTTGCAAACGTGCCTCTTTCCGTCATGGAATCCTGTGCATTTAACATTAAATAATGAGGACAAGTTTCAGCTGTTACTTTAACTCCTCGTTTCTTAGCATCACGTACAAGTTCAACACCCTCTTTGGTACTCATATGTACCACATGTACACGAGCGTCAGTTGCTTCTGCATAGCTTAGGATTAATTGAATGGCCACCTTTTCGGCTAAAGGCATTCTAGCCTCTGCCCATGCTGGACCATCCATTCTTCCCTCTTTTTTCAACTTTTCACTATAGAAGGTACAAATATCATAATTCTCTGCATGAACTCCAATTGGCATTCCAGTAGGCGCAATATGGCTAAATATTTCTAGCATCTCAGCATCAGTTACTTTAGGAAAAGTTGGAACCGATGGCGTCATGTACACTTTAAAGGCAACTACACCCTCTTCAATCTGAGGATAAATATTATTTAACCAGCCATTTCGCACATCTTCACCAGTCATTCCACCCCAGAAGCAATAATCGATATATGCTTGACCTTTTAATGGAGTTATCTTTTTGTGGAAACTATCTCCATCACGTACGGAAGGTTTACTACAGCATGGCATATCAATGTGGGTAGTCACTCCCCCTGCAGCAGCAGAACGACTTCCTGTAGTAAATGTTTCACGATGAGTAAATCCCGGGTCCATAAAATGTGTATGTGGATCAATACAGCCCGGTACAACTAAGTTTCCCTTCATATCAAGGATTTCATCGGCATATAAACCATCCACCGAATTCGTATAACCTGTTATTTTTCCATTATCTACTAAAATATTAGTTTGTACTTTTCGATCACCTTGTGGAATCAATGCATTTTTTAAAATTAAATCCATGTATTTCTCTCCTTCCAAATTCAACAATTCTAGAGTTTTGGGTTTCTTGTAAACGTTTTCAACAAATTAGTATAGTTTTTTCACCTCCTGGACATTTGTATATGAAAAAACCGCAGACTTAACGTAACCCCTACAAATCCTCTTCATAGGAATTACATAAAATCTGCGGTTCAACAACCTTCGCTTAACAAAGATTTAAGTAACCGTTCAAAAACAGTCTAAATGAAAAACGACCTGCGCTTACCATCCAGAGTGTCGAGAAACTATACAATTTTGAAAACAAATCATTTATTTTACATAAAGATGAAGGTAGGTAAACCCACCACATCCTCGTTAACTTTTTAACTTCTTACTAGTATAATAAAGAATTGTTATATAAAAGTCAATATATATTCCGAAAATTTAAATTAAAGCAAATATTACGATGTACATAATTTATGTGTCTCCATCCATTAGAACGGTATCTTTTGTCTTTACTGGGTGGCCCAAAAAAATTCGAACAGATTCAAATTCTTTTTAAGGAAGATGAATTGTTCGAACTCTTTTTAACATCTATTCTCTATGCATCAATCTCTTAGGTAACCTTCTCCTCTAGTAATTCTTCGTCTTGTTGATCCTTTTTCACATCAGCTTTCTTCGTATATGAGATTATTAAGAAATATAATCCTATTACTAGGTATCCTATTGCATATTCTGGGGATGCATTAAACGCAATTGCTGGTGCATGGATGATTCCAAAGAATGACAATAGCATTCCAGCAAAAGAAAATAACGAGGCTCTAATATAGTTCCCATCAATGATATACACGACAATTGCGCCCAGAATGATTGCCGTAATGAGTGCACCTTGACCAAGAGGCACAATTGCTGGAGAGATACCACTGACCACTTCACCAGCATCATTATTAAATCTAGTCATCACGTAGTTTGAGAAGTATGGAATCATCGCAATTGCAATTGCAGGGAAATATTTGCTATGTGATGTTTGATATGCAGTTGCAATCATGGATATACCAATAAACACCATAATCGGGGCTATCGCAGAAATTGGTATAAGTGATGAAATAACTGCAACAAGTCCAAATACTGCAGCAAATATATAGACAATACCATTTAAAATACTGTACCCTCTTCCGGCACCCATCCATTTTGAACCCGTCGAAGCCATATAAACTGTAGTTGGAAAAGCTCCACCAAAAATTGGTCCAATCATTGTTCCAATCCCGTCAACTATCATGCTTTCCTTAATATCGTACTTATCTCCAAGTGCTCCTACCGCTTCTACATTATTCATAGTTTCAATTGCATTATAGATTGTAATTGGTAAAACTACTGCAAATATGGTGGCAGCAGTACCAAATAAAAGACCAAACCCTTCAAAGGTTGCTAATGTCGGTAATATAGGATAAAAACCAAATTCCGATAATCCTGAAGAAATACTATCCAATTTAGCATAACCAAAAAGATAAGCAAGTACTGTACCAACAATAATTGCAAACAATGAGGCAGGAATTTTAAAAGGCATTGCCATTTTCCCAATAATCCCAACGACAACTATTGCTAGAACAACTAACCCAATAACTGGTATTTGCAGCGTGTTAAACATCATTTCACCAGCTATAAATGTCAGGGCTAAACCAGCAAGTGCTCCTAACATTGCGGCCCTTGGAATATTTTGATGAATCCATCTACCAATAAAACCCATTAATGCCTCTACAATTCCACTAATAAAACAGGCGGCAACTGCAATTTTCCATGCCATCTCATGACTATCTGTAAGTGCAAGTGCAGGAGCCATAACGCCAAATAAAAACACAAACATAGGTGGTGTACTAATCCCATATGATAATGCTGTGACGTCTGTTCGATTTTCTCTAATAGCCAACTTTTTTGCCATATGAGCATAATACAAATTACCAGCTAACACTGCAACAGCGGCACCTGGTACTACTTTCCCAAACACAATATCAGTTGGAAACCCCATTCCTAACATTGTTACTGAAATGATTACAAAATTTGCAAGGTTATTCTGGAATAAAGCAAAAAATGCATCTGTATCTTCTTTCTTAAACAACGGATAATGAACAGCAGTTTTGCTCATCTTACTTCCCCTCTCGCATTATTTTAAAATGCAATCCCCTATCCCCCTTTAAATTGTTTTGTAATCTAAATAAAAAATCCACAGCCAGAAAATATCTCAAAGAAGATATTTTTCGACTGTGGACATGGAACCCCGTATAACAAAGATCCAGGTTACAGTTATATAAACAAAGAACTAAAACGACAAACATTTTAGTTCCGTAGCATAAGTGTTATCTGTTGTACGGTAATCGAGGTAAGTTCTCGATGCCCGTAGCACAGGAGTTGTCTAATCTACGGTAATCGAGTGACGGTCTCAATTCCCCTTGCAACAGCGTTGTCCAGTCTTCGGTAATCGAGAGACGGTCTCGATGCCCCTTGCAACAGCGGGGTCTAGTCTTCGGTAACCGAGAGATGCTCTCGATGCCCATAGCAACAGAATTCGCCGGTCTTCGGTAACCGAGAGACGCTCTCGATGCCCCTAGCAAAGGAGTTGTCTACTCTACGGTAATCGAGAGAGATTCTTTCCTTTAGTTAGCATATTAGTCAACTATTTTTCTATCAAAAATAATAATACAGCATGCATGCTCTGTTTCTGCATCATAATCTTTCAGTACAGAGATCACTTTGTAACCAGTGACTTCTTGGATTTCTTGTTTTAATTCTACTTTAAATTCTTTTATTAATGCAGCATCGGCAAATGTAGTTAGCTCGTTAAAATTCTTACTTAAAGCCTTAAAAGCAGGGACACGTTTATGCTGTGCAAAAATAATGATTCGTTCATTATAAACACTAATTCTTTGACTTACGACTCCAGTAGCGTAAAATTTCTGGTTAATTTTATTATACACCTGAGCAACATTTTTCTTTAAAAGTCTAGTATCAGAAGAAATCACAGCCATCCTTCACCCTCCTATTACCATCATTTTAATGAATGCGCTTTCATAAGTCAATATATATTTTGAAAATTTTAAATATAAAGTAAAAGACTGATTATAAATCTGTCTTGGGTCCCATGCATAAAAAAAATCAGTAGGCCTACTCACACCTACTGATTTTTCTATTTAATATTCTTTTTCGAATTCTATTGTACTTCTAACTGTATTTATTGGGCGTACCATTTGTTCGATTTGATCCCTTTTATCTTCTAAGAATGGTGGTAGGGATAACTTCTCACCTAAGGTTTCATAAGGTTCATCGCCCATAAATCCTGGACCATCCGTTGCAAACTCAAATAATATATGTGGTGCCACTTGACAATATAACGAACCGAAGAAGAAACGGTCCACAAAACCGGATGTTTGGAATCCAAATGATCGCATATGTTTATTCCAATCCTCTAAAACAGAGCGATCATCTACTCTAAATGCTGCATGGTGAACGGTTCCGTAACCTTGCCTTGCTTGTGGTAATACTGGATTATACTCCACGATAACACGTGCACCATTTCCTCCTTCTCCTACCTCGAATAAGTGATAGGCACCATCACTATCAATTTCTTTAAATAGGAGAACTTTTTCCATCATCTCTTTAAAATAATCAAAATTTGCAACACGAACGAAAATTGGTCCTAGTCCGGTAATTGCATATTCTAATGGAATCGGGCCATTTTTCCAAGGTGTCCCACTCGCTACTCCTTGATTATTTTCATCTGAAATTAATTGGTATTGCTGATCATCAAAATCAACAAATGATAATGCCTTTACTCCAAACTGTTCTTCAATTCCTTTATGCTTAACATCTAGTCTATCAAAACGTTTTTCCCAATAATGTAGAGCTTCATCATTTGGAACACGAAAAGAGGTTTTATAAATCTCATTCGTTCCATGAGAACCTTTTGGGATACCTGGGAAATCGAAAAATGTCATGTCGGTTCCTGGATTCCCTTCATCATCTGCAAAAAATAAATGATATGTTCGAATATCGTCTTGATTTACCGTTTTCTTTACTAATCGCATTCCAAGTACATATGTGAAAAACTCATAATTTTTCTCCGCGCTACTCGTTATAGCTGTTACATGGTGCATCCCTTTCAAATGGTTCATTTATTAGTCCTCCTAGTTATATCAATCAAACATTCATACTTATATTTAATTAAGATATCTTTAATTCAAATTAATTTTATCATTAAAGAAGGAAACCTGTCAATAATAGGATTTCATTAAGTGGTTTAAATAATACAATGGAAAAAGAGCAGTACCTCTATGGCACTGCTCTTTGGTCATTATTCTATATTCCCTAATCTTGATTCAATTTCAGCCATAATTTCTCCAGCTTTAGCCCAATCACCAGAAGAAAGTGCATTTTGATAGTCATCAAATAGGTCTGCAATTTCTCTCAATGATTCTTCAGCATTTAATATTGGACCGGTTGGATCGTCACCCTCATCTGACTCATCTGAGTCACCAGTATCAATATCTTCTTCAAGATCATCCATACCTGGTGTTTCTACATCTACATTCGGATCCAGAATATCAAGCATGACATCCAATGCCTTGTCAAAAGTAGATTCCATTACTATATGGTCTTCATATGCTATAATTACCTGTTTTACTTCCGGTAATGATGTGGCATTAGAAGATTCAATGTATATTGGTTCTACATAAAGCACTGTATCTTCAATTGGGACTGCAAGTAAATTACCACGAATTACTTCTGAGCCACCTTGTGACCATAGATTCAATTGTTGAGAAATATAACTATCTTGGTTAATTCGGTTTTCGATTTGTTGTGGTCCATAAACGTTTTTCTGTTTCGGGAATCGATAAACAAATAATTCCCCATAATTTTCTCCATCATTTCGAACACCAATCCAAGCAATCATATTTTGACGATTTTTCGGTGTATATGGCATCATTAAAACGAATTCTTCTTCATCATACTCTGGCAATTTCATCGTAATGTAATATGGATCCATTACAATGTCCTCATTAAAGTACTTCTCTGTTGGGAACTGCCAAGTATCTTCACGATTATAAAAGACCTCTAGATTATCCATATGGTACGTACCATACATAGATGCTTGAATGGTAAATAACTGTTCAGGATAACGGAAATGAGCTTTTATATCATCGGGTACTTCTTCAGTAAATAACTCTGGAAACATATTCTGATAAGTTTGTAATAATGGATCCTCAGGGTCTGATATATAATAATTAACTTCACCAGAGTACGCATCAATCACAACTTTAACTGAATTTCGGATATAGTTTTCATCATTCTGATATGGTTCTGCATAAGGATAGCGTTCTGCTGAAAGATAAGCATCTAACATCCATGCTAGTGAACCATCTTCTCGTACAAAAATATATGGATCCGTATCATACTCAAAGAACGGCGCAATACGGTTTACACGTTCTTTTATATTTCTTGTTGCTAGTAACTGACTTTCATCCGTAATTTGGTCGGATACAAGCATTCTAAATGAACCTTCATTTAAAGCAAATAAAATACGGTTAAGTCCTTGTAATGGAATTCCTAAATCAGCATCATAACGAGTTGTCATGTTTGCATCTCCTGTAGGGTAATCGAACTCGTCTACTTTACTGTTTACAATTACATTTGGATATGGTTGTTCACCAAAGTATAGCTGTGGCTTCGTAATATCCATAACACCCTGAGGTGGTAAGTTTTGCAACATAAATTCAGGCTGCCCTTGAGAAGTAATTTCATTTACGTGACTCATAGCCACTCCATATCCATGAGTATAACGAAGATTTTTATTCACCCATGTTTGAGCTTGTTCTGGCAAGTTATCCATGCTTAATTCTCTCGCACCAATAAATACTTGTTGATATTCTCCATCAATCCAATAACGATCGATATCCACATCATTATAATTGTAGTACGTTCTAAATGTTTGCTTTTGATTATAAATATCCTTAATTGGTCTAGCGTCATTAATACGCATATTATCAATCGTTAGAGCATTTCTTTCAACCATAGCTTCATCTAATGAATCATTCGCTGGATGTTCTTGTTCGTCAATTCCATCAAGGTTATAAGCTGCTCGTGTGTAATCTAAATTGTGTTGTAAATAAGGGCTTTCTTTAGCAAACTCATTAGGTGATACGATGAAATTTTGAACGACTACTGATGCTAGCTGTCCTACTACTACTAATCCAACGTAAGCAACAACAGGGATTGCCATTGATTTAAGTCTTCCTCTTGTTAACGCGATGATCATCCAAATGGTTCCAATAACGGCAACTCCTGCAAGTACATATGCTTTAGGTATATTGATTAAATCATCTGTATAACTAAGGCCATGTACGACACTTTCTTGAAAAATGTTTACTTGATTGGTTAACAATGTTTCATACGGTGCTAATATATGAGTCCCTGCTAGTAATAAACCAATAAATCCTAGTGTAATCCCCATATGAAGTTGAGCTGAACGACTCATGCGATACATATTAAATACGGAGTACGCACCTACTTCTAATAGGAAATAAAAAATGGCTAAACCAAGTAGTAAATTAATAATAAATTTAATAAATGGTAAAACAAATAAATAGAAAGAAATATCCATATTGAAATATGGGTCTGTTTCACCAAATGTTGCAAAGTTTAATAGTTTTAATGCTGGTTCCCAACCAAAACCTTGCAACATTGAACTACCAATAATACCAACAAAAATAGATATTCCTAATAGTATCAATGCACTAATTTTTTTACTTAAGATAAAGGATGGCAACTGGCTTTGATCCATATGACCAATATACGAACGTCTAATCCATGATAAGGTAGCGAACGTTAAAATTAGATATAAGAAAAAGCCAATGACACCTAACATCAATTTACTACCAAATACCGTCATAAAAACAGTACTGAATCCTAAACTATCCATCCAAATGTAATCGGTAATCCAATTGGAGGCAATTAAAAATAGAATTAAAATAGCAACAATAATTCCTACAAAGATACCGACACGATTCATTATTTTCTTCCACTTATCTATTTGTTCCTGATTGACTTCGTTAAAATCCAATATTGTTCCCCCTATAAATCTTCATAGTATTCTTTTCTATCATAACAAAAAAATGTGATTAATGCGCTCATTAACGTAATACGATTTATTTTAAAAAAGGTTTCATTTTTAGCAAAAGTATATAGGTACTTCTCTCACTTTTTCCACTAATGCCCACTACAATTTAGTTCATTCGCATATTTATATAATGAAGAAATTTGACAAAAGGAGGAATAGAAATGGATTCCAACAAAAATAATTTCCCCAATAATTTTAATGTAGACTTATCTCCATTTCGCGACTTCATACGGCATATGGACCGATTTTTTGATGAATCCTTCCGACAAATGAATTCACATTTTGACTTAAAACCATTTTGGATCAATAAATATGAAACCGAGACTAATATTATTATCGAAGCAGAATTACCGGGTTACAAAAAAGAACAAATTCAATTAGAAATATTAGGTTATCAACTAAGGATATCTGTAGAAGATCGCACTGTCATAGAAGGGAATCACGATGATAATAACTACTATGGTAAACAGCAATCTTATAAACGTAGAGAAAGAGTCGTTTCATTACCCTTTAAAATTCCTAAAGAACAAACAAAAGCAAAATTTCGAGATGAAAAACTTACCATATCAATTCCAAAGAACAATAATAATCGGAAATTTATTGATATACAATAACTTAGACAAAACCATAATCAGATGCCATTAGTAAGGTCTAGCATACTTCTAATGGCTTTGATTATTTATACTGTCGATTTTTCTATAGACAAGCCTATTTTTTAAAGCTTATGATTTAGCCAGATAAAGCCAAACTAAGAACAAACGCTAATGAAAGGAAGTTAAAGATGAAAAAGTTGTTACTTTTATTCGTATCCATTGTGACTTTATCGATCGGTTTTATTCAATTTGGCTTAATCGGAGACGATATCAGTGTAGATGCTCAAGAAAAAGAGATTCCACCCTATGCCAAATGGGGACAAATAGCAGTTAAAGAAACGATTAAAAAGTACCCTGATGCTGATTTAGTTGACTACCTACATCGTGGACGCACCTATAACGATGGAACTGCAACAGAGCATTTTAAGCTGTGGTTACGTGGAAAAGATAGAGAATTTGGCGTCTTTGTTGATGTTGAATTTGATCCATCTACGGAAAAAACAATTTCCGTATCATTCAAAGAAACGGATAAATAGGTTACTTGAGTAATTTAAGCCTTGATACGAATGGTAAACAATCATTCAGTTATATTGTAGGACAAGGAGACGAGGAATCATACACAAAATATGAATCCTCGTTCCTTTATTCTTATTCTATTATAAAAGAGTTTCGTTTTAATACACGCGTTTAGCTCCCACATAATACTTTGACCAATACGAATTATCCATGGAATAAACGGCAATCCCTTTAGAACTTGTAGCCGAGATCCATTGGTTGTCCCCCATATAAAAACCAACATGAGAGATATTCCCTGTTGAATTTACTGCAAAAAATACTAGATCACCTGGTTGCAATTGATTCGTACTAATACTTTCTCCTTGTTTATATAAGCCTGAAGAAGTATTTCTTGGCATATCGATTCCGTGTTGATTAAACATATAATAGACAAAGCCAGAACAATCAAAACCAGAAGGAGATGTTCCTCCCCACAAATAAGGTACACCCAAATAATTCACCGAATCCTTTATAATGGACTGCTTTACAACAGCATGTTCTATTGCTAACTGTGTTTCCTGATCAACCTTTCCTGATACAGAAATCCCATAGTCTGATTGAAAATTTTTAATAGCAGTAGTAGTTGAAGCATCATAGGTTCCTGTCATCGTAGGAACAGCATAGTACCCTAATAGCTTCAGACTTTGTTGTACTCCTTGTACGGATACATCCTCTTTAGTTGGGGACTCCTGTGTAACATCTCCTTTACTAGGTATAGTAAGTACTTGTCCAACAGTAAGGTTATTAGTAGTCAATTTGTTTGCTTGTTTTAATGCATCAACTGATACATTATTATTTCTTGCAACACTGTATAACGTATCACCCGAAACTACTTTATAAGTAGCTTCACTACTTGCTGGTGTAGTAACTGGAGATAAGACACCCATACTTTCTTTCGGTATAATAAGCTTTTGACCAACCTGTAATGTATCATTATCTAGATTGTTCGTTACTCGAATTTCATCTACTGTTACATTATGTTTATTAGCAATGCCCCATAAACTATCTCCTGAGGCAACGATATATTGCTCATTATTTGTAGTTGGAATGTTCTTTTCTTTCATACCTGTTCCAGTAGTCGGAATTGTGATTTCCTGACCAATACTTAACAAATTTGATGTTAATGCATTTGCTGTTTTCAATGCATCTATTGATACCTTGTATTTATTTGCAATTGCCCATAGACTGTCTCCTACTGCAACAACGTGAGTAGTTTGTTGAGTATCAGTGTTTATATTAGGAATCGTTAATGTTTGTCCTATTCTTAAGAGATCAGAACTTAGTTGATTACTACTTTTAAGTACGTCAATACTTGTTCCAAAACGTTTGGCAATTGCTGACAATGTATCCCCAGGTACAACTGTATACTGTTGGTTATCAGCTTGTACATTAGTTGATACCTGTGCATCTTGAATCATCACCGGTATCGTTAATGATTGGCCCACCCGAATCAAATTATTCGTCAAACCATTAGCATCTCGAATCGAATCGACAGTCGTTCCATAACTTCTCGCTAACATAGAAAGTGTCTCACCAGGATTAACAGTATGCATTGTTTTAGGGATAACTAACTTTTGCCCAACCTGTAATGTGTTTGATGATAATTGATTAGCATCTTTTATGGCATTTACTGACGTATTGTAATAACTTGCTAAATAATATAACGTATCCCCTGATTGAACCGTATAATATGTAGAGCTCACATCTTGTAATTGGACTGTAGGACTGTTCGGTAACTCTGCAGCCTCAACGGAAGTCATATTAGCACCTAATAATGGAATAGATGTAACTGCAATTCCACCAATCATTACTTTCAGCATCGTTACCTTTATTTTTGGATATCTCTCTTTTATCAATTCTTTCACTGAAGACACAAAATCCCCTTTTTCCTTTGGAATAGTTCCTAATTCTTGAGCAAATTCTGTCATATTATCATCTAAATAAATAACAATCTCATACTCTTCCTTATCTGCTACTTGTCTAAGTTCATGTCTTAGCAGTTGCGTCATTTATTCTAACCCCTTTTACTTCATATAGACTTAGTTTCCTATAATTTCTTATAATCATTCCTGCTATTTCTCTAAATCATAGAAAATCTACTATATCTAGAGTTTTATCTCCAACGAATAGCCATTGTTAACTTACAACATTCCGTTCCCTCAACATTTGAAATCATCGTTAAATTTATTCCATCAGGATTGTACTCTACTTCTACTTCTCCCTGTACACCTGTTGATTTAATTAATTCTTCCACTTTTTCAGTTTGATTTTTTTGAGCTGCATCCATTACTTGATATGCCAATTCTTCAGAACTAGAAAGGCTATCTAAAATATGTGATGCATCTTGCATTAATTGCTTAAATGCCGAAGATGAATCGTGAAAAAAGGTTGGATCGACTTCTGGATATGGTCTTACATTTGTCTGTATTAGAGTTGAATTAGAGTAATAAGGTACAGAGTAAACTGGATATGTGTAATATACATTAGGATAATAGTTAGGAAAATAATAAGGATAATACATGCAAATACCTCCATATATTGAGCTTTATAACAATATATGGTATTCCAAAAAAGGCGTGCACGTACGAAATATAATGAATAAGTTTTAGCAACTAGTGGAAAGTATTTCATAAGAAGTAATTTTATTGATAACGTGGTGATTTTAATGTGACAAAAGACAAACTTGAGAAATTAATGTGGTCAATTGCATTGCCTGGATTCGGACAACTACTAAATAGAAGGTATATAAAAGGACTAACGTTTATTTTTCTTGAATTTTTAATTAACATAAATGCTAATGTGAATACCATTATCTTTTATAGTTTTTTAGGGGATATTCAAGCTGCAATAGATAAAGCGAATTATCAATGGCTTTTATTCTATCCTTGTGTGTATTTTTTTGCGATGTGGGATGCATATAGAGATGCCTCAGGAGAAAATAAACCGTTGATTTTCCTTCCTTTTGTGTTTTCAGCGTACTTCATGACTGTTGGTGTAATTTATTCACCGGTACTTAAGATATTTGATATTTTGCCAGGGCCAGTATTTCTGCCGTTATTATCTATTATTCCTGGCGTACTCGTAGGACACATAATTAAATCAATTTTAGAGAGGTTTTGGAGGAAACCTTCTAGCATGGCTTAATTTTAAATAAAAACAATGATAGCGACATCATAAATTGATGCCGCTGTCACTTCGTTATTCTGTTTCTAAAGTAATCGAGACGACCTCTGGTAAATTAAAGATTCTCTGTGGAATAATACTATTTCCAAGTCCCCTACTAACAACCAATGTTGATTCATTTTCTTCATATTTACCTGCAGTAAAATTCGGGAAAAACCCTTGACCTGGCGCAACAAGACCACCTACAAACGGAAGCCTTACTTGTCCTCCGTGTGCATGCCCTGAAAAAGTGACATCAATACCGTACTCTTGATAAGTAGAAAACAATTCCGGCCTATGTGCTAAAAGCAATGTATAGCTACTTTGCTCTATTTCATCAGCAAATGGATTAAGAGAATCTTTTGTTATAGCCACATCTACATAGGACTCGCTACCATATGGATCATCAATACCTAAAAGAAGAATCTTCTGCTCTTCAATTGTTAACCTTTCACTCTCATTTCTTAAAACGTGAACACCTGCTGATAGCAACTTAGCTTCCAATGATTCATACTTTCCACTTGACCATTCATGGTTCCCAGTCACAAAGTAAGTCGGAGCAATATTAACTAATTGTTCCATTAGAATTAAACTCGGTTCCTCGTCATATTTTCGGGCATCAATCAAGTCGCCCGTAACAAAAATAATATCAGGTTTCTCGTTTTTCACTTTGCTAACTAATCGTTTTTGATTTTTTCCAAACGTTTTATTATGTATATCTGATAATTGAACAATCTTGTATCCATCAAAATTACTCGGTAGTTCTTTTGATTTAATCGTTATCGATGTGGTTGTGAGCCAGTTATTTTGGCTATACGAAAACAACACTAGAAGTATTAATAGAATAATAGATAGTACTAGAAACTTCTTCTTTTTAAATAATCGAATAGGAATCACCTAATTTTTACTTAGTCGCTAAGCGGGCACTCTGCGCTTTTCTTATTCAATTATAACAATTTATAGAAAGAATTTATATTTTAAATTGAAATATGATGATTGTGGCATATTAACATTAGCTATACTTTTAGAAGGAGTGACATAGGTGAAAAATCAACTAATTGATTGGCCAACGTTTATTGGAGCACTAATAATACTATTTGGTGTAACGATTCCATTAATACTATTTCCAGAAACAGGTGCTGAAGTTGTTAACATAGCTAATGATTTTATGACAGGAAACTTTGGTGTTCTATATATTCTGCTTGGATTACTGGCTTTGTTCTTTCTTCTTTTCGTTGCATTTTCAAAACAAGGAAAAATTAAACTAGGAAACCGAGATACGAAGCGTGAATTCGGAACTTTTTCATGGGCTGCCATGTTATTTTCTGCGGGAATTGGTTCTAGTATCTTATATTGGGCTATGATTGAGTGGGCGTATTATTATCAAGGTCCACCTTTTGGAATCACACCTGAAGCAGAAGAATCAATACGATATGCTGCGACGTATGGTATGTTTCATTGGGGTCCGATTGCTTGGGCAATTTATACACTTCCAGCACTTCCAATTGCCTACTTCTACTATGTAAGAAAAAAACCCGTACTTAAAATCAGTGAGTCCGTGCGTCCTGTACTAGGAAAATTAGTGGATGGGCCTTTAGGAAATATAATAGATGTCCTCTTTATTTTTGGACTGATGGGTGGTGCTGGTACAACCTTAGCATTAGGTACACCAATGATTACCGAGGGGATTAATGATATTACCGGCCTGCCTGTGAACCTGCTAACACAAGCTGGTGTAATGTTAGTATGTACAGGGATTTTTGCCATCAGTTCCTACTCCGGGCTACAGAGAGGGATAAAAATATTAAGTGATGCTAATTTATGGCTAGTAATATTTATATTAGGATTTGTCTTTATATTTGGTCCGACGGTATTTATAAGTGAAGCAACTGTTAGCAGTATTGGAATCTTATTAAACGATTTTTTCCGAATGGCCACTTGGCTTGAACCTTTAGCACAAGTTACTTCCTTTGAGTCAACATTATTTCCAGAGAGTTGGACAATCTTTTATTGGGCATGGTGGTTAGTTTATGCACCATTTGTGGGCCTGTTTGTTGCGCGGATTTCTAGAGGAAGAACCATTCAACAAATGATTCTTGGTACAATGATTTATGGTACTCTGGGGTGCATCTTATTCTTTGGTATTCTCGGTAACTACGGACTCTTTTTACAATTGTCTAATTCCTTTGATGTTATTGGTTATATGAATGAATACGGTGCCCCAGCAACAATCATTGAGATTTTAAATCAATTACCATTTTCAGGTTTGGTAGTACCAGTATTTACTATTCTTTCTATTATCTTTTTATCCACCACTTTCGACTCAGCATCTTATATTCTTGCTGCTGTTGCCCAGAAATCGTTAGAAGGTGGAGATCCTTTAAGATGGCATCGTTTATTTTGGGCGTTCACACTATGTTTCATGCCATTAGTTTTAATGTTTATTGGAGATCTTCAAACATTACAAACAGCAAGTATCGTATCAGGATTTCCAATCATTTTCATTATGATCTTACTAGCATGGTCCTTTATGAAAGCTTCGAATAAAGATATACGTGCCTCTAGGGAATATCGTGCACCCACAATTTATATAGCACGTAAAAATGATAAAGAAGGTTAGATACTGTTAGTGAATATATCAAAGGGACTACCCTTAATGGAGTAGTCCCTTCTATCTTTGTATTAATGCCCTGATGCTTTTGATAAGCCACCAATTTTTTGTTTTAAGTCATTACTTTCATCGTTCAAACCAGTATACGTAACTTTTATATTATTTTGCTCAAACTTCATTTCAATCTTATCTAAAGCCCCTACAGCAGAATCATCCCATAAATGAGCATTCGATAAATCAATCTCAACTTCTTTAACAGTATCATTGAAGTTAATCTTCTCCAATAAGTCTGTAACGGAAGCAAAGAAGATTTGACCGTGGATTTTATAGACCTTCTTATTTCCTTCTAATGCAACTATTTCATTAACTTTCACTTTAGAGATCTTCGCTGCAAAGAAAATGGCACTTAATAGAACCCCTGCTAACACACCTTTAGATAAATCATGAGTCACTACTACCGTCACAACTGTCACAACCATGACAATTGCATCAGTACGTGGCAATTTATGCAAGTTCTTTAGGGAAGACCAATCGAAAGTTCCGATTGAAACCATTATCATAACTCCAACTAGAGCCGCCATTGGAATTTGTACTACTAGATTACCTAATACAAGGATAAGGAACATTAAAAATACACCAGCGACAAATGCCGATAATCTCCCTCTACCACCGGATTTCACGTTAATTACTGATTGACCAATCATCGCACAACCAGCCATTCCTCCAAAAAATCCTGAAACAATATTAGCAATTCCTTGCCCACGACTTTCTTTGTTTTTATCACTTTCTGTATCTGTCATATCATCAACAATATTCGCTGTTAATAGTGATTCTAAAAGACCTACAATAGCAAGTGCTAGAGAATATGGGAAAATAATCATTAACGTTTCAAATGTAAATGGAATTGACGGGATAAGAAAAACAGGCAATTGTTGCGTTAAATTTCCTAAATCTCCTACCGTTCCAAGTTGTAAATTACCAAAAATTGCAATTGCCGTTATTACAATTATTGCAACAAGAGTCGATGGAACAGCCTTAGTAAACCTAGGTAAAATATAGATAATTGCTAAGGTTAATGCTACCAGTCCATACATTAACCATCCTTGACCAGCAAAGTGTGGTAGTTGAGCAGTAAAAATCATAATAGCTAATGCATTCACAAATCCAACCATAACCGACCTTGGAACAAATTTCATAACATTAGCTAATTTGAAGACACCAAATATAATTTGAATGACTCCAGTTAGTATTGTAGCTGCTAGTAGGTATTGCAATCCATGTTCTGAAACTAAATTAACCATAAGTAAAGCCATTGCACCTGTTGCTGCAGAAATCATTCCTGGCCTTCCACCAACAAATGATATCACTACTGCTATACAAAAAGATGCATATAGACCTACCATTGGATCCACACCTGCGATAATAGAAAAGGCAATCGCTTCTGGTATTAATGCAAGGGCAACGACAATTCCTGCTAGGATATCACCACGTACATTACCAAACCATTCTTGTTTTAATTGTTGTATATTGTTCACTTAAGCACCTCTTTTTTATTTGACGTAGCGTAAACACTGTGTTGACGCTATTTTCCGTTTAGAACATAGTGAATCATATCATATAAAGACATACCTTCAAAACGCCATGAAAACGCGAACATCATCTGTTTACTCTAAATTTCTCTTAATTACTCTAATTTAGGGCTCTTTTAATAGAAGTGTTTTGTGAGAAGGTGAAAAATAATGGAAAAGTAGAAACGATGCACTTACTTATTTTAGTAGCTGCTACTCAAAAAAAGCCCATTGATAGGTTTGATACCTTCAATGGGCAAATAGTTACCTTATTTGACTAAAAACTTAGTCTTACTATAACCTTCTTTCGTTTTAGAAACTTGAAGGATGGCCGGAAACATAGCTTTTAATTCTTGAACGTGTGAAATAACACCGATCATTCTGCCGGATTGCTGTAAATCAATTAATGCATCAATTGATTTATGCAGCGATTCCTCATCCAATGAACCAAATCCTTCATCAATAAACATCGTGTTAATCGAAATATTCCCTTGAAAGCTTTGAATTACATCGGACATACCTAATGCTAGACATAAAGATGCATTAAATTTCTCTCCACCAGATAATGATTTCACATCTCGAGTCTGTCCCGTATAAGCGTCATATACATCAAGTGCTAAGCCACTTTGACGTCCATGTGACTCTTGTCGATCACTACGGATTAAATAATATTGACCGTTCGATAGTCGTTTTAAGCGCTGGTTAGCAGCATCAATGATACGCTCAAGGTATTCAATTTGTAAGTACCGTTCAAACGATATCTTTTGACTGTTCTGTCCCCTAGCTACATCATATAAATCTGTTATTGTTGCTAGTTTCTTTTCTAGGCTTGTTACCTTCTCATTCTCAGTTAAAATATTCTCTTTGATTTTCATTGTCTCTTGAAGGTACTCTTTTGAACGGTTATACGTGTTAAAGGCTTTTTCATATGTTTCTTTTAAGCTTAGCAGTTCTTGCTTTAGTTCTTCTAGTTCAATTCGTGTTTTGTCTTTTAATTCGATTTTCAACTCACTTACCTGTTGTTTAACGGTGGACAAACTATTTTTAAAACGTTCAATTGTTTCTTTTAATGTAGTTCTGTCCTCTTTGGATAATTTCGCATTATGATACGATTCTTCTGTCGAAAAATCAGCTTCTTTTAATTGAGTGAAAAATTCTGTGTCGGCTTTTTCTCTATTTTCTTTTGCTTCTCCTACTTGTTTTTGGGCATGTAAGACGTTTGATTCCGCTTTTGTTAGTTCCTCTTTTGCTTCTTGTAACTGTCTTTGTGCCACTTCCCATGCTTTTTCTAACTTCAACTTCATTTTTTCTGTTTCTGATATTTCTTTTTCCAATGTTTCAAGTACTTGAACTTCCTCAGGAATATTGCGTAAACGCTCTTCGTAAACAGCTTTATCTGTTTGATACTTAGTTCTTAAATTTTGATAGTTTGTTTCTCTTTTTTCTTTTAACTGATCAAAATCCTTTATTTCCTGTTTTAAAGATTTTTCTTGCTCTTTCTCTTCTTTTAAGTTTACTTGAAGGTGTTTTAGGTGATTAACTTCAGCTTTAAGTTTTTTACCTTCTTCTACTAATTGATCATGAATTACTTTAGCCTTGTCAAGATCAATATGATACTCCTCTAATTGTTCTACTTTTTCCTTTAACTGGGTGTTAACATTGTTTAACTTCACTTTTACATCTCGGAATAGGCTGTCCTTCTGATCCACCTGTTTTTTCAATTCATCCAAAACTTCCTTGGATACTGCTTCATCAGAATCAGTTGCTTTATTTGGATGTTCCATACTACCACAAACAGGACATGCTTCTCCCTCATGTAAATGAGTCGCTAATACACTTGCCTGGTTAGTTAACCACTTATCCTCTAATTGACTGTATTTTGATTTTAGATCTAGGAAAGAACTTTCAGTTTTTGTCATCTCTATTGTTAAATTAGTCTTTTCTTCGTTGAGCGTTAAATAATCTCTTAAAACATTTACACGATCCCTAAGATCATATAGTTTCTGTTGTTTATTAGATAAATTACTAACCGCCTCATCCATCTGAGATATTTTCTTACTGTCTTTTTCCAATTGTTCGTTTTTTAACTTTACCTGTTCTTTTACTTGATCTAGTTCTTCACGAGCTTGTTTTCCTTTAATAGCTAGCTCTTGCAGGTGACGTTTCTTTTCATCTATTTCTTTCACAGTTGGTAAGAATTCTCTCAATTGATCCAGTTTTTTTGTTGTATTCTCTCTAAGTTCCTTCTTACCTTCTTCTTCTTCATAGATTTTTTTTGCATGTTCTAAAGATTCTTCTGCTTTGTTCTTCGTAGATGTTGTTATAGATAATTGTGCTTGTTTATCTTTTTCAACCTTACGTCTTTCTTTTGCTTGCTCTTCATAAAAAGTAATCGTACTAGCGCGCTCTGCTGCTTCTAGTTCTTTTTCTTTGTTCTCAAAGTCCGGTACTTTAGACTGTAGCTCTTCTAACTGTTTTTCTTTGATATTAAGGTTATCAAACTTTTCATTCAATGCCTTAGACTCATGATATTGGGTTTGCTTCTTATCATGTGCTTGATAAGCATCTTCATATATTTTATTATCCTCGATTATCTTTACTTGATAATATTGATTTTCTAAGTCTAATCCTTCTACAACTTGATTAATGTTGTAGTGCTCTTCCTGCAACACTTGAAATAGCTTTGCATCTTCTCTTTCAGGTAAAACTTGAGGGATGCTTTGTACATAATGTTTTCTTGTCTGTTCTGCTTGTTTAAATTCTTGTTCTACGATATTCTTTTTATTTTTCAACAAGTCATTCATCTGTTTATACGACTCCGTTTTAAAGAGTCTGCGTAAGATCGCTTCCTTATTCTCCGTTTGAGAGGTTAATAGCTTCCTAAACTCTCCTTGTGGGAGCATTACGATCTGCTTAAATTGATCCTGAGTTAAACCAATAATCGCTTCCACTTTTTTATCAATTTCTGATACCATCTGTCGGTCTACGCATGGAATTTCTTTCCCATCTACTTTTTCGTAGAATTCATATTTCTCGCCGGTCTTTGATTTATTGCCTTTTTTCACATGACCTAATTGACGTAGGATTCGATACGTACGACCGTGTAATTCAAACTCTAATTCTACTGATGTATGGGTTTGATCATCGGCAAAATCACTACGTAACATTTTATTATCTTCTCGATCCGTACCACTAGCACTACCATATAAAGCAAAACAAATCCCATCAAAAATGGTTGTTTTTCCTGCACCAGTATTCCCAGAGATTACGAATAGCTTGTTTTCGTCTAATTCATTAAAGTCTACTACTTCTGAATGTTTATAAGGACCAAAAGCAGTCATTGTTAATTTTAAAGGTTTCATAGATATACGCCGCCCTCCTACCTATTGATTACCATTTCTTTAGGTTTTTCTTTCGTTTCATTTTCTTCTCGTAGTAGTTCATCTAATACTTCTTTAATTATTGCTTCTGTTTCTTCATTGGCTTCCGTACCTTTTACCTCTTTATAGAAGGATTTAAAAAGGTCAAAATCACTCATTTTACTACGATTCACGACCTGTTGTTCCTCATTAGAATCCATTGCTATTGCATAATTTTTCCTTTCAACATGCATTGCATTTGGATAAACGGAACGAATTTTTTCCATAGGTGAAAGAACCGGTGCTTCATCTAGTAATCTTACAAATACATAATCCTCATTCACCGGATGTGTTAATATTTCGTCCATAGTTGCTTCTACGGTACGTATGTCTCTTCTTGGATTTAGAAGGCATTTTTCTAATCTAGTTTCACCATCTGCATCCATTTCAACTATATAGTATCCTTTTTTATGATGCTCTTCTGATATTGAGTATTTTAGCAGTGAACCTGCATATTGAATGTTATCTTGCAGTACTTTATGCGCCTGATGTAAATGTCCAAGTGCAGTGTAATCAAAATTGGTAAAATGATGAGCATCCACATACTCCGCACCACCAATGGATAGTGGACGTTCTGAATCACTCGTATTCTCTTCTTCTTCTCCAAATGGAGTGACAAAAGCATGTCCAATAAACACATGTCGACTGTTTGGGTCCTTCTGTTCATTAATATTTTCTACAACTTTTCTCATTGCATCATTATGAGTACGTATCTCTTCATCATCAAACAGGTTACGTACAACACTAGGGTCACAGTATGGAATTAAATGAAAATGAACCTCACCATGGTCATCCTTAATTACGACTGGGTCTACTTCTGTTGTAAAATTTCCAACGATATGAAATCCATTATCTTTCATTATGCTACTTCCAAAATTCAGCCTTCCAGGACTATCATGGTTTCCAGCAACAGCTAATACAGGAGTATTTAAATCGATAATAATTCGCTTTAAGACCTTATCTAGTAGATGCACTGCTTCCGTCGGTGGTACTGCACGATCATATAAGTCACCAGCAATAACAACTACATCTGGTTTTTCTTCCTCAACAGCTTTCATGAATTGTTCAAGGATGTACTCCTGATCCTCTGTCATATATACTCCTTGTACGAGTTTACCTAGATGCCAATCCGCAGTATGAAAAAATTTCATGTCATCGACTCCTTTTTATTATTTTTAAAGTTTGATTTTATCGCTTGTATTCTGGGTATGTGAGGTTGAATAGGATAGATTAGCGTGGAAAAAAGAATGAAGTCTTGTCCATTTCTTTCATTATAAACCTAGTAAAAAAATCATGCAATTAGTGGTAGATTGGTAAATTTTAATTATGGCTAGTAGTTTTATCTTCATTTTTTAATTTCTAAGTACTATTAAGTTAGGAAAAGTTAATTTTACAAAAGTTTTTTCATGTAAAAATTAAAGTTAAGGAAATTCAAAAAAAATATATACCTAAGTATACATTACACTTTCTGGATGCTTTGCTACGATAACATAAGCGTACTTTTAAGACATCATGGAAAGAGGAGAAATAATGAAAAAATGGTTTGTATTATTTGTTTCAATACTGTTCTTAACAGGCTGTAGCGATATTCTTAACAGTTTACAAGAAGGAGAAGGTATTACCATTAATATCGAGACAGATGATAACTCAGAAGAAGAAACTGAAAAAAATCAACAAACTGATTCTAAACAAACTGAAGATTCAACTTCAAACCAAGTCCAGAAGGACCAATCAAAAGATAATGAATCGACAAATGAAGAGGTTGAACAAGGACAGGAAGAAAGCGAAAATGCAACTGACAATGAAGCAACAAGTGATATGTCACAACTAAATGTTGCTGATATTTTGCTCCAATCACATGAGGCTATGAATAATGTTACAAGTTTAAAACTTAATGGTTCAATCAAATCCAACATTTCTAACTTTTATCAAGATACGATTCTTTCTTGGAATATTGAGGCAGAACACAATTATCATAGCAAAATTGTTACTCATGAATTGATAAATTTAGACGATGGTCGAACTGATCCAATGAACTTAGAGCTTTATACAATTCCAACCCACCAATGGGTACGTGACATTAACCATGATCCTGACAGTTGGTATGAAAATCCAGCAAATGTTGATAGCTATCGACAATATAAGGTCCTGATGTCCCATAAACTTGAAGAATTCGCTCAGCATGCATCACTCTTTGAAATTTCAGATGGAGACACGCACTATACAATTTCCTTTACCGGAAGTGATGAAGAATTTGTAAAGCATATTTATTTAGGATTCGATTATGTGATTGATGCGTATATTGGTAATAATTTCGAGCAAAAAACGTTTTACAATGGTACTTTCACGATGACCATTGATAAAGACACATTATATGTTGACACATATACGATTGAGCATGAAGAGGAAATTTCAGGTGTATCAGAGGAAGATGACTATTACATGCATGAAACCTCTGCCTACCAATTAAGTGAATATAACGAACATGATAGACTGGATATTCCATCTGATGTGATTGAAAATGCTAAATGAGGCTAGAAAAAAGTATTTTAGATACATCCAAAACCAAACAATAGAATCTATTCGGATTTTTGAAGTTATTCGCGAATAATTAGTAGTGAGTGAATCCTACCGTTACGGAAAATACACTTCGCTTTCACTTCCAGCACAAGGGCGGCTGGTGAGCCAGGGAACTGCTTGGTTAGGCTTCCTAGCACCCTTGCGCTGAGGAAGCCCGCTGCGTAGCATTACTTGTAGACGCAAGTGCATCATGGGGTCTCACCTATGCCTCTGCTCCCGCAGGACAAGTAACGCTACGGAAGCATAATCATCGCACGAAGGAAATTGTTCTTTATTTCCGAGGAGTCTTCGTGTATTTCCTTCACTAGTTTAGCCTCAATATCAATTTAAAAGTTTGTTGATTGAAGCGGATGGCAGTCTATATCCCGACCTTTATTTTATGAATTAACTCTAATAATAATTGTTCAGCAGAGATTACCTTTTCTCCACCACCTTGTGCAAAATTCTCTTTTCCTCCCCCTCTTCCATTTATCAGAGGCAAAGTTTGTTTAAGTAGTTGATTAACATTGATTTCAATACTTTCACTTCTTGCACAAACTAGTTGAAGCTTATTATCATAATCACTTACTAGTAATACTAATAGATCATTTCTTTTTCCTATTAATGTTCTAGCAAGTACTTGAAGCTCAGCCATGGTTTTATCTTGAAAAGCCATTTTAATTATTTTTATATCGTCATGAATTTCTATTTGATTTGTTAGTTGAATAGCTTCAAATTCTAGTATTTGATTATTTAATTCATTAATATTCTTTTCTAAATTCTTGTTTTGTACTAAAATACCTTCTGTCTTTTCAACTAGTTTTTCTTGTGGAACACTTAATTTTGTAGTTAAATCCTGGACCACATGATGTTTATTTTGTAGCTGTCTTAACACCCTATTTCCACATACAAAATAAACTCGTGTTTGTTTCTTTTGTTTCTCCCAATGGAGTATTTTTATTAAACCTACTTGTCCAGTTGACGTTGGATGTGTTCCTCCACATCCGTTATAATCAAAATCTGGTATAATAACTAGTCTTATGTTCTCAGAAACAGATATTGACTTTCTCAACCTATAGTTACTAAGCTCTTCCTGTGTAACCCACTTTGTATCTATAGAACGATTCTCAAGTATTATATTGTTTGCGATTTGTTCCACCTTGTCAGCCTTGTCAGCAGACAAACTATCTACATTAATATCAATAGAACAAATTTCTTTTCCTAAATGAAAGCTAACTGTCTGATAATTGAAATGATCGTCAAATGCTGCAGATAATATATGCTGTCCAGCATGCTGTTGCATATGATCAAATCTTATATCCCAATTTATTACTCCCTCACACTTTTTATGTAACTCGATTGGTTGTTCAACGTAATGACGAATTTCTCCCTCTACTTCTTGCACATCATAAACTTCTATATTATTTAATTTTCCAATGTCGTGTGGTTGACCACCACCAGTTGGATAAAAAGCGGTTTTATCTAGGAGAACAAAATAGCGACCGTCATCTTCCATCTCAGATTTTAAAACCGTTGCAGTAAATGAACGTATATAAGAATCTTTATAATATAATTTCTCAGTAAACATATATCTACTTTTCCTTTCCAAACATTTCTATTACCAGTTTTCATTTGATTATAACATATAGAGAAACAACAAACCTTTTTGTAATTTCCTATACCATAATAAAAAAACCTGCGATACAAAATGTATCACAGGGTATTTAATTGCCTGGCGGCGTCCTACTCTTGCAGGGGCAAAGCCCCAACTACCATCGGCGCTGAGAAGCTTAACTTCTGTGTTCGGCATGGGAACAGGTGTGACCTTCTCGCTATCGCTACCAGACATTCCATATTTTAAAGACAAGTTTTATTATATGCACTTATATGATAAAATGCAAGTCTTTTTTTATTTATACCTCAAAAACTAAATAAGAGATAATCAACGAATCAAATGTGTTAGTTAAGTCCTCGATCGATTAGTATCCGTCAGCTCCACGTGTCACCACGCTTCCACCTCGGACCTATCAACCTCATCGTCTCTGAGGGATCTTACTCACTCGAAGTGATG
>NZ_FQVW01000042.1 GCF_900129485.1 Ornithinibacillus halophilus
CAAACATAACATTGTTCGGGTTTGTGCTTTATTAAAATACTTTTGTCCCAGCCTCTCATATTATTAATCTTCTAAACTAACCTTTAATACTTTATCCGTTACTTCGGTCATTTCAATCGTTTCCGATACTGTCCCATTTGTGACGACTAACAGTATTTCCTTTTCTTTTAGTAAATCCACTTGCTTTTTGTTTAGTAATAATTTTCTTGGCTTTTTCTCATTGTAAATGTTGATTACCACTTGAACACCATGCTCTAAGTCTTTCAAGTCTTTCGTATGAACCGTTGCTGTTCCGTGATTTTTCTTAGGCTCTACTTCTACAATTGGGCGCTCTTCCTCATCACCTGGTTCATCATCAGTAGTAGATATTCTACCCTCTGGACCATACAGAATTGGATTCGATTCAGAACTATTTAAGCTCTTCACATAATCAACAAATGCTTCGATATCCTCTGGACCCATCACCATATTTTTCCCTAAGTCTTTGATAGGACCCTCTGATGTTCCCATATAGTTATTAACCGTTAATGTGTAAGTTGCCTGTTTATCAATTGGAGTACCATCTGGAAGCGTGATATCAACAACCTGTTCAAGTTCCGGATTAAAGGTATAGCGGAAGCCAGCTATGCTATAATCAGATCCATATTGGGATAATTGTTCATTTAGAATAGGGAATAAATCTTCTCCCTTGATTTCAAACATTTGTAACGTATTTCCAAATGGGAGAATATTATACAGCTCACCCCAAGTAATTGGACCTTCTAATAGAATGTCTCGAATTCCTCCACCATTTGTCATGGCAAAGTCACTTTCCATCGTCCATTTCATACCATCCGTAATTAAGTTACCCAGCCCGTGGTCACTTCCATTCGTATAACTACCAGTTAACTCCTGGCCGTTGTATCCTACAACCTCATTAACAATTGGTGCAATCAATTCTGCATAGTAGTTCAACGTTTCTTCAACTACTTCATCTGGAGTATAATTACTCTGATTCACAAAAACTATTTCTGCTTCTTTTTCAACAATATCACCAGTTGTACGGTCTATTATGATATCAACATCAGCGAATGCTTTACCATATTCAGATGCCTGAACGATTAATTTATTATCAACAATAGCATTATTTACTTGATGATTGTGTGCTGCAAAAATAATATCAACTGCATCATTTACTTCCACGGCTAAATCTGCAGCTGCCCCAGTAGCACTTTCTCCATTTTGGTATGCTGGCATATGCGCTAATACAATGATTGCTTCAACACCTTGGTCTGTTAATTCATCAACTGCATCATTAACAGCTGCTACTTCATCAGTAAAGGCAACATTCTCTAATGAACTTGGCATAACCATGTTCACTGTTTCCGTTGTGTTGACTCCAACAAACCCAATATCAACACCATCAACTTCTTCAATGTGATAAGCATCTAAAAATTGTTCCCCACTATCTTCATACACACAGTTTGCACAAAGCACTGGGAAATTCATTCCATCATATTCTTCTGTTCCCTTACCTTCTGGATGGTCTCCACCATTAACCATGCGTAGTAATTCATCCAATCCCTCGTCAAACTCATGGTTTCCAACAGTCCCAACATCAAAACCGATTTCCTCCATAATTTCAACAGTCGGCTCATCTTGCAGTAATCCTGAAACAGGTGAACTTCCACCAATCATGTCACCTGCGTGAACAATTAACGTATTTTCATTTTCTAGTTCACGTTCTTTTATTGCAGTTGCTGTATAATCCATTCGTCCATACATATCATTGACTCCATCTCCATCAGGGTCAAGACTATACTCTTGATCAATTTTTCCATGGAGGTCATTCATGCTTAATATTTGAACTTCCAGAAGATTTTCATCCTCTTGACCTTCTGGACGATACCCATAGGATTCTGCTTCTTCTGCACTTGAGAAAAAGATCCGTTTTTCTACAGGAACATCTTCCCAGTAATTTGGTTCCACATATTCCATCGTATCTGAGTTCCCAACATATCGTAAAAATCCTTTTTGATCATCGTTCGCACGAAAGGCAAAAGGTAACTCAAGAAGTGGATTGTCAGGATTCCAAATACCAAGACCAGCGTCTTTAGCTTCCTTTACCGCTGCTTGATAGTCAGGATATACGTCCTCATTAAATGGTGGGATAAAATAGGATACGGCATATCCTTCTTTTACCATTTCTAAATTTATATTTAAGTCATCTTCTTGACGAATAACTTCCGCTAGTATTCGACCATAGTCATCTGTTGGTTGATCTCCGACTTTCAATAAAATCTCATCACCAGGCTGGATTAACGTATTTATAAACTGAGTAGCCATATCACCATGGTGTTTTTGATTCTCATTTATTTCTTGTCTAGTAGGATCACTGTTACGTGCTGGATATGTTTCTGGAGTATCCATGTTTACAAAACGAATTCTTGTTTCACCGAATACAGGGTCCTGGATTCGAATTGTGTCACCATCAGTAATTCGATCAACTTTTGCTGGGTATAATCCCTCAGCAGACGGCGGATCTGGTTGTTCCTCAGCCAACTGAATATCACTTTGCTCTGTAGGCAGAAGTTGATACGTGTTATATTGGCTAACAATCGCTGTTATGTTGTACCATTTTTGCGATTGTACTTCGCTAATATCTAAGGCATTTTCCATCACCCTTAAGGTCGTTCCATTAAAATCTGAATCAATTAATGATACATTATAGCCACCACCTGCAGGGCTTTCAGGGATGTTGTTAATAAACCCATTCACTTGTACAAGTTCCCCTTCATATGTTTCTGCAATTGCAGGATCTTGAAGGTCTTCCAATGAAATTTGTTGAACTTCAGGTAATGGTTGATTGGTATCAAACACTTCAATTGTAGTCGGGATGATTTCTTTTAACCCATTATACGAATCTAGTTCACCCGTAACTTTTACTACATCACCCTTTTTAAGGTCTGGAAGGTCTCTCTGTTCATAAGCAAATAAGTTAATTCCCGCTGTATCATCCTGGATATACGTTGTAAATTGAGAACCATTACTAAGTGCAGTATTGTTAGCTAATACAATACCTTCTACCGTAACCGTTGTTCCATCACTCAGATTACGAGCTTCATAGATAGTATTCTCATCAATGGGCTCTCCTGGATCTCCTGGTTCCCCAGGCTCTCCTGGGTCAACCCCGTCCATTATATGCTGTCCAAGATATGCAAACGTATCTTTAGCATACACGTCCCACTGTGATTCATCATAATTGGCATCTGGAGCAGAAATGGAAGACTTCCTTACCAACGTTTTATCTTTTCCATAATCTTCTCGTACGCCAATTTCTCCTAATACATCAATTGTCTCTCCATTCTTAGCAAGGACAAATGCATCATCACCATTAAAATTAATAACAGCCGAATTAACAATGTCCGTTACAGCTAATATTGTTTCACTTGCATTTCCATGTGCTAAAACGAGAACATCACCATGTTCTAGAGTCCCCTCTAAAGCAAGTGTCTGACTGGCTTCTGTCGCCCCATTACTATACAACTCTAGCTGATAGTTTGACAGATTAACTGAAGTTCCTGTTCCATTAAAGATTTCTATGGCCTTATTAAAGGAACCTCCCTCAATATACTCTGAAATAAATAAATCTTCTGCTTCTAGTTGCTGATTCTCTGTCGAAGAATTTAGAGCAAACACTGTCGAGTAATTCATGAAAACAATTGCAAAAATAAGAACTAGATTGAACAGCTTTCCTACCATTGATTTTTTCATAGTACCCTCCAATTGCAAAATTAGTATGTTAGATTTCTTTGAATCTAACACACTTTTAATATTGCATATAATTTGGTTCGTTACCATTAAGAATATGTAAATTCTTAGCAAAATAATCCTATCTAACTACCAATTCACTCAAAACAGTTATTTTATACTAGATAATATCTCTAAGTATATTTAACTACGTTAATTTGTTGAAAAATGCAGCTGTAGATTTTATAATAAAGGGTGTAAAGGGGCATTAGCTCAGCTGGGAGAGCGCTACACTGGCAGTGTAGAGGTCAGCGGTTCGAGCCCGCTATGCTCCATATAGTATAAAAGCGACACGTTGGATAGTGTCGCTTTTTTTGTTAGATTAATAAGAATATTCTTATTTCAATTATTTACTCAAACAGATATAATGATGACAGAAGGGAAGTGAACCGAAATGCTGATTACCCTAATTATGTTATTATCTGTCTTACTAATTATTCAAACCGTTTACCTTTTGTATTATAAAAACCAAATTAAAGATATCGGAAATCAATTATCTTTCATATCCAAGAATAATTCATTTAAATTTATTCATACACAACTCAAGCCCCAAGAAATCCACCGATTAACTACTCTATGTAATACATTACTTAGTAATCAAAGAGATCTAAATCAAAAATTCATCAAGAAAAATAATGAAGTTAATGCAACCATCGTTAACTTATCCCATGACATACGAACACCACTTACCTCACTAGACGGCTATCTTCAATTAGCCAAACTTTCCCAACTGAATGAAGAAAAAACAAAATATATTGCGAAGGCTCAGGATAGAATTAAACAAATCACAACACTTGTTGATGAGTTATTTTTATATACAAAATTACAAAATCAAGTTTATGTGTTGGAATTACATTCTATCGATATGATTAATGTACTTCAAAAACATCTCTTCTCATTTATTGATGAATTTTCAAAAATTGGTCACGAACCTATCCTTAATCTTCCAGAGTCACCAATCTATGCGCTAAGTAATGAAGGCGCACTTGAAAGGGTATGGGAAAACATTATTAGAAATTATTTTCTGCATGGGGAAGGAACGTTAGCTATTGATTGTGAAGAAAATCAAGAGGAAATAGTCTTTCAGTTTTCTAATAGATTAAAAGCAAACCAATCACTTAACCCTGATAAAGTATTCTCACGTTTTTATAAGGAAGACCCATCACGCACCAAACACTCTTCTGGACTTGGACTTTCTATCGTTAAATCTCTTGTGGAAATGATGCATGGTACTGTTCATGCTAAATTGGACAGCAATGAATTTTGTCTTAGTGTGACTTTTAATAAACATGCGAAGGAGAATGAACATGGTCGGTGAAAAGAAGCAGGTTAATATATTGATTGTCGAGGATGATGAGCATATCAACAATATCATCTATGATGTGCTAACAAAAGAAAATTTCGCATGTACACAGGCCTACTCTGGCACCGAAGGAAAAATAAACCTTACGCATCAGATGTATGAACTTATTATATTGGACCTCATGTTACCAGGTTTATCTGGAGAAGCCTTCATGAAGTATTTAAGATTGGAATTAAATTATGAAACCCCTGTAATTGTATTATCTGCCAAAGAAAAACTAGATCATAAGCTACAATTATTTGAATTAGGTGCCGACGATTATGTCACTAAACCCTTTGCGGTGGAAGAGTTGTTAGCCAGAGTTCATGTTCAGTTAAAAAGAAATACCAACACCAAACATGCTCTATATGAATATAAAGATCTACTGCTAGATAGCGAAAACATAAGTGTTTATATTAAAAACCATGAGTTGAACCTTACTAGACAAGAATTTAAGATTCTTGAACTCTTGATGAAAAACCCAACCCGTGTCTTTACTAAACAAGATCTCTACGAACTGGCATGGAATGAAACATATTTAGGAGAAGACAAAACACTCACGGTTCATATTAGTAATATCCGTAATAAAATCAAGCATTACACTGATGAAGATTATATTGATACTGTCTGGGGAATTGGTTTTAGATTAAGCACATAACATTTCTTAGAACTTTCTTAACATTTCCTTGACGGTATATTTGCTTCTGTTTGCTAACTTATAGTATAGGAGGTGTTCAGAATGTCTAACGTCATAATCGAAGTGAACCAATTAACGAAAAAATTTAAGTCTACTTTAGCAGTACGACAGGCTGATTTTAAAATATACAAGGGTGAGATTTTTGGATTAATCGGTCAAAATGGCGCCGGAAAATCAACTTTATTAAAGATGATTGGGGGATTGGTTTACCCATCAACCGGAAAAATTCATTTATTTAACAGTGAAATGAATGCTAATCACCCATATTATGAACGGATGGGACTATTAATAGAAAATGCTGGATTGTATCCCCAATATTCGGCTTACGATAATCTCAAATTTGTTGCAATGTCATATGGATTAAAAGATCATCTAAAACATATTAACGAGTTACTGGAACTGGTGGGATTAAGTCGCACAAACAAGACCAAGGTCAAAAATTACTCCATGGGAATGAAGCAAAGGCTAGGGATAGCTATCGCATTAATGGGAAGCCCAGATGTTTTAATCCTAGATGAACCAATCAATGGGTTAGATCCACAAGGGATTTCTGATATTAGAAATTTAATTTTGGATTTGAACTCGAAAGGAATTACCATTATCATTTCTAGCCATATACTAGAGGAGTTATCGAAAGTAGCCACGAAATATGCCATCATTCATAAAGGAGAGATTATTGAGATCCATTCAAAAGAAGAACTGTTGCTGAAATGCGAAGACCGTATAGAAGTCGAAGTCAGCGATGTAAAAATGGCTACCCCTATTTTAGAAGAACATCTAAACATCGGTAATTACAAGGTAATGAATGATCATACTGTGTGTATTTACGATTCTCACATTGAAAATTATCGGATAGTTAACGCCTTAGTTGAAAATGGGATATCAGTACATTCTATCATGAAACATAAGCAAAGCTTGGAGCAATACTTTTTAGAGCGGACAGAAAGTGTGGTTACAGCCCATGGTTAATCTTTTTAAAATGGACTTTCGCCGCTTTATTTCAAACAAAATGATGTATGTATTACTAATGGTATTCTCTGCCTTCCAAATATTTGGCATTTTTATGATTAATCAATACGAAGAACCAACAGAACATGGGGGCTTGCTTACTAGTGCAATGAATGAAAGCCAGTTTATTCAATCAATGTTAGCCCAGACACCTTCATGGGTTATGATTTACATTGCAGTATTCACTGTTTATTTCTATATGAGTGAATATAACTCAGGCTTTTATAAAAACTACATTACCCTCAGTAGAGCACGGATAAATTCAGTTCTTTCCAAAATCTTAATCCAAGGGGTATTTACATTATTTATATTTGTGGTTTTCATTCTCTCCGATTTAATCGGAAGAACTATTTTCTTTGAACAGGCAACAATTGGTGATATTGGGTATTTTGTTAAACTATTAATCGGTCAGATTGTACTTCATTGGTCATTTTCTATCATGATTCTCTGCATCACCATCATTATGAGAAATATCATTGCAAGTATTGTAATAAGTATCGCACTTGTATTAAATGTTTTTGGAATGGTCCTAGGTGTATTGGAATCACTTATAACTGACTTGAATCTGACATCATATTTATTAGTAAACACTATTACTAATAGAACAATAGATTTC
This sequence comes from Ornithinibacillus halophilus, assembly GCF_900129485.1. Lineage (GTDB taxonomy): Bacteria > Bacillota > Bacilli > Bacillales > Amphibacillaceae > Ornithinibacillus > Ornithinibacillus halophilus. Next base: position 7,453 of record NZ_FQVW01000042.1, read on the forward strand.
AATAACCTAGGTGATTTCATTCATGTGTTCAGTGTAGCCATTATTGTCATGCTAGTCTTCTCCTTAATTGCATTGAATTATAAGATTAGAGAAGATTTGAGGTAGGGTTTTTGGGGTGGGGGTTGGTTGTTTGAGTTTAAGGGACATTTATTCCGTTATTGTAGTGGGATTTTGCATATATTTTGATTTGTGGACATCTGTTCCGTTATATATCAAAATTTAACTAATTTTAACGTGATTTTTATTAAATAAAGGAATAAATGTCCTATTATTCTTTAAAACTACTATCTCGGTTAAAATAGGGTACTATTTGTCCGAAAGTTATTTAACTTGTAACTACGGGCACGTTTTTTTCCACTAGCAATGAGTAATATTTGTGAATCAACCATATTATGTAATATCCTTCTTGAATGTCGATCACTTATATTTAGATGTGAAGCAATTTCGAGGGGAGTAATTGGACGAAGTACCCGTCTAGCATAACGAACTACTTCAGTTTCAACCCAATTCAGATTTGGTGAAGAAGTGTTTGTTGAGATAAATTTACCGATGAAGGACAAGATAAGTTGCTGACATTTTTTGGCTCATCTATAATTGAAAGATAAGCGATCGGAAGTATTGTCCAATTATCTAGAGCTAATAATGAGTGACGCCAACATAAGTCTTTAAATCTAGCCACACTAATATCCCTTGCATGTGGACCGAATCCCTGAATTTCGATGCAGCCTTTTACCCCACCCGGCATGTATGCTAAATCAAGGTAACGGTATCCATTATTCAGATCACGTACTTCCCATTCAGGATAAAGGTGATCAAAATTTCCTACTACTGGGAACCATATATATTTAAGAAATTGAACGGTTCCATGACCTAATCCCTTCTCTAACAATTCACGTCGCCTTGGATTCTTCTCTTCTAGAATATTTTGTTGAATCCATTGAGTATATTCCTTTTCAAATCCTTTCATTAATCCATTTTCCTTTCTTTTAGATATTTGAGAGGACATCCGATCCTTTATACATATAAATATTCTCTAATTTTATCAAAATTGGACATATTTTCCGTTAATTAGAAAATAACTTATGATACAAGCTATTTTTACAGTAAATAACGTACTAAATGTCCATAACTATGAGTTTTAAGATATATTTTCTTTAATAAGGGATTAGATGTCCGAACCGACAACACAGCAAAAACGAGGCTTTATTAAGGGGATATTCATCATTATACATTCTATACCAAATTTTGACAAAAATCAAAAAACGCCCTCCCCACAAGGAAAGGACGCCACAACCATATTCATTCTATTTCAGAAATTCAATTACGAGTGGGAATTTGTACCATTCACCTTGGTATGCTTTTACTGCCGCAATGATGGTAAATACAATGGCCATAATTGATAATGCAAAGACGATTACAAATCCAATCAAGACGAACATCAATATTGCTCCAATAATACCATAAATAAAGTACGATACGATGAAATTGAAGTATTGCTTTCCATGGTGGTCAACAAATGGCGATTGTTCTCTTTTTAACAACCAAATTAATAATGGTCCTAAAACAGTAAATGGAAAACTTAAAACATAAAGCAGCATTGCATATAATCGATCATCACTTGTCGTTGTCATTTGAAGTACCTCCCAATATTATCATTAACAGTTCATCTTATTATACGGATGTAACCTCCGTTAAGATTCATTTATTTACTAAACTCATTACATATTTATCTATTCTCTCTTTAATCATTTCATTAGTTAGCCCTGTAAAACCAAATGCCTTCCATCCAGGATAAACTTCCGGTGGACCAACCAAGAAATCAGACACCGATACAATGTCCCAATATGGATTGTATTGAAAGTCTTCTCCAGCATGTGATATGTAGGCTTCAAGGAATTCATCTGCTACTTCTACATTATATAGCATTGCAAGGTTAATTCGACAATGACCTATATCAACGCCTTTTGGGCCATAGCAGGCATTTACCCAGTCTACTACACTGCATACCTCGCCATCTTCCCATAAAATATTTGTAGGATGATAATCTCGATGAATAAACGTATACTGCTCCACTGGTCTAGGACTCTGTGCAATTTCTAATGCTTTCTCCCAATAATGCTTTGAGATGCTTGACCATGACGGCACCTCAATTTGATTCACTTGATTATATGAAAAATACTTCCATGAAAAGTCTTTTGCATCGATACTATGTATTTTCACTAACGTCTCAGCCATGCTATCCAGCCATTTTGACATATTCTTAGGTTTTAATTTAACATCTCCAACAACTTTCGTCATTAAAATGGCTGGAGAACCACATTCCTCACCTGTTGGATCATATGCAAGAACCTCTGGTGATTGAATTCTAACCTTACTTGCTAATTCTAAGCTGCCAACTTCATGTAGAACTAAATCAGGTTCTTCCTTCAGCCACTCCCAATTATTATGTTGCCGTACAACAAGTTCCTTATAACGATAACCTTCAACATGTATATGATACAAAATAGAAGAAGTACTGCCTTTCATTTGTTCTACAGAAACTATATTAGACTTTTCACCAATAATCTTTTGAATCCAATTTGCCATTTTCTTAGATATTTGGCCCATCCTACCACCTCTTGCTACCATTCTACCAAATATTAAGATGGCTCTGCAGGTTTTCTTACCAGACACATGATACCAGCTATGAGATAAAAGATACTTCCAAATACACCTACTCCTATGCTAACTACAAGGACTAACACTGCAATAATGATTAAAATAATTCCAGCAGCTTTTGGATTCTTATTTCCCTTTACCATAAAAATACTAATGACACCTACTACAATAGCAATAACTGACACAATAACGAGGTACCAACCTCCAGCACCTACAGCACTCAAAAATTGATCAATATCATTCATATAAATTCCATCAACTTCCACATTTTCACCGAATAAGAATTCTACAAAATTATCACTACTCATCATCCAAACTGTAACGAATCCCATTAGTGCTGTAAACACATAGCATAAAACACCAATAATCGTTAAAACAATTTCCCCTGTACGACTCATCTCCACGCTTCCCCCAATCGATTAAATTTTGACATAGGTTATGATTTTAGATTGTATGATGTAGATGGGATTATTATGATTAAAGGAATCCTAGCTAATTTAGAGGAATTGGTTTAATTTTGTCGAAATATTAGTATAGAACATTAATCAAGGAGGAATGGCAATGACAACGTATAAAGATAATATTGTAGAAGATTTTCACGGCACAAAAGTCGCTGATCCATATCGCTGGTTAGAAGACCCCGATTCAGACAGATCTCAAGACTGGTCAAAACAAGCAATGGAACAGTGTGATACATATTTTTCTGACGCTACGACTAGGGAAGTGGACCGTAAACGATTAGAGGAATTATGGAACTACCCTAAATACTTTGTTCCAAAAAAAGTGAAAGACATCCTTTTCTACCAAAAAAATGATGGTCTTCAAAATCAAGCTATTTTGTATAAAAAAATAAACGATACAGATGAAGTACTCATTGACCCTAATACGTTAAGTGATGACGGGACTGTTGCTATGACAGGATTTTCGATAAGCAATGATGCGAAGTATATTGCCTATGCGACATCTACTCACGGGAGTGACTGGCAAGAAATTAGAATTAGAGATATTCATACTGGTGAAGACTTAGAAGATGTTATTAAACATGTCAAATTTACAAATACTGCTTGGGCACCTGATAATTCGGGATTTTATTATGCACGTTTTCCTGAACCAGGTAGTGTATCAAAGGAAGATGAAAGCAATTATAATAGAGTATATTTTCATAAAATAGGCCACTCGCAAAGTGAGGATACACTCATTCATGAACAACCAGAAGATAAAGAATTAATGTTTTCTCCATTAATTAGTGCTGATGAAAAGTACTTATTACTTTACGTTATGCTAGGTACAGCAACCGAAAATCGCTTTTATATTAAGAAATTAAATGGCGAGGAGAATTTAGTAAAATTACTAGATGACCAAGATGCCGAGTACGAATACATTACGAATGAAAATAACATCTTCTACTTTAAAACAAACTTAGATGCTCCAAACGGAAAGGTAATTGCAATTGACACGGATAATCCAACTAGAGAAAATTGGACAGATATTATATCTGAACAAGAAGATGTTATAGATCACGTTGAGTACATGGACGGTAAGTTTATTGTAGCCCTTCTACATGATGCTCATCATCAAATTCATATTTTTAACAAAAGTGGCGAGTACTCTCAATCAGTCGAGTTACCAGTACTAGGATCTTTAACGAATGTAACTAAAAGCAAGGAAGACCATGAATTATACTTTGGTATTACGTCATTTCTTAACCCTACAACAGTGTATACATATAACCTACAAAAAGAAAAATTGACGATTACTTTTGAGTCAGAGTTACCAATTGATACAGGAGAGTTTGAAACAAACCAAGTCTTCTACACTTCTAAAGATGGCACAAAGGTCCCGATGTTTCTAACTCATAAAAAAGGGTTAGAGCTAGACGGTCAAAATCCAGTCATTCTATATGGATACGGTGGTTTTAATATAAGTATGTCACCTACATTTAACCCTGCTATTCTAAGATGGTTAGAAAAAGGTGGCGTTTATGCTGTTGCAAATCTCCGTGGTGGAACAGAATATGGGGAAGAGTGGCACCGAGCAGGAATGCTAGAAAATAAACAAAATGTCTTTGATGACTTCATTTCTGCAGGGGAATGGTTAATTGAAAGTCGCTACACAGATAAAGGGAAGTTATCCATCATGGGAGGATCAAATGGCGGATTACTTGTTGCTGCTTGTATGGTTCAACGACCAGACCTTTTTGGAGCAGTGATCTGTAGAGTACCAGTAATCGATATGTTACGTTATCATAAATTTACTATTGGACGCTATTGGATTCCTGAATATGGTAGTGCGGATAATCCTGAGCAATTTCCATTCCTATATTCGTACTCTCCACTTCACAATATTAAAGAAGGTGAGAAATACCCACCGACTTTAATTGCAACAGCAGAAAGTGATGACCGAGTAGTACCAGCACATTCAAAGAAATTTGCAGCAACATTATGGGAAAAGGCAGACCCAAATTCAACAGTTATACTTCGTTTAGAATCAAAAGCAGGTCATGGACTTGGAAAACCCACCTCAAAAGTAATTGATGAATGGGTAGACTTTTATGCATTTTTAGATAAAGAACTAAACTAAAGAAAGAGGTTGCCTCAAAGGCAGCCTCTTTCTTTAGTTTAATCTAGTTCTCTCTTTTTATAAACAAAGATGGTTAAAATAACTCCAACAAGAACCCATACTAAAATTATTGCTAGGTTTTCTAGGATATCACTAAAACCAGCTCCAACTTCTACTCCATATGCAATTTCTTCTAACTGAGAATTAGGAAGGTATTCCATAAATTTCAACCATGTAATTTCTTCTATGAATGGCTTAGCCATGGAGCCGAACCCAAATAGAAAAATAAACGGCAAAATAACAACCGATGCTTCAATGATTGAACGTGTTAAAAGCCCTAATAATGTACCTAATGCTAAAAAGAACAACGATGCAACAAAAATAGCTAAGATTACTAAAGGTAGATTAGTCGGTTCATAACCAGTTATCACCATACATAAAGCAATTGTAACTACAGTTAGAATTAAGCTAACTAAGCTCTTTCCTGTCAGAATTTCTGTAAGTGATGCAGGAGACAGCATTAATCCACGTAAAGTATTCTTCTCTTTCTCTTCTGCAATTACGGCACATTGAATAAATGCAGTCACAGAAGAAAGTGCCAAGTTAATTACTAAATAATGTAATAGTATTGGTGTCTCCCCATCACCAATACTATATAAAAAAGCCATTAATATCGGGAGGACTATAATAGAACCTATGTACATATTTTTAGATAAATCTTTTAAGTCCTTTTGAAAGATTGCATTAATACGCTTTAAAGAGAAACTCATACTAATTCCCTCCCCGTGATGTCAACAAAAATATCGCCAAGAGTCGGCTCATCCGAATGAATCGATACAATTTGATCATCCATCATATATTGATAGATTTCTTGTGCATGTTCTGGGCCACTTGTTCGTTTCAATTCTCTTCCATCTTTTAACTCGATAATAACGGTATTATCTGAGTATTGACGGCGTAATTTTTTCGGTTCATCCATCAACTGGATTTTTCCCTTATTTAAAAATGCTACCCGATTACAAAGAGTTTCAGCTTCCGTCATATCATGTGTTGTTAAAAAGATGGTTGTCCCTTTTTCATTCATTCTTCTTAAACTATCATGAATTTGTTTCGAGTTTGTCGGGTCTAGCGCTGAAGTAGGTTCATCCAGGAATAATAAGTCGGGTTCATGCAGAAAAGTTCTAGCTAGTAACACTCGTTGCAACATCCCTTTTGACAACTTAGATACCGCCTTCTTCTTTTCATTTGTTAGGTTAACCATATCCAATACTTCTTCAATTCTACTTCTCGGTACTTCATATAGGTCGCAAAAAAGTTTTAAGTTATCATGTATGGACAATCGTTCATACAAACCACTATTATCTGTAAGAACACCAACTCGTTTTCGATGCATTCCTTTTTTTAGTTCTGAAGTAGGTATATTAAAGACAAATGCCTCACCACTAGTCTGCATTAGCTGACCTGTTAGTATTTTTATCGTAGTTGTCTTTCCTGCTCCACTAGGTCCAAGAAAACCAAAAGTTTCTCCTTTTTCAACTTGAAAATCAACATTTTCTAGCGCTGTTTGGTTACCAAATACTTTAGCTAACGCTTCTACTCTAATCACATTTTCCAAAATAACTCCTCCTGCTGTGGTTTAAAAACTACTATACTATTTATAGCATAATAATAGTGTTTATACATTATTAAATTGTAAAAAGTGAGTTAAAAATGAAAAATCTGGCTACTTATGAGAGGATTTAAAATTATAGTTGAAGGTGTCGTATGAAGACAAAGAGTGCTGAACACTATATCAGTTCAAGCACTCCTTTCCCAATATATTAATTTCTTTTATCAGCATATACAGCCATTGCATCACGCATAAATACCGCTAATCCCTCTCCATACTTATCAATATTTTTGGTGAAACGTTCATCATCTACATACATTTGTCCTAATCCTTTAAATGCATCGTATGAATAATTGCCAATCCTATTTAAGTAGTCATACCATTCCTTTATTCCTTCTTGTGCAATATCAGAATCAGGTGATTCATGACGAATAGATGCTAATTTACGATAAATAGCATCGAATTCTTCTCCTAATGCTTGCTGTTTATCTTTAGACAATTTATTAATCTTCTCATTGGAATCATCTACTGCTTTATCTCCCCAACGTTCTCTTGCTTCTTTTTCATAAGGATTTTTACTAAAATCAAATCCTTTAAATTTTTCTTTATTACTCATCGTAATTTCTCCTTTCGAATGTTTAATCGTTTTATCAAGGGTTGCTAATATCTGATCAATTCGCTTTCGTTTCTCCATTAACAATCTTTTATGTTGTTCTAGTGCTTCCATTCTATTAAAAGATGGATTATATATAATTTCCTTAATCCGTTTTAACGTAAACCCTAACTCTTTAAAAAAGAGTATCTGCTGTAGCGTCTCTAAGTTTTCCTCGGAATATACTCTGTATCCTGACTCTGTTGCTGTTTCAGGTTTTAACAATCCTATTTCATCATAGTGATGTAATGTCCGAACACTGATTCCAACTAATTCTGCAACTTCACTTACTTTCATATATTAGCCTCCCTTCTTACTCATTACTGTAAAGTATAACGCAACGTTAGAGTCAATACTTTTTTAAAGATAAGAATGTATAAAATTTCAGAGATGTCTAGCTCCGAGCGCCTGCGACTAGAGAGACTTCCTTCGCAAAGTGGGCGCTCTGCGATTTTTCTTAAGTACCTGACACCAGCCCATTCTTTAAGAATTTATCCCAATATAGACTCTTTCCCCATATATTAAAACGAGTACACTTTTAGGGAGGAATACGAGTGAATTATCATGAATATGACGATCAAAGACAATTTAATCTTCCTGGATATTTATTAGGACAATTTTTTGGATATCCAGGTACACAAAATCAATATGGATGGCAACAACCAGGTGGGCAGTTCCCGGGCCAATATGGACAATTTCCAGGGCAGCCTGGGCAATTCCCGGGTAGTGGACAGTTCCCAGGACAGCCTGGGCAATTCCCAGGTGGAACACCACAATCTGGTGGTGCACCAACTAGTCCGCCTCCTAGCTTTACACCACAAAAGCAACAATTCCAGACGTTCGCTGTAGACCCAGGTGGAATTCGTGGGTGCTTATTCCGCTTCACATACATCTGGTTAGAAAACGGAGGTTCTTTCTGGTATTTCCCAACATTTGTTGGTCGTAATTCCATTGCTGGATTCAGATGGCGCAGAAATCGTTGGGTATATTTCGGAATCGATTTGAACAATATTGACTCTTTCCAATGTTATTAAACTGTAAACATCTTTATTAAAATTGTAATTAAGTTGCCTTATACAAATCCCCTCTTTTATGCATACACTGTAGTGAACATGCAAAAGGAGGGATATTTGTGCCTGAAAGATTTGTATATCTATATTTAGCTTGTATCTTAGCCGGTTTTGCAATGATCTATGTACCAACATCTGTTGTAATCTCCGCTCCAATTGCTACCTTTTTTGGAATAGTTGGCGGAATTGTCATTATAGTATTTTCTCTTGCATTACTACATCTTGGGCTAAGAGCATTATTTAAAGACCATTTTAAATAGTCATTAATGGAAAAACAAAAAGGGTCTGAAATTACTTCAGACCCTTTTTACAGCTAATTTTTCTTATCCATCTTTTTCTGTAGTTCTCTTTGCCAAATTAACTTTTGCTCAAATGCCATAAGTTTTGCAATTTTAGGTGCATACCATAATGGTGGTAATAATAATAGCGAAACCGGTACTGCAGTGATGACAATTGAGTTTTGAATGGAACTTACACTGTCTTCGCCAATTGTTAAAATCATAACGGAAGTAAGTCCAAAAATACCAGCCCAGAAAACTCTTAACCAACGTTTAGGATTATCTCTTCCCGTTAAAGTTGCAGCAACTGTATATGACATGGTGTCGACAGTAGTAGCTACAAATACAATCGAAACAATTAGAAAACCTATTCCAAACCATATTCCCATCGGTAATTGCTCAGTAATCGCCATTACTGCTGCAGGCATTCCACCTTCATTTAACGCATTAGAAATAGAACCTGGTGACTCCTTCTCAAAAAACACCCCTGTACCACCAACAATTGAAAACCAAAAATTATTTACTAGTGGTGCTACTATCGAAACAGCAATGATTAGTTCACGAATTGTTCTACCACGAGAAATTCTGCTTAAAAACACGATTAACATTGGAGCATAACCAATAAACCATCCCCAGAAGAAAATCGTCCACCAATTTAGCCAACCATTATCCCCTCGGAACAAACTCATTCCAAAGAAGTTTTGTAAGTGGACTCCAGTCCCACCAACAAATGCATCTATAATGAATAACGTTGGTCCAACAATAAGAATAACGAATCCTAAAAATATAGTAAATCCAACATTATATCGACTTAAAGTTAAAATACCTCGATCCACACCTGTGGCTGCTGAAATCGCAGCAATAGCTGTCAATGCTAGTACAACAATAACACTTACTGTTACAGTGTTTGGTACCCCATATAAATGATTCAAACCATACGCAATTTGCAACCCTAAAAATCCTAGTGGACCAAGGGTTCCTGCAACAGTAGCTATGATGGAGAATACATCTGCCAAGGTTCCAATCACACTATTTTTATAAATTTTTTCACCTAGAATTGGATAAAGTAACCCTCTCGGACGTAAAGGCAATCCTTTACTATAATGTACATACATTAATACGATTGTTGACAGTGTTCCTAGAATTGCCCATGCAGTAAATCCCCAGTGCATGAATGCTTGTGCAAATGCTCCATTTATATTATTGAACTCTCCTCCACCATAATATGGAGGGGTAGTCATATAGTGATACATCGGTTCAGATGCCGCCCAAAACACGCCACCACTTGCTAGTAAGGTTACTAAAATCATGGCAACCCATCTAAAATAGCTATATTTTGGTTTGTCTAGCCTTCCTAACTTCACTTTTCCATACTTAGAAGCAGCTAGGCCAAGTCCAATTAGGAAGTTTAACAAGAGCAGCACTTGCCAGTATGCCCCAAATAAATTTGCTGAGTGATCAAACAGGCTTGAAATTGCTTTATCGACCATTTCATTATTAATAAAGGAAAGTAAAATAAAAATTACCAAGAATCCTCCACTAAAAATAAAGACCGGCCAATCTAATCCTCTTTTTTCTTTTTTAAAATCCACACTTTTCCTCCTTGCCTGTTAGAAACAGGTTTTTATATATTTTTCCATATATTAATGGAACAATACCTATATAATCTATAAAAAATAGGCGAAAAAAAACACGGTTAGTAATTTTACCAACCGCGTCATCAAACTATTCTTCCTTTAGAATTTGTTCGACAGTTGTTTCCACCTCTTGACGTGACATCTTCTCTTTGCCACTATTCATTGCATGTAGCGTCTTTTTCGCTAAAGCAAGAGGAATTTTACAGAACAATACAATATTCTTTGTATTGATATCTTTTATATATAAATCTGCCTTGTCAAGGTTTCTTTCAGCATAATGAAACATATCAGAGCGATTCCAATTTTCAGGGAAAAATCCTACACCACGTTCAGCATCTTCTTCTTGATTACGCAGCATGTTCACGGCTTGCAACCCCCTACCATACCCGATAGCTAGTTCACGGTCTGTTTCTGTTCCATCATACCATCCCCATATATCAGATAACATCACACCAACTAGTCCTGCTACATAATATGTGTATTCATCCAAATCTTCTTTGGTTTTGACAACGAAATCTTTTTCTACCCATTTTGCCATACCATCTGCCATTTCACTTGTAGAAGCAGTAACTTTATTTACTATTTCTAATGGACAGAATTCAATCCAATCTCCCAGTCGTAAAGTAACCTCTGGTAATTGGTCCTTATATGGGTCCAGTAATTCTAAATACTTTTCATTATTGAAGGGACTAGTTAATAACAGATCACTAGTCTCTCGTAACAAACGGGTCTTTACTTCCATATCCAATGTTTCGTGATCTTCAATTTCATCAACTGCTCTCATACAAAGGTAAGCAGAGGCAACTGTATGTTTTAATTTGGGTTTTAATAAAGTGATAGGAATGTAAAACGTTCTACTAGTTTGCTTTAAAGTACGCATTACATCTTTTTGAAGTTTAGCTTTCATACTCAAGCCGGAATATCCTCCTTTTATGGACGAGGTACTATTTTTTTATTATATCAAAAATCCCAACTTTTTTCTTGAAAGATGTCCATTGTGATTAAAATTACTATAAAAGGATATCATTTATCACATTTTTTATCCTATAGTATACATTATTATTTCAATTACAGTAAGTAATGGTTTCTGTTGTGTCTATCTGCTAAAAGCATTTACTATTATTTGTATTGAATAACATTCAATATATTCCTCTTATATAAATCAAGTTACATCCTTACATGCGAAAAAATATGCTGTTTCTATTCCATAACACGTACAGATAGCTAGTTTTTAAATATATTTAAAGGCATATTTAAAATATTGAACCAAATTAATAGTTAAGTACTATAAAACAGATAAATTTGAGGTTTTCAATCAAACGTTTGTTTAATTTTTTATATTGGTAATAATTGAAAGTTTACAATATAATTGATAGTAAAGTGAAAGTGAATTAGTATGGGTACTAATTAGCTTAGATATTTACACAGTTCTGAATGCTTTCCTATATTTGCAAAGGAGATTATGCTAAATGAAATCACAGAGTCGATTTATGAAATTTCTTGGTGGACAAGATTTATTATTTGGCTTGGTAATAATTATTCTATTAGGAATTTCAATCTTTATCTATGACAAAATATCTTTTATTTTTCATCCTTTCTTTGTCATAATAGCAACAATTGCACCACCAATTATCTTAGCATTCATAGCCTTTTACTTGCTGAATCCAATTGTAGATCTTTTAGAACGACTAAGAATAAAGCGTATTTGGGGAATTATCATTATTATCCTTGGTATTAGTGGACTTCTTACAGGAGTTATACTACTAACTGCTCCAACTATAGAAGTACAGATTACAAGTTTTGTAAATAATTTTCCTTCTTACGTCGGTCAAATGTTTGTTAACTTTACCGATTGGGTAGAAAACTCATTCCTAGGCCCATATTATGAAGAGGGATATAATTGGGTTATCTCTAACTTTAGTGATATACCAGGTATGATTGGTTCATATATTGGTGATGCCTATCAAGGTGTTCGAAATGTGGCCAGTACATTAACTAATGTGGTAGTTGCGTTAGTTACTTTCCCAATCATTCTTTTCTTTTTATTAAAAGATGGAACGCGATTTAAAAGATATTTTATTAAACTACTCCCTCCAAAATATCGTAACGATATGAAACATATATTACATAACATGGATGTACAAGTAGGCTCTTATATTCAAGGCCAAATTATTGTTGCATCATGTATCGGAATATTATTATTCATAGGTTATTTAATAATTGGACTAGAATATGCCATCATTTTGGCAATTATTGCTGCTATAACCAGTGTTGTTCCATACCTAGGACCGACAATCGCCATTATTCCCGCAATAATTATCGCAATAGTGGATTCCCCATTCATGCTATTAAAATTAGCTCTTGTATGGATCGCAGTCCAATTCTTAGAAGGGAACTTTGTTTCTCCAAATATTATGGGAAAAACCATGAAAATTCATCCACTAACGATTGTTATTGTCTTATTGGTAGCTGGTAATCTGTTTGGAGTTGTTGGAGTTATCCTTGGTATTCCAGGATACGCTATCTTGAAAGTATTAATAACATATCTATATAATAAGTTTAAAGACCGATACAACAAATATTACGGTGATGAGTATGGAAATTATGAAGAAATAAAAGAAGAAAAATAACATTTTAGCATTTAATCATACATATTTTTCTAATTATTATAAAGCCTATACTATGTAGGTTTATAAATTGGAAAAGATGGAGTGGATGATTATGGAACATAATGCTGAAGAATTGGATAATTATTTTGACCAAAGTATTCTTGATTACAAGGAAGGAAGTAGCCAACTAGAGAAATATTTACCTGAAACAGTAAAAGGATACTATAAATTTACAGAAGGAAGCTTTGAGCCAGGAGCTGTCAGTCAAAAGCATAAACAATTGATGGCTCTTGGTATTAGCATCTATGCCCAGGATGAATATTGCATCATCTACCATGCCAAAGGGGCTGTCGAACAAGGGGCTAATGAAGAAGAATTAATGGAAACCATTGCTGTCAGTGCTGCTCTTGGTGGAGGTGCTGCCTATTCCCAAGGTGTTACATTAGCAATGGATGCATTTTATTTCTATCAAGATAAAAAAAGTAATAAATAAATCGGGCATACAGCTACATACGGGTTACACTGAGAAGTTGTCGTTAAAGACAACTTCTTTTAATTCCTTCTTCATTAAACAAACGTTTGATCAAAATTAATCAAACGTTTGTTTAATAGGTTTTCTATAATTTATACGTAGTAAGGCAACTGCAAATAGTCCTATTCCAAACCCAATCGAACCAAAAATTTCAAACTTCCCAAATAACAAACCAATCCCGGTTCCTAATAATAAACAGCTAATAAAAGCAATCCCTGCTCTTTCATAGTGCATCTTTAAACCCCCATGCTCCATAACGGATGCTAACTAATATTAGTGTATTAAGAACCATTGGAATTGGTTATTTGTTATTTCACATAATTTCCATATTGACCTATTTATCCCGCATGTAACGGGCCACTTTAAAAAAGGTCGAGAATACGAATAATTATAAATCGGGAATCAAAAGCCCGCAAATGTGCGATTGGTTCATCTAACAATCATTCGTATCCCAAAATCATTTTGGTTATCGTAAACAACATTTAAATCTTCTGGCACACGAATATATACAACATTTCCACCGAAAGAGGAACCTAGATTCCCAGGATCAAAATGAGCATCTGAGAATTGCTCTATAGGAAATTCATTATTAAATCCGTAAAATTTCAATTGTGCTTCTTGCTGTGTAATTACCAACATATCTGAAGTTAAATCCACTTTCGGTACTGGTATTTCATCAGTTATATCATGTCTTCCATTCAAAATAGACCGAGACCGATATAAATCAACAGTAATTGAATCTGTATCTACTTTTTCAACAAAAACTTCTGGTCCTTCTCCAACAATATATTTTAATAGAATTTCTAAACGGTCTTTTGTTCTTGAAAACTCCCAACTTTTCACTTTAAAGTCTTCTATTTCAGAGAACTTTCCTTCCTCAGCCATTAAATAAAGGTTTGGCTCCTCCGATTGTTCAATGTCGCCTGTAGTAGGATACTCCTCTTTCGGTAAATAAAGATAAACTCCTAAGGCAAGAAGCAATATACATATATATCCTGTTAAAGTGACATATATCCCTTTTTTACGCAGAGATGATTTTGCTTTTCTGTTTATGAGTAAAAATATTACAAATATAGCTATCAAAGGGATGATTAACGGTATAAGTACGTATGCACTCATTTTCTTACCTCCTGTTGATTAGAAATGAGTATGGCAGCAGCAAACAACACTCCTGCACTACCAATGACTTTTAGTAAGAAGACAATAAACGAATGTTCCATAAAATAAAATTCAATGATTTCTGGTAAGATATAATGTCCTTGTGAAGCCAACGCCATAACTGTTCCGATTAAAACAACAGGCAATATTATAGCCAATTTTTTATACCACTGAACCAATATACCAATGAAATAACCGAAAGAACCTAACATAAATAAAATGAGTATTGTTGCGGCCAATCCAGTAAACCATTCTAGTGCATTTAAATCCACTGCCAAATAATTCCCTTTTGTCGCTTTAAAGAAATAGATTAATATCTTCACTAAGAAACTAGATAACATGGCTGTTACTGCACCTATTAAACTTGCAACGAACAGAAAAAGGATATTGGATAGGTTTTGTGTCATTCGATTCGTCACAAAATGAAAATCATCTTCTTTATATGCTCTTGTCGTAATTAAGATGGAATTAACAAAAATCCAAAGAAAAGTGAAAGCAATGACTACATTAGCCGAATAATAACTAAATGTATAGGAGATACCATATACGCCTCCCCCACCCATGCTACTACTGCCATAATACGACATAAAAATAGCAAGCAATTGCAAGGCTAGCATTGAGGTGAAAACACCTGTAAATGAATTTAATTTAAAAAGCAACTGATTCTTTATAATTTTACTTTCACTAACTTGTTTTAAAGACATCATCAATACCTCCCTTTGTTGTGTTTGTTAAATAAACACATAGGTCATTAGGAGTTACAGGAGAAATTTCTAGACCTAACCGTTTCGCTTGTTGGTGAGAAAATGTATTTTTCACTATGACGTATTCTCCTCCAACTCTATTGGTGTAAAGAACATCCTCTTCATTTACCAACTGATAAATCAAAGCGGAGTTACCTCGTAAGCCAACAGCATATTCCTTAAATCCATCTACCGTTAAGTGAAGGTGTACTCTTCCGTCTTTAATTAATAAAATGTCTTCCAGTAAATCCTCTACCTCTTCTAAGTGATGACTAGAAATTATGATGGTTCGAGGGTGCTCTAAATAATCTTTTAGTAATGCTCGGTAAAAGTCCTTCCTAACCGACACGTCCATTCCAGTAGTAGGTTCATCGAATATGGTAAGTGGACAATGGGCAGCTAAACCTATAATCATATTAAAGGTACTCTTCTTTCCTTTAGATAAATTTTCATGAATTTGATTCGGTAAAAATCCAAAATAATCAAATAGACGCTTTGCTAGGGACATATCCCAATTAGGATAGAATCGTCCAGCTTCTTCAAGTAAATCAAGTAAGGATAAGGAATTAGAAAAACTCATTTGATCATCGACAAAGATGGTATTAGCAGAAACAAATAAACTATTAAAAGGGTTAACTCCAAAGACATTTATGTCCCCTGCTGTTTTACGCCAATATCCAGCGATAATTTTTAATAGTGTTGTTTTCCCAGCACCATTCCTCCCAATTAGACCTGTAATCGTATTTTCCTTAATTGAAAAATTTACATGATCTAATGTTTTTTGATTTCTTTGCATTTTGACTAATTGCTTACATTCAATTACATTCATTTCCCTTCCTCCCTCTTTTCCATTATTACCGCTTGAACCATTTCCATTAATTCTCCGTCTCTCATTTCCAGACGCTCCGATTCTAAAACAAGCTCTTCAATTAAGTTTTTAAGCTTTTGATTTTTCCTCTTGTTTACAATGATTTCCTTAGCGTCTTTCGTTACAAATTTTCCAAGTCCTCTCTTGTTATAAAGGATGTCCTCTTCATACAACAAATTAAGTCCCTTCGCTGCTGTAGCAGGATTTATAGTAAACATCTCTGCCAGTTTATACTGTGAATAAACTTTCTCATCTACTTTCAGATTGCCATTTAAGATCTCTGTTTCTAACCATTCTGCAATTTGAATATATATTGGTTTCGTATGATCTGTATTTAACATATTAATGGGGCCTCCCCTCAAACCAACATAGTGCATTAGTGTTGTAATGTAGTATATTATCATTATAGTCAAAAGTCAATCAAAATATGCTAACAATTCGTACCCATATTTATAAAAAAAACGCCCAGGACCTCTGCCCTGAACGTTATGACTAAACCTATTAACTTGTTTATAACCTACCTCCGACGATCGAAATAGGGCGAAAGTAAAAAGCCCAATCCCATACCTATTAATGCACCTGCACCAGTATGACCAAATAACATACCTATCCCAATACCAAGAAACATACAACCTATGAAAATCATGTTCTATTACTACCCCCAAACATTACTAAACACACATGAATTCTCCCCACACTTTTTAAGTAGGTAATGTATAGTTGAATTTTACATTCTTCGTCCGATTAAACCAAATAGCGCCATTGCTAAGAAACCCACACCCATACCTATTAAAACACCAGCACCTGCGTTCCCGAATATCATTCCAATCCCCAGTCCTAGAAACATACAGCCAACAAAGGCAATTCCTCCACTTTCATAATCCATGATTTCGCCTCCTAAAAAACGATTTGCTATACTATGAATACGATTACCATCGTATGAAAGTTTCAGAAAAATATGTAATTTAACAAGAAAAGCACAAGCGCCTTGGTCACCCCCGACAAGCTTAAGTCGAGCCTCGGCGTGGCGTTCTTTGCCACAGAGAGGATTGACTTAAGACCTCGAGGGGGTAGG